>VBEE01000050.1:45470-81066 GCA_005881715.1 Chloroflexota bacterium | reverse complement strand
ATCGCCGTCAGCTCGCGGGCGATCGTCCCGCCGGCGAGGCCCACCACCGCCACCCGCTTGGGCGTCTGGCCCGAGCCAAAGTACCGAGCCAGCAGCACCTCGTCCCAGTAGGCGTGGGTGTACTCGGAGGTCGGGTTGTAGACCGAATGCACGGCCTGACCCTCGTTGAGCACGAGCTGGGTCTCGTTCCCGACTTTGACGACCTGGATGTAGTTGTAAGCCGACTCCGTTTCGTAAAGCCGGACGCCGTACGCCGCCGCGCGGATCGACCCGCCACCAAAGAGCGCCAGCACTGCAATCAGGACCGGGAGCAGCAGATAGAGCCGGCGGCGGCCGCCGCCCAGAAGGCCCGCCGCCGAAATCGTGCCGAGCGCAAACGCCAGGATAAAGATGGTCGGGCGGGTGCCATACGTGGGAATCAGCCAGAACACCGGGATGAATGTCCCCAGGATGCTTCCCAACGTCGACAGCGCATAGACCGCGCCGGCCGCATTGCCGGCGGTCTCGAGCTGCCGGATGCGAAGCCGGATCACGAACGGCGAGACCATCCCGAGGAGGATCACCGGAGCCGCAAACAGGATGATGACCGAGATCAGCGAGCCCAGCACGAGCCCCACCGAGAGTTGGGCGAAGCCGGTCTGGGCCAGCGAGAGGATCGGCCGCGAGACGATCGGGATCGCCGCGGTCAAAAGCGCGGCGGCGGCGGCGATCTGATACAGCAGGCGAGCGTCGGGGCGCCGATCGGCCAGCCGGCCGCCGGCATAGTAGCCGATCGTCAGGTAGATCAGGATCAGCCCGATCAAGGTCCCCCAGATGAAGAGGGACTGCCCGAAAAAGGGGGCGAGCAGGCGGGCTGCCGCGAACTCGATGCCCAGGCTGGCGAGGCCACCCGTGAAGGCCAGCGGTAGCAGCAGGCGGGGGCGCCAGGCGTTGGCCGCCCCAGACGGCGTGGGAGTTACCTCGATCTCGGAGCGCACGGTCCGATTCAGAATACGCGCGGCGCTGCGACCGCCCTGTTACCGATTGAAGATCGCTGCTGGTTCGGCTGTAACGACGAGCCCGCTGTCCATATGCGGCTGAACACACCCGGCGTTGTACTAAGCAGGTCTTGATCTCATTCAAGGAGGACCTGATAAGAAATGTTTCGCATTACGGCGAAGTTGAAGATTGCGGCCGGCCTGGCGGCTGGCGCCCTCACGTTGGGCGGCGCCGGCGCGTATGCCGCCGCGAACGCGAACAACACGATTACCGTTGACAATCCGACCTCGTTCACGCTAGGCACTGGCGACAACCAGCTGACGCTGGTCCCGCTCAACGGGGCGGCGGCGCTGACGCTCCCGGCGAATGGCTTCAAGAACACGGGCGAATGCGTCTCGTGGCTCGCGAAGAATCGGAATTATGCGGTGGCGCCCCAGGGATCGCTGGGTAGCTCGCTGAAGCTTTCGAAGAACTACCATGGCAAGCTGATGAGTGGCGCGAATGCCTGGTGCAAGGCCCAGCCGACGTCCACAACGAAGACTGACAGCGCCAAGACCGAGACCCCGGATGCGACCGAGTCGGATAGCGCTTCGACGGATTCGCAGTCCGGCGCATCGCACGGGCACGGTCACGCATACGGCCACAGCAAGCACGTCGCCGACTAACGCCAAGAACGCACCAAGGGCTCCCCGTCTGGGAGCCCTTTTTTATTTCGCCGGAACCGCGCCGAGCAGCGGCGCTGCGTAGTCCTGCTGCCAGATGAGCGCCGCCAGATCGTGGCCATCGGGCTCGAGAGCAACCGCCTGGTCGTAGACATAGGCGTAGACATTGTCAAAGCTCCAGTCCCCGAGCTCGCGCTCATTGAAACTGGCCTGCAGCCGCCGGTCGTTCTCGCCGGCCGCAAACAGCGCTCCAGCGGAGTCGTAGATCGCCTTGAGAATCCTGAGCTGCGCTTCCAGGTCCTCGATGATGATGAGCGACGCCCGCTCGAACTTCAGCGTTGCGATCCGTCGGCGCAGATCGTTGATCTCGAGCATGTACTCGTCCATGGATTAAGTCTAGCCACGCGCAAGCGGGTTAGCGAATCAGCGAATGGACGGCGATCATGGGGGCGATCAGGATGGCGATGATGTTGACCACCTTGATCATGGGATTGATCGCCGGCCCGGCCGTGTCCTTGTTCGGATCCCCCACCGTGTCACCGGTGACGGCCGCGGCGTGGGTCTCGGTGCCCTTCCCGCCATAGTGTCCGTCCTCGATGTATTTCTTGGCGTTGTCCCACGCGCCACCGCCCGAGGTCATCTGAATCGCAAGAAAGATGCCGGTCACGATGCTGCCGATCAGCATGCCGCCCAGCGCCCTCGGCCCAAGAATGAAGCCGACCAGCAACGGCGCTGCCACCGGGATCAGACCGGGGATGATCATCTCGCGCTGCGCGGAGCGGGTCACGAGGTCGACCGCCCGCCCGTACTCCGGCTGCGCGGTCCCTTCCATCAGACCCGCGATCTCGCGGAACTGCCGGCGAACCTCGACGACGACCTGGCCGGCGGCGCGACCGACCGCCAGCATGCTGAGCGAGCCAAACAGGAACGGCAGGATGCCGCCGAAGAACAGGCCGACGATCACCAGTGGATCCGTCAGGCTGAAGGCCACCGGTGCGGCGAATCCCTTGCTGACTTCCTGCGTGTACGAGGAGAACAGGACCAGCGCCGCCAGGCCGGCCGAGCCGATCGCGTAGCCCTTGGTCACAGCCTTCGTCGTGTTGCCCACGGCGTCAAGGGGATCGGTGATCTTGCGCACGGATTCCGGCAGGTTGGCCATCTCGGCAATGCCGCCGGCATTGTCGGTAATCGGGCCGTAGGCATCGATGGCGACGATGATGCCCGTCATCGACAGCATCGCCATGGCGGCGATGGCCACGCCGTAGAGACCGAAGTTGCCCGTCGCCGACGGCTGCTGGTTAAGAAAATACGAAACCAGGATGCCCGCGCCGATGACGAGGACGGGAAGCGCCGTGCTGATCATGCCGATGGCCTGTCCGGCGATGATGTTCGTCGCGGCGCCCGTGGTCGAGGCGCGCGCGATCAGGCGGACCGGCGGATAGTCGGCGCTGGTGAAGAACTCGGTGATGCCAACCAGCGCGACGGTGACGACGACGCCCGTCACGGCCGCCCAGAAGAGATTGATGTTCAAGCCGAACAGAAGCGTCGCGGCCAGGAAACCCGCCAATGCCAGCACGGCACTCACGCCGAGGCCTCGATACAGCGCGCCCATGATCCAGGTGCTCCGGCCCAGCCGGACGAAGAAGGTGCCAATCACCGTCGCGATGATCGAGATCGCGCCGAGAATCAGCGGAAAGAGCACGAAGCGGAGCTGGCCCGGGAACAGCAGGCTGCCGAGCAGCATCGCGGCGATCGCGGTCACGGCGTAGGTCTCAAACAGGTCCGCGGCCATGCCGGCGCAGTCACCCACGTTGTCGCCGACGTTGTCCGCGATCACTGCTGGGTTGCGTGGATCGTCTTCGGGAATGCCGGCTTCGACCTTCCCGACGAGGTCGGCGCCCACGTCCGCAGCCTTCGTATAGATGCCGCCACCCAGTCGGGCGAAGACGCTGATCAGGCTCGCGCCGAACGCCAACCCGACGAGGGATTCCGGTTTCCGAAAGATCCAGTAGGAAACGGCCACGCCGAGCAGGCCGAGCCCGACGACAAACAAGCCGGTGACCGCGCCGCCGCGAAAGGCGAGGCGGAGGGCCCGGTCGAGACCGCCGGTGGCGGCCTGGGCCGTCCTGACGTTGGCGCGAACCGAGACGTTCATGCCGACGTAGCCGGCCAGCGCCGAACAGGCAGCGCCGACGACATAGAGCACGCCGGTCTCCCAGTTGATGGCAAACGTGATGACCAGGGCCAGGACGACACCGATCGCGGCAATCGTCGTGTACTGACGATTGAGGTAGGCGGCCGCTCCTTCCTGAATGGCCCTCGCGATCCGGGCCATCGTTTCGTTGCCCGGGTTGGCGGCCAGCACCCAGCGGGTCAGCAGCCCGCCGTAGGCCAATGCGATCAGGGCCGCGACGCTGACCAGTGCCAGGACAGCCGTCGCCGACGACTCATCAATGCGAAGCGCGGCCGCGGCGAACAGGGTTGGCTTCTCTCCCTTCCTTAGTGTGGCGAGTGCGCGCCCGCCGTATTGTACTGGTCGAGTTTCGGAACTGGTCAGCTCCGCCGATGGCCGAACAGCGCCAGCACCTGGTCGCGGATCCACTGTGGCGGTGGCACCCCGCCCGGTCGAAGCGCGTCCGGCCGCGCGATTTCGACATCGTCAGCCGCAGTGGCGACCGGCGAGACGTCCCGCTTGGGCGGGGCGACGAAGCCAACCCCCAGCGTCTCCGCCAGATCGCGGATGCGCGCGAAGAACCCGGAAGTATGTGGCGAGCGGTCGAGCTGAAGACCGGTGAAATCGTAGTGGTGCACCCATTCGTGGAGCAGCGTCTCGAGAAAGACCTTGGGCGCGAGCACCTGTTGGCGGATGGCCGTCAGGTTGTAGATCCGGATCGTGCCGCGCTGCGGTGCCGCTTCCCACGCGATCCGGTAGTAGCCGTAGGTTTTCAGCTCGAGCCGGCCGCCTCGGGTCCGGTGTCGCTGGGGCCGATCCGCCACTGTCAATTTGCACGGCGGAAGGCCGGCGGCCTCATCCAGCACGTCGAGCAATCGCTGACCTTTTAGCTGACGCCCCCCCGGCGTGGACTCATCGAGGATGGAAAGCGCGATGCCTTTGCCGAGAGGAAACTCGCGCCAGGTGACGGTCTCGACGCCCTTGCTGCGTTCATAAGCGGATCTGGGCATGCCCCTGTCATTATGGGGCGCGTGCCGCAGTCGAGCATCATCGTCGTCGGGAACGAGATCCTCGCGGGCTTTACCGTCGACACCAACTCCAACTGGCTGGCCGGCCGCCTGTTTCGAGCCGGATACCCGGTACGCATGATGACCACCGTCGGAGATGTCGACGCTGACATCGTCGCTGCGATCCGTGACCACGCGGCCCGTCCAGAACTCTCGCGCATCTTCGTGTGCGGTGGGCTTGGCCCGACACCCGATGACCGTACCTATGTCGCGCTCGCACGCGCCCTGAGTCAACCGCTCGTTTACCGGCGGGATGTGGGTGCGCAGATGCAGAACCTGATGTTTGTCCTCAACATGGCCGCCCGCCGGGGTACCGCCGAACTGAACGCGGGGAACCGTAGGATGGCGATGCTGCCTGAGGGAGCGAACCTGATCCGAAACGGCGCGGGCATGGCGCCCGGACTCGCGTTCGACCTGGGGCAGGCCCGCTATCTATTCGCGCTACCGGGCGTGCCACACGAGCTTCGGTCGATCTACGAGGACATCGAGATCCGGTATCTATCCGGCGGCCACGCCGACGTCGTGCGGGAGCTTCATTACCGCCTCGCCCCGGAGAGCATGTTTCACGACGTGATGAAGGCACTCGGAGAGGAGTACCCGGACGTGTCGCTGGGATCCTATCCGCAGACGGAAACCCGCGAGCTGATCCTGCGGGCGAGTGGCCCGAGCGTCGAGCGGGTCGACGCCGTCATCGCGGCCCTCCGCGACCGGGTCACGCAGTACCAGCCTGTCCCGTAGCCCCCAACCTGACGCCTCAAACGCTCGCATCGCACTAAAGCGCGGCTCGCGTGGGCCGGCGGGCCCGGACCCTCCCCCGCACGCGGGGGAGGGAGATCGTGATATCTGAAAACCCTCAGTCGTGGTTGTGGGCCGCTACCGACACCGCGCCGCCATGATTGACTTTCTTCTTGCCGTTTTCGTGCGCGGCTGTGGCGTCGCTCCGGGCGACGGCGCTCACGGCGTCGCCATGCGCGTCGTTGTCGCCGTCCTCGGCCTCGTCATTCGCCTCATCGGCATCCGCGCCGGCCCTGGCGGCCGCATTCGCCGCGTCGGATTTCGTGCTGGCCAGCGTGCTGATCGCGTCGCCTTTCGCCTCGCCCTTAAGCGTTGTGCCGGTGGCGAGCGTGCTCACGGTTTTTCCGTGCGAGTTGGCCGCCGCGGCGGTCAGTGCGCCGACGGCCAGCAGCAGGGCTGCTCCCACGGCAATCCAGATCGATCGAAGCATGAAGAATCCTCCTCGGTTCGAGACTCCTGCCCCTTAAAACGCCGGCGTCTCGACCCACTTACTGGCGAGGAAGTTTCTTTACTTTCCTTTGAACTCCGGTTGCTGCTTGCCCACAAAGGACATGATCCCCACCATCGCGTCCTCCGTCATCGCCGCCCGGCCAAAATTCTCGGCTTCGACCTCGTACCCCTTTCCCGGGGGCCGTTCCAGCCCGGCGAGCAGCGCTTCCTTCGCCAGCCGTAACGCGATCGGCGCCGCCCCGGCAAGCCGGCGGGCGCGCTCGAGAACGGCGGCCTGAAATCCCTCGGCGGGCAGCGCGGCATTGATGAGCCCGATGGCGACCGCCGCGGGCGCCTTCAGCCGGGTGGACTCGAAGATCATCTCCGTCGCCCGGGCGCGTCCGACGAGGCGGGGCAGCCGCTGCGTGCCTCCCGCACCGGGGATCAGTCCCAGGCTGGCTTCGGTCTGGCCGATCGTGGAGCGGCCATCGTCGATCATCAGCCGGTAGTCGCAGGCCAGCGCGAGCTCGCACCCGCCACCCAGAGCGTGGCCGTTGATGGCCGCGATCAGCGGCTTGGAGAAATGTTCGACTTCCGTGAAGGCGGCCTGGCTGCGGCGCGACATCTGCGCCACCCGCTCCAGCGTTGCCGGGTTCTCGCGGTCGAAGCCGCCCTCCCCGCCCATGGCTTTGATGTCGGCTCCGGCCATGAAGTAGCGGTCGATGGCGCTGGTCAGCACCACCACGCGAGTGGCGTTGTCGTCTTTCAAGCGCTTCAGGGTCTCGAGCAGCTCTTCCTGTAGCTCCGGAACCAGCGCATTGACCGGCGGCCGGTTCATCCGAATGGTCGTCACAAAGTCGCTGGTCGCGACCTCGAGGAATGGCATTAGAACGTGAAGAGGTCCATGCCGCCCGTTACCGGCAGGGCCACGCCGGTGATATAGCCGGCGGCGGGCGAACACAGGAAGGTGATCGCGTTGGCAATGTCGTCGGGCTCGCCCGGCCGGCGCATGGCAATCCGCTTGACCATCCGCTCGTTCATGTCCGGACGGCCCATCTTGTAGGCCTCGGTGGCGATCACGCCGGGCACTATAGCGTTGCAGGTGATGTTGTAGCGGGCGCCCTCCAGCGCCAGCGTCCGGGCCAGGCCCACAAGTCCGGCCTTGGTCGTGGCGTAGCTCGCCTGTCCAAATCCACCCAACTGCCCCGCAATCGATGACATCATGATGATCCGCCCCCAGCTGCGGGCCTTCATGTGCGGCCAGACCGCCTTCGAGCAGTTATAGGCGCCGGTCAGGTTGACCTTCAGGTCGCGATCCCACAGGGCATCCACCTGGTTCTCGACCGACGCCATGTGGTCGAGCGTCCCGGCATTGTTGACGAGAATGTCCAGGCTGCCGAATTCTTTGACGACCTGATCGACGACGCTCTTGACCTGGTCACGGTTGGTGACGTCCATCTTGAGCGCCACCGAGCGGCGCCCCATCTCGCGAATATCGCTGGACGTCTTCTCCGAATAGACGCTTTTCTGCGACGCCATCAGCTGCGAAAGCGCGCTTTCCGAGGCCTCCGCCGCCTTCTCCAGCTCCGGATCGCTCTCGATCAGGATGTCGGTCACCACCACGTCGGCACCGGCGCGGGCCAGTGCCAGGCAGTCGGCGCGGCCCAGGCCCCGGGAGCCGCCCGTCACCAGGGCAACCTTCCCCTTCAGATCGATCATGGCTCAGCTAGCCTTCCGAATCTGGGGTTTGGGTTGCTCGCGGGTCAGCGGGCGCCGCTCGCCGGAGATCGCCCGCGAAATCACCAGCCGCTGGATCTCGGACGTCCCTTCCCAGATCTGGTAAATCTTGGCGTCGCGCATCCATTTCTCGACCGGGTACTCGCGGATATAACCGTAGCCGCCCAGCACCTGCACCGCGTCGAGCGTGACCTGCATGGCCATGTCGGCGGCAAAGGCTTTGGCCATGCTGCCCTCGGCCCGGGTAAAGAGCATGTCATGCTGTGCCATCCAGCCGGCGCGCCAGGTGAGCAGCCGGGCGGCATCGATGTTGATCGCCATGTCCGCCAGCTTGAAGCCGATGCCCTCGTGCTTGATGATCGGCTTGCCGAAGGCGACTCGCTGCTGGGCGTAATCGAGCGCAAACTCATAGGCCGCGCGCGCGATGCCGATTGAGCCGGCGGCGACCGCGGGCCGCGAGTACTCGAGCATCTGCAAAGCGCCGAGCGCGCCCGGTCCAGCGTCGGGATCACCGGGCTCACCGCCGAGCCGATTCTCGGTGGGAACGAAGCAGTCCTGCAGGATGACCTGCGCCGTGTGCGAAGCCCGCACGCCCAGCTTCTTTTCCTTCCGGCCCATGCTGAGCCCCTTATTGCCTTTCTCGACGACAAAGCCGGCGATGCCGGCGGCGCCGATGGTGGGGTCCGTGTTGGCAAAGATCACGTGCAGGTCGGCGATTCCCCCGTTGGTGATGAATTGCTTGGCGCCGTTGATCAGGTAGCCACCGTCGACTTTCTTTGCCGTGGTGGCGATCGCCATCGCGTCCGAACCCGTCCCGGGCTCGGTCAGTCCCATGGCGCCGACCACCGGCGTCTTCGCATTACAGAAGTCGCCAATCCAACGCCGCTTTTGCGCTTCGTTACCCATCGCCAGCACGGCCGCCGCCGCCAGGCCGGTCCCGGTAATCGCTACCGCGATCCCGGCGCATCCCCAGTGCAACTCCTCGGCGATCAGCATGTTGGAGATGATGTCGAGGCCGCCCCCGCCGTAGGCTTCGGGCATCACCGACACCGGGGTCAGGCCGACCTCGTGGGCTTTCTTGAGGACCGGCCAGGGGAATTCTTCGGTCTCGTCGTAGTGGGCGGCCACCGGGCGGATCTCTTTCTCGGCGAATTCATGGGCCAGCCCCTTGATGTCCTCTTGCTCAGGGGTCAACGTGAAGTCAAGTGGCATGGTTATCGCTCCTTTGTGTCGAGAATTCGGCCTCGGCCACACCTTTGTTCAGCACTTTCTCGCCGCGCTGGTTGGTTACGACCAGGTTGATGACGACGCGTCGGGTTTGCTCGTCTTTGGAGGCCACGCTCCCCGAACAGGTGACGTCGTCGCCGGGCAAGACCATACCGGCGAATCGTCCCTGGAGTCGTTTGAGCCGCGACCGGTCACCCAACCAGTCCGTCAGCATCTGGTTGGCGAACGCCATGGTCAGCATGCCGTGCGCGATCACTCCTGGCAGGCCCGCCGAGCGGGCGAAGGTCTCGTCCAGGTGGATCGGATTTCGATCACCTGAGGCCTCTGCGTACTGCCGGATCTGTTCCACGGTGATGTGCTTGGTCAACGACGGCAGCGCTTGACCGCTGTTGATGCTCTCGAAATCCTGGGCCGTCATGGTTTTCACGCCTTCCGAATGATGAATAGGGCCGTCGCATCGGAGACGGGACGGTCCTTCTCATCCCTCGCGCTCAGCTCAAAGGTGACCAGCTCCATGTCGCCGCGGGTGTTGATGGCGGTCAGACGGCCCGTCGTCCGCAGCCGATCACCGGCCCGGACCGGCCGCTGGAAGTTGAAGCGCTGCTCGCCATGGACCAGGTGGGCGACGTCGAGCGCCACTTCCTGGTCGGTCCAGAGCTGCCAGTAGGCGTCGAACCCGTACACCATGGCGTAGGTGGGCGGCGCGACCAACTCGCCAGCGTCGGCGACATCGCCAACTGCAGCCATGTAGTCCCGGATCGATTGCTCGGTCACCACAAACGGCTCCGTCTCGTAGCTGCGCCCGACCCAGCGTGCATCGGTCACTACTGCAGCAATCCCTGGAGCTTCATGGCCAGCCCCATGTCACCCTTGACCTTGAGTTTCTGTTGCATGAAGGCTTGCACCGGGTTGAGCTTGCCGGTGGCAATGTTCATCCAGTCGTCGGTCGATGCGATCAAGGTGGTGTTCGGGCTCTGGGCGGCGCCCGGAGATACGGTCGCCGCGCCATCCGCGATCTTCAGTGTCCAGGACTCGCCAGTCAGGTCGAACTGATACGTGGCGTTCAGCCCGGCGGCCTTTTCCGGCTTGGACTTGATCCGGTTTTCGATTTCGGAAAAAACCTCTTTGGCTTCAGGCATTGGGTTCTCCTTGTTCTTGTGATGGGCTTGGGATCGATGCCGCGCCATGAAGAAACAGGCTGGCGCATGCCTGCGCGAGGGAGGCGACGGTCATTGGCGGACTGCCCTGGCTCTGGTAATGCTTCCAGTAAGCGACCTGGGAGGCCATGCCGATCAGGGCCGCGGCGGCGACGGCCGGAAGGCGGACACCGAGCTCACCCAGGGTCGGCGCAAACCCCCCGGCCAGGGTCTCGTAGAGCTGCACCTGGCGGGCCTCGAAGCTCTCGTCGATGCCGAGGCCCTCGACGGTCAGGCGTCGCATCCAGTTCCGGTACTCGTCGTAGAACTCGAAATAGGCGGTGAGCCCGGCCGTGAGCCGTGAGGCCGGGTCCGACTGATTGCGAGTTGCCCAGTAGATGCGGCGGCGCAGCAGCGTCGCCATCTCCTCCTGGAGGGCGGCGAACACCGCCTTCTTGTCGACGAAGTAGAGGTAGAACGCACCCTGGGAGAGGCCGGCCATCTGCACAATCGAGCTAACGGTGGCGGCGTGGTAGCCGTCACGCTCGAATACCCGGCGGGCCGCCTCGAGCAGCTCGCCGCGCCGCACCCACTGGCGCTCGGTGAGGGGGGATTCCGTCATCGGGCGGCTACTGACTGACACGTCAGTCATTAGCGTACCAGACATCCGGATCGCCGGTCTACTGGAGGATCACAACGAACCGCTCGACCATCCCGTCCGCGCTGCTGTCCGAGGTGAGGATGAAGGCGCGCAGCGGCGTCAGGTTCTTGTCGGTCTTCAGATGCAGGCTCCCAACCGCGCTTCCCGCGGGCGCCGACTGGATCGCCTTGATGATCTTCGCGAGATCGAGGTAAACAACGGACGCCGGATTGGTCAGCGACGCCCCTACAGCGCCGACGTAGGTGGCGTCGCGGGTGATCGCCGTGTGGTCCTTATGGGCGTCGATGATGGCCTTAAGCTCCGCGGGATTCGATGCCAGGAGTCCCATCCCATCGAGGACCGCGAACGCCGGCAGGAAATGATCCTGCGGCCCAATCCCGGAAATGGGCATCGACGTGATCGTGACGCCGCGATACGTCGTGGTGGTGGGCCGGCTCGCCTGGCCTTGCCCGGCCAGCCCCAGGATGCCGGTGATAAAGCTGCGCATGCGGTTGGCGTCGTCGGTTCCGATCATGACGGCGCCGGCCGGGAAGAACGAGCGATCCAGCTCGGCTTCCACCGCGAAATCCCCGGTGAGGTGCGGCAGGATGCCCTGCGGGCCGGTCAATCCCACGCTATCGGTGGCCTGCCGGACCGACGGTTCGCTACCCGCCTGGTCCAACGCGGACTGAATGGTGCGGTCGACGCTCGCAAAGGCGAAGAACGCATCGCTGGAACTGGGAATCCATCCGATCACGCCGGCCGCGTGGCCCGCATGCGTCAGCGCGCCGCGAGTTGACGCGCTCAGCTTGCCGGCGTCGAGCCGGACGGCCGCGTCGGCGACGATCCCGTCCGGTCGGGCAGAGAGCGCCAGCGCGGCGCCCTGGAACGCTTCGGCATCGCCAAGGCCCTTGATCCCGGCCAGATTGGCCGCCAGCGGGGTCGTCAGCTGGCTCTTGAGGTGGGAGACGACGGACTGGCCGTTGACATACACCAGAGCCAGCCGATCCGACGGCACCTTGGCGAGGGTCGCCTGGTAGTCAGCCGAATCAACCAGGCGAGCCGATCGGCCCTGGTCGGCGTCGATGATCTCGCGGATCAACGCCTCCGAGCTCGCGATGACGACGACATGGTCGACGATCGCGTACGCGCCCGCCTTCAGACTTCCGGTGGTCGGCTTCGTCGATATCGTCGGCGAGCCGACCGTGATGGTGATGCCACCGTAGGTCGTGTCACGCCAGACGTATTTCTTGCCCTGCGAGCCAGCGCGGAGTTTGGTCAGTGCCGCCACGGCCTTCGAGTCGTCCTTCGAGACGGCGAACAACGCCACCGGCGGATCAGCATTCCCCTGGGGAATCCGGACCGCCAGGCCGACCTGGGCGCCGAGCCAGGGCTGGATGTCGCCGCTGAACGTAATGCCGCTGTCTTTCAACGCCTTGTCGAGCTGCTCCCCCAGCTTCTGGTCCGTACTGGTGTCCGGGAAGCGATGGACCGCGCGGAGCAGGTTCACCTTCTGCGACAACGACGGGTCGAGGTTCGCCACCGCGTACACGTCCACCGTAGCGGGCACCATCTTCTCGACAGAGGTCCTCGGTGTGAGGACAAGCACCAGGGCGGCGGCCGCGGCGGCGCCAACCACCACCAGCCCGCCGGCCGGAATGAGAAGGCGCCGGTACCGGGCTAACCATGAACGGGTGGGCGGGGCAGCGGGCAGGCTGCCGCCGACTGGATCGAGCGCGCCACCTTCCGCATTGGTGGGGGGTTCGGGGAATTGCCCCGGGGTTGGGTCAATCTCGTGGTTCATCGCCGGGATGCCTCACAGCATCAACTCCGACGATCAGGTCAACTTGTCAGCTGCGCGCGCTCGTTGCCGGGGCGTTGCCGAAATGCAACCGGGCCAGGGCCGCCATCTCATCCGGCGAGAATCCGGTGCTCCGGCCGGCGGCATACTGGCGTTCGACCTCGCGATGAATGGCGACCACGCGCGGGTCGTCTTTGCGTACCTGGGCCGGCCCGCCCAGGCCCAGCGTCGTGTTCAGCCAGTAGGCGATCCCGGCCAGTCCCGAACGGTCGTTGACGGTGATCCCCAGCGGCCGGTCGAGGATGCGAGCGGTATCGAAGATGTTGTAGATCTCTTCGTTCTTGAGCAGCCCGTCGGCGTGGATGCCCGCGCTGGTGACGTTGAAGCCGGCGCCGGCAAAGGGGTGGTTGGCAGGAAGCGGCGTCCCGAGTTCATCACGGAAGTAGGCGGCGGCCCGGGTGATCGCGGTGGTGTCGACGCCGGTCGCATCACCGGTCAACCCGAGATAGTCGATGACGAGCGCTTCGAGCGGTGGATTGCCGGTCCGCTCGCCAAACCCGAACAGCGAGCCGTTCGCGGCGGCACAGCCGTAGAGCCAGGCGGCCATGGTGTTGACCTCGCCCCGGTGAAAGTCGTTGTGGCCGTGCCACTCGAGGTTCGCCGGGTCGACCCCCAGGGTGCGCGTGAAGAAATGCACGAGCCGCGGCACGCCGCGTGGGAGCGATGCTTCCGGCCATGGCAGACCGAATCCCATCGTGTCGCAGAGCCGGAATTTCACCGGGACTCCGGCCTGACGTCCCAGCTCCTGCAGCGTTGAGACCAGCGGCGCCACAAACCCGTCCAGGTCGGCACGAGTCAGGTCCTCGAGATGGCAGCGCGGTAAAAGGCCGGCATCGATCACCGCGCGGACCACCCTCGCATAGTCGTCGGCCGCCTCGCGTCGGGTCCGATGCATCTTCAAGAAGATGTGGTAGTCGGAGGCCGACACCAGGATCCCGGTCTCCTTTACGCCTGTGGCGACCACCGCCTTCAGGTCCTCGAGCGAGGCCCGCATCCAGGTTGTGACCTCAGGGCCAGGGCGCTGCTGGCACGCCGCGATCGCCTCGCGATCGAGTGGCGTGTAGGCGAAGAGCTCGGTCTGCCGGATCACGGGCCCGCCTAGCTGCGCCAGCAGGTCGTACAGATGAACGATCTGGTCGACGGTGTACGGAGCGCGCGCCTGTTGACCGTCGCGGAACGTCGTATCGGTGATCCAGATCTGCGCGGGCCTGGCCTGGGCGACGCCGGTTGGCTCAAAGCGGATCGGCGGGATCCGCGTGTAGGGAAACTCGTCGCGGAGCAGGTTCGGCTCCGCCGCATCCAGCATGGCCTCATTTTATCCATATATTGATTTGACTTGCAATATGTTGACTGGGATGCCGCGGCCGCGTAGGCTTGACGCAGGATGATCGAGATCCAGGGCGAGTCGTACCTGAGTGCCACCGAGGCCTGTGAGGCGCTCGGTGTGAAGCCGGCGACCCTCTACGCCTACGTCAGCCGGGGGGTGCTCAAGAGCTACCGCCAGGGGATCAAGCGGGAGCGCCTATACCGACGGGCCGACCTGCTTCGAGCGCTGCACCTACGTCCTTCCCGCGGCGCCCACCCTCTCCCCCACGCCGCCGACTGGATGGGCGATCCTTAGTTCTGCGTCAGACACGGACCTAGCGGAAGGTCGAGTACTCGATCTCCTTCTTCCGGTCGAACGCCTCTTCGCGGGTCGTAAATACCTGGAAGTGGCCGCGCCCGTGTAGCACGTAGATGCCGTCGACATCGTCGCGGGTGACCTTCAATTCGGGCAGGTCGATGTTGTACACCTGGCCCGAATCCGTCGCCCGGAGACGGGGGGTTGCCATGGGCGGATTGTATCGCCGCCGCCGGCGGGTTAGGCGACGGTGACCTCGTCCATCAGGTAGACATCCTGCACGGCGTTCAGCAGCTGGATACCCTCGCTCATCGGGCGCATGAAGGCCTTGCGCCCGGTGATCAACCCGGTGCCGCCCGCCCGCTTGTTGATCACTGCCGTCTTGACCGCTTCCTTCAGATCGCTCTCGCCGGATGATGCTCCGCCGGAATTGATCAGCCCGCTGCGGCCCATGTAGCAGTTCGCCACCTGGTATCGGGTCAAATCGATCGGATGGTCGGTGGTCAACTTCTCGTAAACGGCCTTGGACGTCTTGCCGAACTTCAAGACGTCATAGCCGCGGTTCGTCTCGGGAAGTTTCTGCTTGATGATGTCCGCCTCGATCGTCACGCCCATGTGATTCGCCTGACCGGTGAGATCCGCCGCGACTTCATAGTTGACGCCATCTTTCGTGAAGCCCGGATTACGGACGTAGCACCACAGCACCGTGGCCATCCCCAGCTCATGCGCCTCGTGGAACGCCGCCGAGATCTCCTGGATCTGCCGGTCGGACTCCGGTGAGCCAAAGTAAATCGTCGCGCCCAGCGCCGCGGCGCCGAGCTCCCAGGCCTCCCGAACCGTCCCGAAACGGATCTGGTCGAACTTGTTCGGGTAGGTCAGCAGCTCGTTGTGGTTGATCTTGCAGATGAAGGGAATCTTGTGCGCGTACTTGCGGGCGACCGACCCCAGGACGCCGAAGGTTGACGCCACCGCATTACAACCGCCCTCGATCGCCAGCTCGACGATCTTTTCCCCATCGAAGTAGGCCGGGTTCGCCGCGAACGACGCGCCGGCGGAGTGCTCGATCCCCTGGTCGACCGGAAGGATCGAGAGGTAGCCCGTGCCGGCCAGCCGGCCGTGATCGAATAGGGACTCCAGGCTGCGAAGCACACGGGTTGGCCGGTCGCTGGTCGCGAAGATCCGGGTGACAAAGTCCGGACCAGGCAGGTGCAGCTGCGACTTCGGGATCGTCTCGCACTTGTGCTCCAGCAAGCTCCTGGCATCGGTCCCAAGGATCGATTCCAGCTTGCTCAGCGAAGTCGCGGTGGCTGTAGCCATCTGCTCCTCCTTTTAAGGGTCTGTCTTCCAGTTTAGGCGCTCCGGCGCCCCTAAACTGGGTTCATGGTGGCGCGGTGAACGGCCGCGCCGCCCGCCTCATCGTGATTGGCGTGGTCACCGGCCTGGCCGGCGGGCTGCTGGGGGTGGGCGGCGGTTTCGTGATGGTGCCGGCGATGGTCTACCTGCTGAAGACGCCGCAACGAGAGGCGAACGGCACCTCCCTGGCAGTGATCGTCCCGGTCGCCCTGGTCGGCGCGACGGTCCTGGGTCGTGGCCACCAGGTTGACGTCGAGGTCGCGATCGCGCTGGCGATCGGGGCAGTCGGAGGAGCCGTGGTTGGCGCCCGCATGACCCGTCGCGTCTCCGATGCCGGTCTTCGTCGCGCGTTCGGCGTTCTCGCAATCGTGGTCGGCCTGCTCATGATCGGCGAGGCAGCCCTGCACGCCCTTGGCACCCCGATCCATTTCGGCGCAACGCTGAGACTCACCGGCCTCTCGCTCTGGGGGTTGGCCTTTGTTGTGGGCGCAGTCGCCGGCATCTTGAGCGGCCTGCTCGGCATCGGCGGGGGCGCCATCATGATCCCGGCCATGACGCTGCTCATGGGTCTCAGCCAGCACCTGGCACAGGGAACCTCGCTGCTGGTGATCATCCCGACCGCGATTTCCGGCTCGATCACGCACTTTCGCATGGGCAACATCCGGCTGGAGACGGCCGGCTGGCTGTCGGTGGGCGGCGTGGTCGGCGCCGTCGCCGGCGCCTCGCTGGCCCTGGCGAGCCCCGACCAGGTTTTGCGCTTGCTGTTCGGCGGGTACCTCACGTTGACCGGCCTGCAGATGATGCAGTCCAGGCCGACCGATGTCATCGAGCCTACAATGGCGAGTCGATGAGCCTGGTCGACTGGTCGGTCGCCATCATGGGCATCTGGGTGGTCGTCATCGTCGGGGCCGGCCTGGTGATGGCGCTGCGGCCAGGCTTCGGCGAGCTCGAGTACGACACCCCGGTGACCGAACCGCTGCAGCTGCGCCAGGCATCAGGCGTGATGCCACGTCGCGCCTGGGGGTTTCGTCCGCCGGTGCACCACTCGCGCTACGATCCCGCACCGTGGCAGGTGCAACCGCCCCGCTCAGACGAACACAGCGTGGAGAATGTCGACCGCGCCACCGACATCAAGCGAGACCTTGGCAGCGAGCATCCACCCTGGGAGCGTCTCGACCGGCAGGGTCTCTAGGTCCCCGGTCGAGTTATTCCCCGAGCTCGCGACTTACGCGGTCGAGCACGTCGAGCATCCGCCGCGAGGTGACGTGCAGGCTCTCCTGAAGCAGGGTCAGCGCGTGATGCGCATCGGCCAGCACATCCGCCTTGCCGGTGAGATCATCGGGAGTTTGCGCAAAGCGCGGCAGCACATCTTCGAAGAGCATCTGGAAGCGTTGCTCGGCCATCGCCAGGCAGGTCGCCAGCGTCATGACCTGTTCCTCAATCTCGGGGTCAAGACTGCGCAGCGCCCGCCAGGCCGGCTCCGGAACCGCGCTGCTGCCTGATGTCGACGTCCCTGCCATCTCGTGTTCATGCTAATGCGGGCATGATCGCGACCGCGGACGATGGCACGCGTCTGCATTACGTCGTCGCCGGAAGTGGGCCGCCCCTCGTCCTGGTCGGCGGAAAGACCTCGAGCATCGAGGGCGCATGGTGGCGCTACATCCCGCCGCTGTCGCAGCAATTCAAGGTGATCGCTTTCGACAATCGCGGTGCCGGACAGTCGGACAAGCCGGATGTGCCATACAGCATCCCGTTGATGGCGACGGACGCCGCGGCCGTGCTGCGCGCTGCCGGCGAGACCTCAGCGCACTGGTTCGGCATCTCGCTGGGCGGGATGATCCTGCAGCAGCTGGCGCTTGATCGGCCTGATGCGGTCCGCAGCCTCATCCTGGGGGCAACCCACTGCGGGGGCGAGCGGCGCGCTGCCCCGGCCGCAGAGGTCCCTGGGCTCGCGGATAGCCCCCTGCGGCGCTACGCGAATCTCTACGAGCCACATTTCATCCTCGACCACGCGCAGTGGGTGGCCGAGGATGCCCGGCACTTTGGCAAGATGCCGCTTCACGCGATCATCCGCCAGGACCAGGCGGTCAAGCAGCATAACCTTTGCGATCGCCTGGGCGACATCCGGCAACCGGTGCTGATCCTGCACGGCCGCCAGGACCAGCTGGTGCCCGTCGCGCGCGGTGAGGAACTACAGCGCGGGCTACCCAATGCCCGACTGCGAATTCTCGATCCCGCCGGCCATCAATTCCATTCGGAGCAGTTCGCCACGGTCTTGCCGCTCGTGATTCGGTTCGTCGAAGACGTTGAGTCCCATACCTCCCATAGGGGGACAGAAAACCGCGGCTAAGCGGCTTGCCAGGTCACCAGCTGCCGGTTGACCTGCTTGCGCAACCGGCCTTCCACGGCAAGCGATTGGCAGTGCGCCAGCGTCTCCTGCAAGGCCAGCCGCTGCTGAAAGACGTTGCGCTCCATGACGCCGTGGAAGAGGCCACCGGCCAGCTGCCAGCCGGACTTCGCTCCGTCGCGCGCGAGGTTGACCAGGGCGGCCTTGCGGTCATCGTGGTGCTGCGTGATGGCCGCGATCCGCTCGCGGTGATTGCGGAAGGGATCACCGTGCGCGGGCAGCACCAGCTCGACCTCGAGCCGCCGGATGCGGGCGAGTGAGGCGAGGTAATCATCCAGCGGGTCCGCGCCCGACTGCGGGTGCAAGCCAATGTTCGGGCTGATCTTCGGCAAGAGATGGTCCCCGGAAAACAGCACCCGCCGGGCCGGCCAGTAGAAGCAGCAATGGCCCGGCGAGTGGCCGGGCGTCCACACGACCTCGAGCTCAGTCGCATCGAGCGGCAGCCGCTCGGCACCTTCGAGCAGGGTGTCAGGCTCAACCACCGACACAAATTCGCGGGCTGCCATGGATGCGGTCTTCACGAATTCGGCTTCTGCCGGCGGGACGCCGTTCTTGCTCAACCACGCGGCGACATCATGCACGAGGTCCTCCGCTCGCGCGTAGCGCGGTTCCATGAGGGCGACTTCCAGGCGATGGATCACCAGTTCGGCGCGGGCGCGTTCGCGCAGCTCGCCAGCGAGGCCGAAGTGGTCGGGGTGGATATGAGTGATCAGGATCCGGTTGATCCGATCGACCGGAACCTGTAATGCGGCCAGTTTTTCGTTCAACGCCTGGCGTGATTCTTCGGTTTGCAGTCCGGTATCGACGAGCGTGAAGTTGTCACCGTCGCGCAAGAGATAGACATTGACGTGACGCAGCTCAAACGGCATTGGCAACTCTAACCTGAAAATGCCGGGTAACACGTCCATCGCCTGCAAACATTACCTTGCGGCGGCCGCTCGATCAGAGCCGGCAACGGCCCGGGGCGACTAGGCGGCGGTTTGCGCCGGCTCTTCGGGACGTGCGGGCATCGGCCTCTGCCCCTGGTCTTTCGTGGGCAATGGGAGGTGGACCGTATCCGTGGCAATCATGTCAAGGAAGGCGTCGACAACGTGCGGGTCGAAATGCGTACCGCGACCGGTCTTGATCTCTTCAAGCGTCTTGGCCAGCCCTAAGGACGGGCGGTAAATCCGGTCGGCCACCATGGCCTCGAACGCATCGGCCACCGAAATGATGCGCGAGCCCAGCGGAATCTCTTCGCCTTTCATGCCCTTCGGGTAGCCCGTGCCGTCCCACTTCTCGTGGTGGTGACGGATCAGCGGCGCGACGTGGTGCAGCCCTTCGACCGGTCCGATGATATCGGCCCCGATCTGCGGATGTCGCCGCATCCAGGCCATCTCGTCCTCGGTCAGCGCCATCGACTGCCGCAGGATGCGGTCGGGGATTCCGATCTTCCCCACGTCGTGCAGGATGGCGCCCAACCGAACCGCCGCGGCCTCATCGCGGGAAAGACCCATCCGCTCCGCGCAGGCGCCCGCCAGCTTGGCCAGCCGCTCCGAGTGTCCGCGTGTGTAACTGTCCTTCGCCTCGATGGCATTCGCGAGCGCCATATTGACCTCGGTCATCAGCTTGGCCTCAACGTCGCGCCGCGTCACCAACTCCTGGTGCGCGGAGACGGCGCGGGCCATCACCGAGCCCAGCACCGCCACCACCACGAAGAGGAACATACGCTGCAGGATGACGATCCGCTCATTGGTGACGGTGGTGAGATACGTCCCTTCCTGCAACGGAGCCACCGCGCCCGCCGTCAGATAGAGGAGCGCGACCACGATCGCACAGAGCACCGACCCGACCGCGCCAAAACGGAGGGCGGAAACCGTGATCACCAGGAAGAACAGGGCGGCAAACGGGCTGGTGTAGCCACCGGACGCCCACGTGATCATGGTCGCGACCAGCATGTCGACGCCGGTGGTGGCGTAGCTAAACGCTTTTCCCGGCCTGCGGTGCAGAAACAGGAGGAGGACCGTGCTGAGGCAGACGACGCCCCAGGCGGCCAGGATGCCATTGATTCGCAGCTGGTTATATCCCGCTGCCGGGTTGAGGTTGTTGAGGATGACCGCAAAAATCAGCAGCGTCCAGCGGAACAGACCGGTCAGCCGCTCGTTGCTCAGGTTGATGAGACTTTCGGCCGGATCCTGGGAGCGCTGGCGGCCATTGCGCGAAGCATTGCGGGCGGCGGCCATTGCCGAAATTATCCGGCGGCACTGTAACGGAGAGCGTTACAAAGCGGTCGCACCCGTGGCACGCGGGTGAGCCGACTAGGCCGGAAGTCGCACCCCAAGAAAATCGGCCAGGACCTGCCTGACGTCCTGGTAGCGGAGGAAGGCGGTATCCGCCTCGACAAGCGCCCGATCGACCTGGTCGTAGGCATCTCGCAGCGGCCCGATCAGGTCCGTCGTGGTCACTCGCTCCCGCTCCGCGTGGGCGGCGTGCAACTGCTCGCCGATCGCGCGGGTCGAGGCGCTGTAGTTCCGGGCAATCGCCTGCGCCTCCTCGAGTGCCGCCTCGAGGTCGTCCGCACCGAGCGGCCGGCCCGCGTATTTCTGCTTGAGCGCCGCCACCTGGATCGCCACCGCCGCCGCACCCTCGCCTGCCCGGCTCATGTCCGCACCGATTGCGGCCAGGTGGGCGCTGGCGTCGATCTGGCGGCCGGCTGCGGGAACGCCGCCAACCAGCCGCAGGGCCGGCTCATCCCTCGATCGCCGGTTGGCGTCATCGAAGTCCCGCTCCGCGTGCTGCAGCTGGGCCGCTGCGGCGGCGAGCAGGCGCGGATCGGCCGAGTGAGCCGCGGCCTTCATGCTGGCCTGCGCCGCGACCAGCTGCCGGCGGCCGCTCTCCAGGCTCTGGTAGACGCGATTCCCGGCGTACGTGGTATAGCCCGCCGCCGCGAGGCCGGCGATGACCACCGTGGCGACGACGATGCGCCCGGGCCTGCTCAGGCGCGCGCGCGGTTGCCGGTCACCAGTCGCAACACCATCAGGAGGATCACCGCGCCGATCAGCGACACGATGAAGCTGAAGATGTATCCGCTGCCGGTGATGTGGAAGAGGCTGGTCACCAGCCACCCACCGATGATGCCTCCGACGATGCCGACGATCACATCGAGGATGATGCCGTATCCGTGACCACTGACGAAACGCCCGGCGAGGGCGCCCGCAATGCCACCCACGATAATCGCTCCAAGCCAGCCGATCCCTTCCATAACTTCAACTTCCTCCCGAACCAAAGATCGCCGCGATTCCTTTGTACCTGTTTCAAGCAAAGCGGTCAACCGCGGTATCAGGATTCGCGTCAGCTTGCCAGCCGATCGATCCGCTCGTGGCTGCCGCTCGGGTCAACGGCAACGCCGGCAAAGAGGTCCCGTTCCAGGACGCCGGTAACCCAGGGATTCGGAAACACGCGAATGAACGGTTCGGGCGCCGCCGGCCTCGGCCCGCCTACGACCGTGGTGACGCGAGCGGCCGGCGTGTCGGCGGGCGGCCGGTAATACAGCTTGGCCGGAAGGGCCGCCGAACCCCCGGCCTGCCGCCGAACGCGCTCGAATGCCCTGGCCGACGCCTCCCGGATGGCCGGCTGCGTCTCGTCGGCCACGACCACGTGCGGCCGGACGCTTGCCATCACATCGACAAAAACGTCTTCCAGCAGGGTGGCCGTAAGCTCGCTCAGCCCGAAGTCCAGCAGGACAAGATCGCGCACCCCCAGCCGGCGGGCAGCGGGCTTCGATGCGGCGGCGCTGCAGTCACGAGCCGCCGCACAGACCAGAGTGATGTCCGTGCCCAGGGCCGCATAGCGGCCGAACGCCTGTCCGCAGAGGTCGCCGGCCTGGTCGGGATGCGCGGCGAGACCCAGCAGTCGATAGGCCACACCGGATAATCGACCACGCGCGCCGATTCTTTCAAAGGGGCCCCGCTCCGACGTGAAAAAGCGGGGAGAAAAGGGGCCCCGCTCCGGCGTGAAAAAGCGGAGAAAGTGGCGGCTTACCTAGCTGGCGGAGCGGGCGCTTGAGAGCAGCCGATCGTAAGCGTGCTTCAGCTGCGGGTAGCGCAGGAAGATCAGGTGTGCGAACTCCTGGGTGAGCGCCCGCGGCGGCCGGACCAGCCGCATCCCCGCTTCACTGAGCAAACGGTTGCCCTTCCGACCGTTGCAGCGCCGGCATGCGATCACCTGGTTTTCCCAGCTGTTGGCGGCACCGCCACGCGAGGTGGGCACGACATGATCGACCGATAGCTGGGAGGACGGCATGCCCTTGCCACAGTACTGGCAGGTACCGTCATCGCGCAGCAGCAGATTGCGCCGGTTGGCGCGCAGCAAGCGCCGCGGGATCTGGATGTTGGAAAGCAACCGGACGATGACGACGTCCGCGCCAAAGCAACGCCGGGCCATTGCTTGCTCGACCGCCTGCCGGGCAGCTTCGTCAATGAACATGACGCGCTGCTTGGTCAGCAGGACGACCAGCCGCCGCTTACTGATGACGTTCAGCGGCTGAAGTGAGGCGTTTAGCAGTAGGACGAGTTCGAACGACCTCCTCTGTCGAGTTTGAGCCCAAGGGCGCCACTAATATAACGGACTTCGCGCGGACAGTCTTCGGATCTAGCTGGCGGCCTTGACCCGGCGGTCGATCGGCACGTATGCCACGTCCTTCTCGCCGATGTACTCGGCACGGGGTCGGATGAGCCGGTTGTCCGCGTACTGTTCGAGGATGTGCGCCGTCCAACCCGACACGCGGCTGGTGGCGAACACTGGGGTGAACATGTCGATCGGGATTCCCATCGTGAAGTAGCAGGAGGCGGAATAGAAGTCGACATTCGCGTAGAGGTGC
This sequence comes from Chloroflexota bacterium, assembly GCA_005881715.1. Lineage (GTDB taxonomy): Bacteria > Chloroflexota > Dormibacteria > CF-121 > CF-121 > CF-13. Next base: position 58,122 of record VBEE01000050.1, on the reverse strand, counting down.
TTCTGCTGCATCACCACCTCCTCCACCCTGCGGGAGATCTCGTACCAGCGGAGATTGCCGACGTGCTCGCCGAGCTCGCGGGACATCTGCCGCAGGTGGGTGGCGCGCGGATCTTCCGTCCGATAGACACGGTGCCCGAACCCCGAAATCTTCTGATGCGCCTGCAGCCGCTCCGTGACGTAGGCCTCGACCCGCTCCGGCTCGCCAATCTTCTGCAGCATCTTCATCACCTGCTCGTTTGCGCCGCCGTGCAGCGGACCGGCGAGGGCACCGATGGCGGAGACCACGGCGGAGTACATGTCGGCCAGGGTCGCCGCCGTCACGCGCGCGGCAAAGGTCGAGGCGTTCAGCTCGTGGTCCGCATGCAGGATCAGCGCGAGATCCATCGCACGCACGTATAGCGGATCCGGCTCCGCGCCAAAGAGCATCCGCAGGAAATTTTCCGCATGACTGCCGCTCGTGTCGGGCCTCACCGGCTCGCGGCCGCGCCGAATCTGTTCGTAGGCCGCCACGATGGTCGCCGTCTGGGCCGTCACCCGCGTCGCTTTTGCGATGTTGGCTTCGCGTGACGCATCGTGAGCCTGCGGATCGTAGAAGGCGAGCGCCGACAGCGCCGTCCGCAGAGCGTCCATCGGCGTGGCGCTGCGCGGAAAGTCCTTCATCAAGGTGAGAACCTGGGTGGGCAGGGCTCGGTGCGCCACGAGCTCCGCCGCGAATTGATGCAAGGTTTCGCGGGTGGGTAGCACGCCGAACCACAACAGGTAGGTCGTCTCCTCGAACGACGACTGACGAGCAAGGTCGTGGATGTCGATTCCGCGATAGGTCAGCTTGCCTTCCGGTCCGATGATGTCGCAGATCGCGGAGTTGGCCGCGACGACGTCCTCAAGGCCCGCTTTCGTCATCGGCATACGAGCCAAGTATAGGAAGCGATCGTCACGGCAGGCTGACGACCTGCGATAGGTTCAACAGGCCCCCGCCACCAACATAAATCGTGACCGAGTGGTCCGGGGTTTGCACCTCGAGCCCACCCGAAGAGTCTGTGCCCGGTTGCACCAGCTGCAAGATGGCCGTAGTCAGGCTCGAACCGGTCGTTAACGAGACTGGCTCGTGGAAACCGAGCGCGCGGCGCACCACCGGGCAGATGATGAACGTGCCCCCGGCGGTGCGCGTGACTTTCGGCGGGTCGAGGACGAAGCTTCGCACCACCCGGCCGATCCGACCGCGACCGCTTTCGGTGTAGTAGAGGTTATCCGCGCCGTCGAGGGCAATGCCCTGCGGCTGGTTTAACCCTGACATCATCGACAGCTGCTGGCCTTGCGCATCGAGCTCATGAATGGCGTTGTCGCCCAGAGTGTTGACGAAGATGTCGCCGGCCCGTCCGACCACGACATCATCGGGGGTGGGCAGGGTGGCGAACCGGCGCCGCGCTGGATCCAGGGTCCACACGGCACCGCCCTCATCGGCCACGAAAATCCGTCCGTTGTGATCGGCGGCGGCCCCCACCGGCCGCGTCATGCCGCTGCCGATCTGGGTGGCGGCCTTGCCGTCGAGGCTCACTCGCCAGACGACCCCGTTCGGACTGTCCGGCACGATCACTCCGCCAGGGGCGTCCGCGATACCCGACAGGACCGGCCCGATACCGTCGATGCCTTCCTGTCCGGTGCGGTTCGCAAACGCGCGCCACTGACTCACCGCGTGGGAGACCGGGTCGATGGCAACGATCCGATTGCGACCCTGTTCGGCGACGAGGATCTCGCCACTCCCCAACACGACGATGCCCTCGGGCACGTTGAGCCCGCCCGCGATCCGCTGCACCGTGCCATCGATTCCCAGCGCAGAAACGGTTCCGGCGTTGATATCGCCGAAGAGCAGCCGCCCGTCATTGTCGAAGGCGAGGTCATCCGGAGCGGGGAGGTTGCTCAGCAGCGCCTGCGGACCGGCCGGGGCAGGCGCCCCGGCTGGACACGGGCTCAGGGCGGCGGGGGTCCGGGTGGGTGACGGCGATGGGGAGATCAGCCCCTGCTGGCAGCCACTGGTGACGATCGCCAGCAGGATGATGGCGCGTTTGACCACGATCCGATGCGGGTCTACCATGGCGTCGTGCTCAAAGTGATTTCTGCCCCGGAACTCGCAAAAAACCTCGACCCCATTCTCCAGGCGCTGGAAGAAAGCGGCACAACGCTGATCATCAAGCATCACGACCAGCCGGCAGCGCTCCTGGTCCGCTTCGATGCCTACGTTGCCATGCTCGCCACCATGGACTATTCCGGCTGGGAGCGATGGATCGACGAGGTGCGAATGGCCTTTCCGACGACGGTTTTCAGTCCGCCTCGCCGGCCGAAGGCGATCGTCCCGGCTTTCATCGACCCCGCCGACTTGGGCTACGCTCCCCAGCTCGGCCAGGTGGGGACGAGCGCCGGCCGCCGCCGCCTCGCCGAGGAGCTGGCCACGATGGGGATCCAGCTGGAGGACCAGCAGCTTGGACCCGTTTACTCGCTCGTGCTGAGCCTGGCCGAACGCAAGCGGGCCCTCTACACCGAGGATCTGAAGCTGGCCGTCGAGGAGGCGCTCGGACGGGCCACCCCGGGACGCTTTGCGCTCAAAGACCTCCAGGTCAACGTGCAGAGCGGCGTATCCAGCACGGCCGAGGTGTCCGTCAGCGACGAGGGCGCCCTAAAGACCGGCACCGCCAGCGGCGACGGGACGCTCGACGCCGTCTTTAGGGCCATCCAGCACACGACCGGGGTCCCGGCTGAGCTCGAGGATTTCAGCCTGGCGGCGGCGACCCAGGGCAGCGACGCGCTGGGTGAAGCGGTGGTGACCTTGAGCCAGGGTTCGCACGTGGTCGTTGGCCGCGCCCTGGCGCTCGACGTGGTTGAGGCCGCGGCCAACGCCTACCTCAACGCGCTCAATTGGCTAGTCCGGCCGCAGGGAGAGTCGCCGAGCCTCAGCCTCAGCGGTAATCGGCCGCTCGATTCGCTTAGCGACGAGTAAGCGCGAGGTCGATCGACGGGGTGGTCGCCGACACGTCCATCACCGAGGGCGCCCACTGCGGCCAGCGCGCCCTCAAGGCGATCACGCGCCCTGCCGATAACTGAATCTGGTCCATATCAATGCCCCCACTGCGGACCTGACGCTTGACCGCTTCGATGGCGGACGCCTGGTAGGCGGCGTCCACGCTATTGAGCAGCACCAGGTCGTTGCCCGCACGCACCGCCGCGATCGTGGCCTCGGGCAGACCATATAGCGTCGTGATGCCGCCCATGCCGAGGCCGTCGGTCACGATCACGCCCTGAAACTTAAGCCGCTGACGCAGCAGGCCCGTCACGATGGTTTTCGAAAAGAGCGCCGGCGTGCCGGACGGATCGAGGCCTGGGACAACCACCGCCGTGGTCATGACGGCGTCAACGCCGGCGTCGATCCCCGCTTTGAACGTGCGAGCCTGGGTGGCCAGCCACTGATTGAGGCTCTCGCCGTCGGTGGGGATGGCGGCATGCGGGTCGCCGGCGGCGCCGCCCAGGCCGGGGAAATGCTTGAGCGTTGCCCCGACGCCGCCATCGTGAAGACCATTGACCGCCGCCGCCACCAGGGGCCCGACCAGGGTGGGGTCACCCCCGAACGAGCGGTCGCCGATCACGGCATCGGCCGGGTTCGTTCGGAGGTCCGCAACAGGGGCGAGGTCGAGTTGGATGCCGAGTGCGTGGAGACCCGATGCGGTGGCGGCGACCGCGTTGCGCACAGCTTGCGGCCCCCGGCGGCCAAGCTCCAGCTCTGAGGGCAGGCCGGCCACACCATCGGTGACGCGCATCACGCGCCCGCCCTCCTCGTCGACGGCGACCAGGAGTGGCGCCGGCAGCCCAGCTTCGCGCCCCATCGCCTGCAGCTGAGCCGTGAGTCGTGCCAGGCCGGCCGCGTCGGTGAAGTTGTCGCGAAAGATCAGCACCGCGCCAACTTTTTCATCCAGGATCAGGTGACGCAATCCAGCCGTAATCGCCGTTCCGCCAAAGCTCGCCGCCATCATCTGACCGACTGCCATGTCGAGCGTGAGGGGTGCCGGACCGTCGGGGGTCGCCTCTACCGGGGGCGGGGTCGCCGATGGTGACGGTGTGGGCGATGGGATGGCCGCTTTCAAACCAGGGGTGCTGGACGATCCGCGTGGACCAAGCGCGACCGGTGACGCGGTGACAACGAGCAGCAGCAGGAGGACACCGTGCACGACCAGGCGGCGGCTCGGCATCACCGCCCCCGCTAGTGCTTGAAGCTTCGCCCTACCAGTGGCTGAAGGACGGGTTCAAGCAGATCGAACAGGAAGCTAAAGATCAGCAGGAAAAGGAGGTAGACAAAGAACACGCCGGCGATCACGATCCCAATCAGCAGCCCCTTGGAAAACCGTTCCATCTCGAGGCGAACGACCTTGATCAGCAGGGCGCCCATCAGCAAGCCGAACGCCGCGCCGATCGGGTTGGGCCAGCCGAGCAGCGCCCCAATCGGGACGGGCAGATAGCAGGCAAACTCCTGAAGCGTCCGCGGGGCGAGCGAGCGACGTGGCTGCGCCACGGCCGCGCTGGCCGTCGTCCCGGGCGCGCCCAGCCATCCCTTGCACTTGCCGCACGTCTGGTTCTCGGGCGCGTTGTAACGGTACCCGCACTGCGGGCAGGCCCTGAGGGTCATCGGTCGCTCAGGCAGCTCCCCGAAGCCGGAGCACTTCCTGCTCCAGCTCGCTGATGCGGTCGTCGCGTTGCATGATCATCCTTTTGTGCTCGGTCAGGACCTTCTTGGTAAAGCGGCTCGCCATGTACCAGCGCACCCGGTCGACGAGGCTGATCACGATCGCCATCAGGGCGCCGAGCGCAGCGCTGGCGAGCATCACGACCCAGATGGGAATGTTCTGGTAGCTGGCGCCGAGCACGTTGATCGTGGCCGGCTGCTGGTTTTCCACCGAGAACAGAGCGAGCAGGATGCCCAAGGCCAGTGCGACGAGCCACCCGACGATCGCCATCCGCTTGTTCACCCCCACAGTTGCGGTCGCCCGGCCCGACGCCGAGGGCGAGAGCCTCGCCGGCCCATATAACCCGCTGCGGCTTACCGAACTTGCGGGCCGATAGACTGCGAACGTGATGGCCGTGCGCACGAACCCGATCTGGAGCAGCCCGGCCGAGCCGGACCAGTTGCAGCCGTTCCGCATTCGCGGCGGGACTCGGGGCTGCCTGCTGATCCACGGTTTCGCCGGAACGCCGCCCGAGATGCGGGGGCTTGGAGAGTACCTTGCCGCTGCCGGATATGACGTCATGGGTCCGTTACTTGCCGGCCACGGACTTTCCCCGGAGGCGATGGCGCTGACGCGCTGGACCGACTGGGCCGCTTCGGCCCAGTTGGCCTACGAGACGTTGCGCCAGGATTGCGCGGAGGTGTTCGTGGCCGGCCAGTCCCTCGGTGGCACGCTGGCGCTCCACCTGGCGGCCACCAACCCGGATGTGAAGGGCGTGGTCGCGATCGGCGCGATGGGATCGCCGACCTACTTCCGAGACTGGCGGATCAAGGTGATCGGCCCACTGAAGTACGTGGTGCGCTGGCACGTGCCCGCGGTTGACTGCGACCTCGGCGACCCGAGCGCCTTACGGTTGCTCCACAGTTACGCCCGCCGTCCCACCGTGTGCATCGAGAGCCTGCTGCAGCTGCTCCGCGTCGTCGACCGCGAGCTGCCCACGATTTCGGCGCCGGCGCTGATCGTGCACGGCCGCAACGACCGCACGGTCGACGTCGCGAACGCCCCGCATATCATGCGGCGGATTGGCTCGGTGGACAAGCAGCTGGTCTGGTTCGAGCGCTCCGGCCATACCGTGACGGTTGACCTGGAGCACGACGCGCTCTACGCGATGGTGCGCGATTGGCTGACGGCGCACTGAGGACGGCAATGTCGCGGGCGTGACGGACGACAGCTGGCCGGCGCAGGAGCCGCGTCGGGCGCCGCACGGCATGATCGCCAGCGTTAACCCGCTCGCCAGTGCGGCAGGACTTCGGATCCTTCGAAATGGCGGCAACGCCGTCGACGCGGCGATCGCGGCCGGCGCCGTGCTGACCGTAGTCGAACCATTGAGCGGCCAGCTGGGCGGCGACGCGTTCATGTTGATCGCCGGCGCTCGACCAGGCAGCCTGACGGCGATCAACGGCAGCGGCGCGGCACCGCTGGCCTCACGGCTGGAGCGCTTCGCCGGCGGCATTCCCGAATCGGGCTGGTTGGCCGCCACGGTTCCGGGCATCGTCGATGCCTGGCGCGTCGCCTTGGATCGACACGGCTCGCTGCCGCCGGCGGCGTTGTTCGAGGACGCGATCGGCTATGCCGAGCACGGCTTTCCCGTAACCGCCCGGCTGGCTCGCAACCTTCGCGAATTCTTGTCGATCGCCAGAGCGCATCCCGCCACCATGGCGGTCTTCGCCCCCGATGGCCGACCACCCGCCGAGGGCACTGTGCTCCGGCAACCCGATCTGGCCCGGACCCTGCGCAGTCTGGTGCAGGGACTGGACGCCTTCTACCACGGCCCCATCGCCGCGGCTATCGTTCAGGCATCGGCGCAGGGCGGCGGATTATTTTCGGCTCGTGATCTAGCCGAGCATCGAACGGACATCCTTCAACCGATCAGCACCACCTACCGCGGCTGGACGGTACTGGAGCAGCCGCCCGTCTCGCAGGGAGTGATTCTCCTGGTCGCGCTGAACATCCTGGAAACCTCTCGCCTTCCCGACGAACCGGCCGCCCGAGTGCACCAGCAAGTGGAGGCGCATAAGCTCGCCCTGGACGAGCGCCTTCGAAGGGTTGGGGATCCGCGGGCCTCCCAGCTGAATCTCCAGGACGTCCTGTCGAAGAAACGCGCTCACGCCCTGGCGGCTCGGATCGACCGAGGGCGGGCGGCCCCACTGCCGCTCCAGACGGCGGGCCACGCCGACACGACGTACCTCTGCGTCGTCGACGCGAACCGAACGGTCGTTTCCTATATCCACAGCCTCTACGCGGGCGGAGGCAACGGCGTCGTCGCCGACGGCACCGGGATTCTTCTCAACAATCGGATGCGCTGCTTCAACCTCGAGACGGATAGCCCCAACCAGCTGGCTCCCGGGAAACGGCCAATGCATACCTTGAACTCGTGGATGCTGCTTCGTGGCGACACGCCCGTGGTGGTGGGCGGCACGCCCGGCTCGTTCTGGCAGGTGCAAACGAACCTCCAGCTCATCAGCAACCTCGTCGACCACGGCATGTCAGCGCAGGCGGCGGTTGACGCACCCCGCTGGACCATGGGCGCGCCGACCTCATGGTCGGACTCCGCTTTGAGCCTGGAAGGTCGATTTGGGGAGGCGGCGGCTGCCCGTTTGAGGGGGTGGGGCCATACAGCACGGTTGCTGGGCAGCTGGCAAGCGGGCGGAGCCGCGCAACTGATCCAGCTCGACGGCTCAATGCTGATTGGCGCTGGCGATCCGCGTCCAGGGACCAGCAGCGTGCTTGGCTATTGAAGGCACCATCACGGGTGACAGATGCTTGTCTTTGCCGGAAGCCGATGCTATAAATCGCAGGTAACAGCAGCGGGTCCCCATCCCCGTGAACCACAAGGCGCGATCTTGAATCGCGTACCCGAAGGGAGGAGAAATGGCGGCGAAGAAGAAATCATCGAAGAAGGCGACAGCCAAGCGGAGCACGGCGAAGCGGGCTGGCGGCAAGAAGTCGACCGCGAAGCGCGCGACGGCCAAGCGGAGCACGGCAAAGAAGGCCGGCAGCAGGAAGTCCACGACCAAGCGGACGACGGCCAAGCGCAGCACGGCAAAGAAGGCCGGCGCGGCACGCTCGACGAAGAAGAAGGCGGCAGCCAGGCCGGCGGCGGTACGGGCTGTCCAGCCCGCTGCCCCGAAGCCCTCGACCACCTTTACCGGTGGGCGCCCCGTGGCCCGGCCGGCCGAACCGCCACCGAGCCTGCCCTCCTACGGCGGGTTTGGCAGCGAGCCCGGCATGGGCAGCGAGTCCGAGTCCGGCTCGGCGGGCGGCTCGGAGCGAATCAAGATCGGCGAGCGGCCACCGGAACAGACCTGGCCAGGAGGCGGCAGCCGCTAGAGATTCGTGCTTGAAAGCCCCTGCTCCTCAGGCAGGGGCTTTTTTGTTGCGACCAGGGTTACAACTACGTCCGTCTGCGCAGGTCGAATGGTCCACTCCGCCACCGATTCCGCGTGGTCATGGACGTTTCTTGTGATAGAGGATCATGGCAGCAGCGCGGCGGCTACTGGCGAGCGGCCTGGCAAGCGTGCTGGCGCTCGCCCTGACCACGGCGCCGGCCTATGCGGCCACCAGGCGCACGCCTACGGCGAAGCCCACTCCGGCGGTTCAGGTACGGAAGGCGCCCACCATCCTGCCGCCGCAGATTTACCAGCTCACTCCGTTGAAGGTCAATCCCACCGTACAGCCGAACATCATGATCCTCGGCCAGTACATGACCCCTGCCACCACGGCCCACGTCGGCGGCCGGCCCGCGACCACCGTGCAGGTGCCCGACGCGAACCACCTGCTCGTGAAGCTGCCTGACAACCTTTCTCAGGGAACCTACCTGGTTGAAGTTACCAACGAGGCGGGCACCGTGACGGCGAGCGACCCATTGGTTGTCGACGAGTCCCCGGGGCCGAGCAACATGATGTACCTGATGGGCGGCGGCTTCCTCCTCCTGCTGGTGCTCGTGATGCGGCTGGCGCGGACGCCAAGCATCGCCTGACTCTTAGTAGGCTTTGCGGTCGCCCGCCGACATCAGCACCGTCAGATTCGGTTCCTCAATCTCGCGAAATTCCGGCTGCTCGCCCAGAGCGCCCTGGGGAACGGCTCGCATCGCTGCCAGCGCGCCTCGCATCTGTCCTACGTTGCGCTTGGCATCGTTGAAGGCGTTCTGAATCATCGTGCTGCCCCGCGCGATGCTGTTTTCAAGAAGGCGGTCCAGCGCGGTGACGTTATCGTCGATCTGTTGCAGGTAACCCTCGAGATTTTCGAGATCGATGGAGCGCGCGTACTGGAGATGCAGCCGAAAGAGCGCCAGCAGATAAGGGATCGTCATGCTGTAGGGCATCAGGATGACGCCCTCCCGGTAGGCTTCGAGATGCGCGCGGCGGCAGGCATTGAAGACCGGGTCGGGAACCGCCGCCACGGCGAACGCCAGGGTGGCCGATGGATCGATGTACTGGCGCACCTCACGGACCTTCAGCCGCAAGACGCGTTCGATCTCCTGGACGACCAACGCTTCCTTCGCGGGTTCCTGCAGTTCGTCGCTGAGCCGATCGAGCAGATCCGGTGAAGGCCACTTGCTGTCGATGGGCAGCCGCTTACCGTTGGCGAGGACGAGCGCGTACTCGACCACCTTGCCATTCACATGGAAATTCATATCGATCATCTGCGGCGGGAACTGACGGAAGGCATCCTGCAGGATGTTCTCGCCGGCCGCGCCGCGGGTGCGGCTGCCCAGCAGGACGGTCTCGATCCGGCGTGCCGACGCCTGGACATCCTCTTCCATACGGCGGCGCTCCTCCGCGTCGACCTTCAGCCGCTCGACGACTAACCGGGCATCCGACAGGTCTTTGCCGAGCGCATCGCGAACGCCGGCGGAGCTTTCCAGCACCTTGGTTTCGACGCCCTGCACCGCCGCCTGCAGCATGCCAAGGGACTGACCGAGCGTGCCCTGCTGGTTGCTCACCGTTTCGACGTGCGATTTGAGCGCGCCAAGATCAGAAAGGGCGCGCAGCACGGCCTGGGAGGCCTGATCCGGGCCGGGCCGGCGGATCAGCAGGAGAAAGACCATGGCGATCACGGCCGCCAGCAGCAGGACGACGAGGACCAGTTCCAGGACGTTCACGGCAGCTCCTTGGGGACGTAAGCGGGACGGTTGGTCGACACCATGGTGGTTGGGCTCATGCCCAAAAGTCAAGCACCCCGTTTTGACAGCTGTCTGTCGCTCAGGTCTCGACCGGGTAGCCGCGCTCGATCCAGGCGGCAGTGCCGCCGTCGACGTTCTGGATGTCGGTATAGCCCAGCTGGATCAGGTAGCCGGCCGCCGCCAGGCTGCGTTGGCCGCTGTGGCAGATGGCGAGCACCGGGCGATCACGCGGCACCTCCGATACCCGCTGCTCCAACTCGCCCAGCGGAATCAGCCGCGCGCCGGGCACATGCCCGGCCGCGTACTCCCAGGGTTCTCGCACATCCAGCAGGAACGGCTTCGGTTCCACTTCGAGGCGTTGCCGCACCTGATTGACGTCAATTCCCGGAACTCGTGCCACCGGGGAATCTTAACCGCGGCCTGGCCTTCGGCGGGCATGGCCGGCGCAAGCTTGGCTGCCACCGTGCGTCGAACGTTGCAGCGTGAGCAAGGGCCAGCAGTACCTGCAATTCTTCGGCTCCGACGCGCTCAAGCGGCTCCACGGCTGCGCGATTGCCGAGTCAGACGCAGGCACCGACAGTCCCTGCCAGGCCCTGGCGCGCCCGCTTCGACGGCCCCAGATTGGATTCGGAAACCCGCACGCCCCCATCGTCTTCATCAGCCCCAGCCCGCTCGACGCCGCTGCCGCCAGTAACGAAGCCTTCGCCGAGTGGCTGGACCGGGAAGCGACGCTCGAGCACCACCTGACGTCGGAGACGCCGCATCCATACTTCCAATTCGTCCGAGCCGTCCTGAGCGGCGCACGCCGCCGCCTGGGCTTAAAACCCGGGAAGCACGACAGCCTCGAGCTCGCCTTTCACACCTGGGCGGTGCGCTGCGCGACGGAGAACCCCGACCGGGTCACCGATGACGCGCTCAATCAGTGCGTCGACCGCCATCTGGACAGCCTGATGGGGACCATCGCACCGCGGCTGGTGATCGCGATGGGTGGGCCGGTCGCCCGGCACCTGTGGTGGCGTACGATGCGGAGCTGGGATGGGTGGGGACCGATGACGACGTTGCACGGACGGGTGCTCGAGGTCCAGCTCGGCAAGCGGACCATACCGGCGATCCTCAGTGTGCATCCGTACCAGCGCGGCATCGACCTGCATCCAGACGTCATCGCGCGCGCGGTCGGCGAACGGATCAGGGCCGACGAACTTCAGCCGCAGGAATTGAAGGTCGCATGAGCACCCAGACACCCAGTGACCCGCGCTTCATCGAGAGTGACGACGACAGCCGCTTGCGCGAACGGATGCAGAAGGCCGAGCAGGGCCACTCCCTTCGTCCGGGCGCCCTGTGTCCTCATTGCGGAGGGCACGCCTTCAAACGCGCCGAGCTGAAGGCGGGAACCCCCTGCCCCGCCTGCGGAAAGCAACCCCGCGCCGCTGCCTAGCATAGTTACAGAGAAACTTGAGCGGGCGGTTGCGCTGACGCCGGTGTCCTCCAACGCGCTCGTCGCTGCCGCAAGAGCGGCAAGCTCCGATTGCGCTCTTCCGGACGCGTCAGCGCCCGCCCGACGCTGAAGCTGCGCGCTTCGCGCGCGTGCCGGCCCGCGCCGAAGCGCGGTCCGGCGTCTTCTTAGCGGAATTGCGCAGGGCCATCTTTGCGCCCGCGCTCGCAATCTTGTCGCGCAGGTCTTGCGGCGCCACGACTTCAACGGCATCGCCCCAGCCGAGGATCCAGGGGGTGATCTCGACGGTCCCCGTCACCGTCACCGTCATGTCCAGTGTGCCCTTCGGCCCGTCGCTGAGCCGCTGCGATGGATGCCAGATCGATTCCTTGACCCGAGCTGACGCCGGCGGATAGAAGCGCATCTGCACTTCGACCGGCTCGCCGGAGTGAAAGATGCCCCAGGCGCCCGCGAGATACTCGTTGATGTCGAAGGTCGCCGGGATCTGGTAGGTGTCGGACATCGGCTCCGCGCGGGTGATGCGCACCAGCTTGAAGGTTCGCATCTCGCCCAATCCCCGGTCGCGTGCCACGACGTAGCTGCTGTGCCCGATTAATGACGGCTCGAGAAAATATGGCTCGATCACGCGCGGCTTCACCTGATGGTCGGCGGTCGGATACCAGATCCGGACCGTTCGGTGGCCGGCCCAGCTCAGCGCGATGGTTTGAAGGACGCGCGAATACAGCGGATTTGGTGCCCGTTCCGCCATCTGGCGAACGGTGGCGTGCACGTACTCGGCGACGGGAGCCGGCATCACCGCCGCCAGTTTCGTGAACGCGTCGGCGACGTCGGGATCGGCTTCGTCGGTGTGCCGGTGCATCAGCCGCACGCCCATCAGCAAGGCCATCGCTTCGCGCAACGTGAACTTGACGGGAGCGATGAAATAGTTGGGGTCGATCAGGATGCGCCCCTGGTGCTCGTAGATCGGCACGTTCATCGCCTCCAGGGCCCGCACGTCGCGATACGTCGTACGCGGATTGACGCCGGTCCGGCGCGCGATCTCGCCCGTCGTCAACCCACGGGGGTTGCCCTGGAGCAGCGTCTGAATCTTGAGGATGCGGGCGCCCCGATCCCCCTTCTCGAACGAACCCATTTTCGCGAGTTCAGTCTAAGACCGCAGCCAGATCGAAATAAACTCGGCCCAACCTTTATAATGGGCGCTGCTTTCGCGCTCGCTTATGCGATCGCGCCAGGCACAATTCGCGTGGTTACGGGGGATTTGTGGCCCTTCGCCTGCTCCATTTCGCTGACCTGCACCTCGATCGAT
>VBEE01000050.1:21952-45430 GCA_005881715.1 Chloroflexota bacterium | reverse complement strand
AACGACGCCGCGAGGATCTGCGGATCGCGCTCCAACGGATTGTCGAACGAGCCCGACAGGCTGAGGCGGATCTGATTACCTGCGCCGGCGACCTGTTTGAGCAGGACCATGTCACCCGCGAAACGGCCAGCTTCGTATTGCAAACGCTGGGCGCGGCCGGACGGCCGGTCCTGATCGCCCCGGGGCACGCCGATCCGGCGGTTCCCAGCTCGCCCTACCGCTACCTGCGCTGGCCGACCAACGTCACGGTGGCCACCCACGAGGAGCTGCGCCCCTACCACTACGGCGACGTGCAGATTTGGGCCGCGGGTTTCATGCGGCCCGAAGTGCCCGAAGCGCCCCTGCGAGATTTCGTTCGACAGGAGGGCGGGATCCCGCTGCTGCTGCTGCATGCGTCGGACATGAGCCAGATGCCCGAGGGGGTCACGCCCTCCAAGCCGATCCTCCCCAGCCAGGTGGAGGAGGCCGGCTTCCGCCACGCGCTCCTCGGTCACTTTCACGACGCCAGAACGAGCGAGTTGGTCACCTATCCGGGCAGCCCCGAACCCCTGGGCTGGGCCGAGTCCGGCCGCCACTGTACGGCCCTCGTCACGATTGAGGATGGCGGCGCCCTGCGGGTCGAGCTTGACGACGTCAACGCGCGGCAGTTTGCGCAGGAGACGATAGACATTACCGGCATGACCAGCGAGGAGCATGTCCGCGAGGCGGTGATGGCGGTGCGGGAGGGGAAACACCTCGATGGCGCGGTGATCCGGACCACCCTGGTCGGGGAGCGTGACCGATCCCTGACCCTGGACCCGCAGGCGCTATCGAAGGAATGCAGCGATGGGTTTGCCTATCTGGAAGTTTCCGACCGCTCGCGGGTCTCCCACGACCTCGACGCCGCGGCCCAGGAATTCACCAGCCGCGGAGAGATGGTGCGAAAGCTGGTTGACCACAAGAACGAATCGCGTCAGGAGGAGAGGACGGTCGGACGAGCGCTCCAGCTGGCGCTCGATGCCTTCGACGAATGAGCGCGGGGATGCCGGAGTGAGTCGGACATGCGGCTGACCCGAATCGAGATCGAGGGCTTCGGCAGCCTCCAAGGCATGGACTTACGTTTCGGTCCCGCCATGAACCTGGTCGTCGGACCGAACGAGGCGGGCAAATCCACCCTGCAGGAAGCGATCGTGACCGGCCTGTTTGGCCTGCGCTCGGGCAACGGGGCCCGCGCCGCCACAATCGAGCGAGCCGATCGCTGGCGACCATGGCAGGGTGGCAACTTCGGGCTGGCGCTGGAATTCGCGCTCGACGATGGAACCCAGCTCCGGGTTGAGCGAGATCTCGATGCGGAAACCACCCGTGTCACCGATGTCGGCACCGGCGCCGACCTCACCGACCGCTTCGAGCGGGACGCCTCGGGTGCAATCCAGCTTGGGCGGCAGCTGCTGGGCGTCAGCCGTGACATCTACACGAATACCGCCTGCATCTCCCGCAGCGAGGTGATGCGCCTCGAAGATGCGGGCAGCATCAAGGAAGTGATCGTCGCCCTGGCCGATTCCGCGCACCCGGACCGGACCGCGCAGCGCGTGCTGGACCGGCTTCGCCAGGAGCGCGTGCACCGGATCGGTAAGCCGCGTGGACGCTCCGGGCCGCTCCACGACCTGGAAAGCCGGTTGGCGGACCTGGAACGACAGCTCGCCGCCGCCCGGCAGGCCCGCGCCTCGGTCGACGAACTGGCGCAGAAGCGCGAAACGGTCGGGGCGTTGACCGAGGCCGAGCTGGGCATCGTCCAAACCCTGGACGCCGCGGTGCTCGGCTCTCGCCTGGAGGAAGCGCGTCACCGGCTCGACCGGGCGCAGGCCGTCGAGCAGGCGATCAACGAGGAACGGAGCCGGCAGGACGAACACACCCGTTTTGCCATGTTCCCGCTCGATCGGCAGTCTGAGGTCCAGGAGTTGCGCAGTCACCTGCGGGCAACCCGAGAGGCGCAGGAGGAATTCGAGCGCCGGGCAGCCGACGTTGCTCCCCAGGTGCAGCAGCTGGAGGCGGAACGGGCGAAGCTCGATGCGGAAGCCCAGGGCTTTGAAACCCGAGCCCGCGGCATTGATGCGGCGGCGCTGACTCAGGAGCCCGCCGTGCGCGAGATGCTGTCCGCACTCACTGTCGGCGACGCGCAAGCGCCCGAGAGCCACCTCCGAGCGCAAACGGCCGCCGAAGAGGCCCGCCGCATCGCCGAACGGCATCCAGGTCTCATCGGGCAGAACCTGGATTGGCCGGCTCGCCAACGGGAGTTCCAGCGCGTCTACTCGGAGTGGCGGGAGCGGCACACGGTCGCCCTCGAAGCCCGCCGCCGGGCCGGCGCCGAGCTGCCGCCGCGGCTGGAGCAACTCAAGCACGACATCTCGCGCTACAAGGAAGTCCCCGACGTGATCAGGGCGGGCCAAAACGCCGAAGAGTCCATGCGGCGTGAGGAATCGATGGCGGAGCGAGCGCGCAGCCGTCAGCGAACGTTTCTGGGCGCCATGCTGGGCGGCTTGCTGCTAACGGCGCTCGCGATCCTGGTGGCGTTCCTCGCCCTCCAGGGCGGGATGCCGCTCTATCTCAGCGGAGCCGCCTTCTTCCTGCTGGGCATGGGCGTGCTCTCCACCGGCATCGGCATCTGGGTGCGGGGCGCGGCGGTGCGCGAGGTCGACCGCCGGCTCAAGGCCAAGGACGATGCCCGTGTAAAGCGCCGTGAAATCCTCCAGCCGTGGGGGGTCCGGAGTTCGGGCGAGCTCCAGCAGGCGCTCGTCGAGCATCTCCAGAAGGTTCGCTACGATGCCACCCGCCTCGAACTGGACCGCCAGGCGACTGAGCTCGAAGAACGGGCGCAGGTGGCGGGCCGCAGCGTGCGCGAACTGGTCGGTTCCTGGGGACTGCCGCAGCCGGCACCGACCGAAGAGGCCGTCGAGGAGACCTCGCACGATGTCGAATCGCTAGCGCAGGATACGCTGGCATGGAACGCCGCCAGCCAGCGAGCGGCTGAAGCCTCGCGCGCCGAGTCCGAGATGGATCAGCGCCGGGAGTCCCTCCGGCAGCAGCTCCACAGCTTGCTGGATCGCCTCGGTTTCGATCGGAGGGAAGCGCTGGGCGCGGCGCGCGATTTCATCGCCAGCTGCGAGGCCGCCCGGACCGCCCAGCAAGTCCGTACCCGCATCGAACAGCTCGACGCGCAGCTGGAACAATTGCGGGCGCCCGACCAGCGCGCGGCTTCCGAGCGTGCCAAAGCGGAGGACTACGCCGGCCAGCTCTCCGCGATCTACGCGCCGGCAGGAATCACCGAGCCCGACATGGAGCGCGCCGCCGACGCCTGGGACGCGGCGGTGGGCCACGCTGGTGCCTACCGGGCATCGAGTACCAGACTCGCGGAGGTGGAGGCCCAACGCGGGAGCGCGCCCGCTGACGAGGGGGCGTCCCTTCGACAGCTGGTCGAGGATCTGTCGCGCCAGCTGGACGACGTCAGCCGCCGCGTCGACCCGGTTCGGGCTGCCGAGTTCGGCGCCCTGCCGCTGGCCGAGCTCGAACGGCAGCGCGACCAGCACCGGGGTGCCAAGGAGCGGGCGCAGGAAGAGCGGGCGCGCGCCGAGGAACTTCTCAACGACCGATTGACCCAGATCGGCGACGTCGCCTCCCTCGAAGAGGAGATCGCCACCGCGCGGGAGCAGCTACAGGACCTCGAGGCGGAGGCGCATGCCTACGACCTGGCGATCGATACCCTGGAAGCCGCCGCGAAATCGGTCCGACGCGCCGTCATCCCACGGCTGAAATCGCAACTCCAGGGTCAGCTGGCCCCCATCACCAACGGTCGCTACCGCGACGTCCGGATCGGGGACGACCTTGCGCTCGCGGTCAAGACTCAGGATCAGCGCGCCTACAAGGATGTCGACAACCTGAGCCTGGGAACACGATCGCTGATCTACCTTCTGGAGCGGGTCGCCCTGGCGCGGATCATCGGCGGCAACGCCGAACCGCCTCCCCTGCTGCTGGACGAGGCCCTGGTGCATGCGGACCGCCGCCGGATGCGGGCCGCCCTCGAGGAACTCGGCCGGCTTGGCCACGACCACCAGATCATCCTGTTCTCGAAGGACGAGTCGCTGGCGGACCGGGCCGAGAAAGCGGCCGACGACTGGAACATCATCCGTTTGCCAGGCCCCGCGGTGGCTCCCGCACCGGCGGAGGCCGCGCCGGCCAACGGGTCGAGTCCCGTCTCCGAAGAGGAAGAAGTTCCGAGATAGCCCGCGGTTGCGACAGACAGCTGTCAAAACCGGCCGCTAGGCTCCGGGGCATGGGCAATGTCATTCCGTGGTCACAGATCCATCCGAGCATCAAAAGTGAGGAGCCCTTTGTCGCAGTCGTCATCATCGATCCGAAGCGCGAGATTTGTGTCAGCGAGATGGTCCCTTTCGAGCCTGAGGCCCTGGCCAATCCCGATCAGGCCGCTCCCGAGCTGATCGCGGCCGCCCAGGCGGCCGCGGCGAGGGTCGCCAGCGGCTACCGGACGCGGCGCAAGCAGGCCCCCACCGTGACCGTCTCAAACGCTCGCCCGGCACTAAAGCGCCGCTCGCGTGGGCCGACGGGCCCGCCCCCGGACGGGAGCGAGATTCTGAAACCGCCAGCGGGGCGGGAGAATTCAGCAGGCCTACGGGTGCTGACCGGCGGCATCCGCTAGGGTCAGCCGCTCCTCGAGCCGGACTTTCACCGCCGGCCATTCGCTCTCGATGATCGAAAACAGCACTGTGTCGCGATAGGTCCCGTCGGGGCGGATGCGCTGGTTGCGCATGGTGCCCTCGAACCGCGCACCCAGCTTCTTGATGGCGGCCTGGGAATGCACATTTCTCACGTCAGTCTTGAGCGCCACCCGGATCGCGTGCCAATCCTCAAAGGCGTGCCGCAGCAACAAGTACTTCGCCTGCGGATTCACCACCCCACCCCAGGCGTCCGGCGCATACCAGGTCCAGCCGATCTCCACCGTCCGGTCGTCTTCCTGGACCTCGAGGTAACGCGTGCTTCCGATCACGCGTCCATCGATCAGGTCAATGACGACGAACGGATACTCGCGGCCCTGCGCCTCAGCCTGGGCCGCCTTCGCCAGCCATGCATCCATTGCCGCCTCGGTGACCGGCCGAGCCGGCATCCATTCCCAGATTTCTGGAGAACGCCCGGCCTCGAGGAGGGCGGCCGCATGCACTGGCCGCATCGGCTCGAGCTGAATATGCGTCCCGCGCAGCGTGACCGGTCCCAGTGCCGCCATCGACCACCAACGATTAGAAGGGCTGCGCCACCATCAGGAACACGACGACCACCAGCAGCAGCCAGGCCACCAGCTGGACCGTCATCGCCGCCGCGGCGACGGGCTGGGATCCCTCCCCCGCCGTCGTCCGGGCGCGCCGGAGGTTCGGCGCCAGAAAGGCGCCATCCAGCCCGGCTGCCGCCGCGTAGAGCAGAAAGCCAAGCAGCAACCAGCCGGTGAAGACCTTGAAATGACCAACGATCCAGAGCAAGACGCCGGTGATCAGCACGAGGGCCGAGCCGGTGTAGACGAGGGCCAACTCCACCCGCCAGGCGAACTGGAACAGGGCTTGCTGCGCCGCATCGGTGGCCCGGGCGGCCATCGGCCGCAACAAGGCGTGCGTGCTGACGCCTCCGAGAAGAAAGATGGCTCCGAACACGTGCAGCGTCCGCAAGACCGGCACCTGTGCAGCATACGGCACGCGCGCGCCCGTCTTATAGTTGCTCCGTGCCAGACGAGCCGCGCGGGCAGGCAGAGGTTGTCATCCCGCACGCGTGGCTCCTCCCGAACCTCAGCCTGGACGCGGTACGCGCGTTGCAGCGCGGCGACACGACGTCCGATTTGGAGCGCGGCGACCTTCGGCTGGCGGGGATCGAGGTGCTGGTGGCGCGCAACTGGGTGAAGGAAGAATTCTGGCCGCGCATCCAGGACGCCGTGCACAAGGGCTACGCGGCGGAGAAGACCTACACGTTTCTGCGGGCCCACGCCGACCGCCGACGCTCCCGGCGCCCAAAGAAAAACGGCTAGCTTGCCTCCCGGCGCGGCGCTGCCGGGATCCTGATGGGCCGCAACCGCTCGCTCTCGCGGTCGGCGAAGGCGCACACCCGGTTCCGGCCGAGCGCTTTGGCCTGGTAGACGGCACGATCGGCGGCGGCCAGCAGCTCGGACGCGGTTCCCCCGTGCCCCGGAAACACCGAAACTCCAATACTCACACTCGCCGCGACGGTCGTGCCGTCCGAGAGCTTGAGCCCGATCGCCTCGACGCCACGACGGACCCGCTCCGCCACCGTCATCGCCTCCGCTAAGGTGGTTTCCGGCATCAGGATGGCGAACTCGTCGCCACCAAAGCGCGCCGGCACGTCATATTCGCGTAGCGCTCCCCGTATGGCATCCGCGACACGCCGGATCATCTGGTCTCCGGTCAGGTGGCCGTGCCGATTGTTGATGTCGCGCAGCAGATCGAGGTCGGCGAGGACGACGGTCAACGGGCGGCTGAAGCGACGAGCCCGCTCCACTTCGGCCTGAGCGACCTCATTCCAGTGCTTCATGTTGGCCAGCTCTGTCTTTGGGTCGGTTCGCGCCTCTTCCTTCAGGGTTGGCACCAGCAACGATCGGTAGATGAGGAAGAGCGGACCGAGGCAAAGGGGGACGAACCACGGGTTGGTCAGCCACAGCAAGGATCCCAGCGCACCAACCGACATCAACGCCAGGTCGGTGCCCAGATTGTCCCAATCCAACGTCCCGGCGCGCGAGATCGGGACACCACGCGCCCACATGATCACCAACGCGGTGAGCACGTGATTCAGACCGACGAACACCACGCCGGCCAGCAGCGCGAACGGCGCGGCCCGAGCGTCCCCCGCCGGGTGGCCCTGAAGCCCGGCGTTGAAGAGGGCGCCCGCGGCCAGCGAGCAAATGAGGAAATTCGCGACGTTGAAGGCCTGGATGTACCAGCGGTAGCGAACCCGGACCAACTCGACGGCGTGCGCCGTCAGGATGATCGCGACCACGTATCCGGGATGCAGCAGCAGCGCGGCGGCGAAGAAGAAAATGGTGGTCGTGTAGTACGACTGGTGCTTGGGGCTTCTCACCTTGAACTGCTGCGCAACGGTGGCACAGCCAAGCAGAACGAGCGCAACCGGGGCCAGCGCGAGGCGAGCCGGGGCGACGATGATGCCGATAAGCGCGGCAAACGACGCCGTGGCCAGCACAGCGGCGAGGTAGAGCCGAGCGGCGCGCGGCAGATCAGCCATATCGCCCGTCAGGCGGCTCGGGCCCTCGCTTGCCGGGCGGGATGCCGGCGCCGAGGGACGAGCACGGAAAGAGCGGTTCGCGCCAGGAGCAGCGGGCCGGCGGTGACCAGGACCATCCAGGGTCCCGCCTGAAGCGTGAGGACGAGCATTGGGCCGGCGATCCAGGCGATGATCAAGTCCGCGGCCAGCAGCCGGGGCAAGAGCAACCCGGAGGCCGCGGGTGAGAGTCCGCGCGCCAGCCAGAGGGCGCCGGCCAGAAAGGCCCGGTTGAGGGCGACGAAGGTGCAGCCGGCCGCCATCGCGGCGGCCACCTGACCGGGAGCCCCTTCGGGGAGCAAGGCGATCGCGCGATGGAAGAACCCCGCCGCCATCGCCGCGCTCACGAAGTAATTGCAGAGGTTGAACCACTGGATGTGAAGCCGCCGGCGAAGCCGGGCCTGCTCGGCGAGATGAATCAGCACCACGAACGTGATGAGCTGCGTGGCGCTGAAAAGCGCGGCACCGGTAATGATGAAGGGCAGCGTCACCTGGTACGCCTGGTGTCGAAGGCCCTGGACCGGAAAGGCGTGCGTCAGCATGCCGAGGCCGGTGAGGACGATGAAGGTCCCGACGAGCGCGCCCGATCCGCTGGTGCGAACGAGCGCGATCCCGACGGCGACGGCCACCGCACTCAGGCCCACGATGTAGGCGCGCGCGGCCATGGAGAGGCGCCCCCCGTTCATCACTAGTCGCTCCAGCTCACGGCGTCCCAGGAGACACTGCTCCAGGAGACGCTGCTCCACGAAACGCTATCCCATGAGACCGTATCCCACGAGACGACCGGCAGCGTTGCCAGATCGTGCGCCGCCATGTAGAGGACCTTCAAGTAGTTGTTCGGATCCAGCCCCCGGTCCGCGTTGCCGGTAAGCCCGATATAGGCGATGGCCGCGGCGGCGTCCGGGTAGCCGGTCCCGGCTCCGGTGAGCGTCAGGCGACTGGCCGTGGCAAGCAGCACGCCCTTCAACTGGCCCGGGCGCACATTTGGACGGCTTTCCACATAGAGGGCCGCCACCCCACTGACGATGGGAGCGGCGACCGACGTCCCGCTCAGCTGGATGTACTGATCCCCGAGGACGTACGCCGGGTAGTTGAGGGCGAAATTGCTGTTGGGAGCCAGGGTGGTGATGATGCGCCGGCCCGGTGCGACGAAGTCTGGTTTGCTGAACCCGTCCTGGGTGACGCCGTAGGTCGAAAAGCCGGCCAGCGTGTCGTCGGCGGCGGTCGCCGAGCCGTGATCGTCCGTCGCGCCCACGGTGATCACGTAGGGATCATTGGCGGGGGCGTAGAGCGCACTGTTCGCACCGTTGTTGCCGGCCGCCACCACGACGACGATGCCCTTCAGCCAGGCATACTCGACGGCGGCATCGATCGGGCTGGTCTGGTAGCCCTCCTGGACTGTGGCCTGCAGCGAGAGGTTCATGACCCGGATGTTGAACGTGTCCTTGTTGAGGACAGCCCAGAGAATGGCGTTCATGATCGCCGACGTCGGCGCGGCGCCGGTCCCATCATTGACCCGAAGGTTGATCAGGTTTGCCTCGGGGGCGATGCCGATGTAGCGACCTGCGCTCGCCGTCCCATCACCCGCGATGATCCCCGCCACAGCGGTGCCATGGCCATAGGCGTCGTCGGTACCGGTGACCGTGGCATTGAAATTGCGGTCCATGATCACCCGACCGCCGAGGTCCGGGTGTGCACTGATCCCACTGTCGATCACGGCGATGCCGACACCCGAGCCGGTCAGAGGAGCGACCCCGTTGCCCCAGGCGGCGACGGCATCGACGACAGTCGGGTAGGCCGTGGCAAGCGCGGACGGATCGAACGCCGTGTCGGTCAGCTGGACCGGGGCGTCGTAGATGATCCGCTCGACATCCGACCGGGCGCTGAAGCGCGCGATGAGCGAGGCGCTGAGCTCGGTGGCGATCCCATGCCCGATCGGCACTCGGACCGTGTTCTTGACACCGGTCCGTCGCAGGTCAGCTTCGAGGGCATTGAGCTCGCCGTGGGCGACCAGAATGACGGGCATCCGCCGGCCCTGCTGCATCGCCTTGAGGACCTCGCGGTCGAGGTGTGCTCGATTGGAGGCCGCCCAGGCGGGAACGGCGGGCATGCCGGCCAGCGCCAGGCTGGTGGCAGCGATCATGAGAGCCAGCCCGCGGCGCAGCGGTGACAGCCGTAAACGGGGCCGTGATGGACGGATCATGATTCGGTGACGCCAACGTAACAGCGCTCCCTTACGGACCCAGTGACAATTCGTCCCGAATACGCCACCTGCTAGCCTCAAGCCCGGTGGCGGACTGGGCAGCGATCGAGCGCGAGGTGATCGATGGCTTCTTCCGCTTCTCCCCCACCCACGCTCGGGTTGCCGGCGACCACGGCTTCGACGGCGTGGTCGGCGACCCATCGGCCACAAGCATCCAGGCGCGGATCGAGCAGCTCGATCGACAACTTCTGAAGCTGGAGCCGCTGGCCGGGCTGACCCGGGACCAGGAGGTGGACCGGCAGGGCCTGCTGGTCCAGCTCAAGACCGCCCGCCTCGAACTGACCGAGCTGCGCTGGCCGTTTAACGAGCCGATGTTCTACATGGGTGCTGACAGCGAGCTGGACGTGAGCTCTTATCTCAAGCGGCCATACGCCCCGCTGGGCGAGCGGTTAGCGGCCTTGCGGCGCCACCTTGCCGGCTATGCCGGTTACCTGGAGGCCGCCCGCGACAATCTGGAGGCGTCGCTGCCCCGACCAAACCTCGAGATCGCGATCGAGGCCGCCGCCGGGCAGGCCGATTATCTCGACGGTGAGGTGCGGACGGCCGCCGCCGGCGACGCGGACACGATCCGGGCGATCGACCGGGCGGTACTTGAGACCCGGGAGGCCGTCGCCTTCCTCAAACAACGCCAGCGTGACGCACACGACCGTTTCGCGCTGGGCGAAGAGCGCTTCTTGCGCTTACTGCAAACCCGCGAGATGGTTCCCTTGAACGTGAGTGAGCTCGAGCGCCTGGTTCGGGCGGACATCGAGCGGAACATGGCCGCGGCGGAACGCGCGGCTGAGGCCATCAGCCCGGGACGCGGCGTCGGCGCCGCGCTCCGCGACCTGGAAGAGCATCATCCAACGACCGAATCGATCATCGATGACGTACGAGCCACGCTGGAAGGATTGCGCAGCTTTATCCTGGAGCGCGACCTGGTCTCGATCCCTTCCGAGTCGCGCTGCCTGGTCCGTCCGACCCCCTCGTACGCCTCCTATATCAGTGCCGCCATGGATACTGCCGGGCCGCTCGAGACCGTTGCCACCGAAAGCTACTACTACGTGACCGTGCCCGCCGCTGACTGGAGCGAGACCAGCCGCGAGCAGTGGCTCCGTCACCTCAATTACGCGATGCTCGAAAACGTTTCCATCCATGAGGCGTACCCGGGTCACTTCGTGCAATCCCTCCACGAACGGCGAGTCGGATCGCGGACGCGTCAGCTGTTCTGGTCCTACGCCACTGTCGAAGGCTTTGCGCATTACGTCGAGGAGATGATGCTCGACGCCGGCTATTCGACAGATCCCAAACTTCAATTGGCCCAGCGCAGCGACGCCCTCTTGCGCGACTGCCGTTTCCTCGTTGCCATCGGCCTCCACTGCCGGGCGATGCCGATGCCCGAAGCGATTCACCTGTTCATGTCGATGGGCTTCCTGTCGGAGCTGCCGGCCAAACGCGAGGCGATGCGGGGAGCCTGGGATCCGCTGTATCTGAGCTATACGCTCGGCAAGCTGCTCATCCGCGAGCTGCGCGACGACCTGCAGAGCCGCCCGGATTACTCCCTGAAGCGCTTCCACGACGCCTTTCTTGGCTGCGGGTACCTTCCCGTCCCCCTGATCCGCCAGCTGATCAACTAGCCACCGCCGCCGCAACGCAAAGAGGGTCCGCCTGATGAACCCGATCGGCTCGATTTCGAACCTGAGCGGTGATCTCTTGATTGCCGTCATCGCGGGGCTGGTCTTCATCGAGGAGAGCGGGGTTCCGGTCCCGTTCGCGCCCGGCGACCTGTTGTTGATGATCGCCGGGATCGCCATCGCCAGCGGCACGGTGGAACCGGTCCCCATGGTCGCCGCCTTGCTGTTGGCGACGGTGATCGGCGCCATGGTCGGTCGGGAAATTTTCGCTACCGTGGGTCAGCCGGCCGTGATGAAGGTTGCCGATACGCTGCGCTTTCGGCGGGCGCTGGAACGCGCGATCCATCTGCTGCGCAGAGGCGGTGCGCCGGCCGTGTTCGCCGGTCGCCTGATCCCCGGCTTGCGGATTCACACAACCCAGGCGGCGGGCGTCAGCAACATGCCTCGCCTGACGTTTGCGGCGGGCCTGGTCCCCTCCGTCCTGGTCTATATCGCGTTCTTCGTCGGCCTGGGGGCGCTGGTCGGCCAGCCAGCAGTCCGGTTGTTTCACCGGGCCGAGCACCGCTTCTTCGTGATCGCGGTCACGACGTTGGCCACGCTCGCGGTCGTGCTCTCAATCCGCTGGCTGGCGCGCCGCGGGGCGCTGTCCGCGCTGGAGCCGATCGTGCTCGCCGTGCGGCGGAATCTAGCCGACTCGATCGAAGCCAGGCTCTTTGACCACCCGAATGACCCCAACTGGCAGGAGTATCCATTGATCCGCCGCCTCTGGGCCGCCATGGTTGACCTGACTCTCGTCTTCGGCATCACCGTGCTGATTCTGACCGCCGCCTCCGGGCTCGAGACAACGGAAGTTGTGCTCGACCCGGAAGGTCTCCTGCTCCTCGCCAGCGTGACGCTGCTCTATCGCGTGCCCAACGAGGCGCGAACCGGCCAGACCCTGGGCAAGCTCCTGATGGGCATCTCCGTCTACGGGCCCGAGGGCGGGGTCCCCGGCTGGTGGCGCGCCGCACTGCGAAATGCCATTGGTGTGCTCGTCTTCCTCTGGCCCATCGACGCGGTCCTCCTGCTCCGCCGTGGCCACCGGCAGCGGCTCGGCGATCTGGCCGTCAGGGCAACGGTCCGGCGGGTCTCGAACTGACCGCCGTTCTGCTGGCGCTCGCGGCCAGCCTGAGCTGGGGCGTCGGCGATTTCATCGGCGGCTTCAAGACGCGCCGCCTGGGTACGGTCGCGGTGCTCGTCGTCTCGCAGCCACCCACGCTGGTCCTCATCGTTGCCGTGGTGATCGTGCGCGGCGTACCGTTCCGCCCCGGTCCCTGGATTGCGGCGGGGGTGGTCGCCGGCCTGATCGGTCTGATCGGATTGGCGGCGATCTACCGCGCCATGGCAATCGGCGTGGTCGGCGTGGTCTCAACGATTGCCGCCACCGGACCGGTGGTTCCGGTCCTTTTCGGACTGGCGCTTGGTGAGCGACCGAGTCCGCTTCAGCTCGCCGGCATGGCGCTGGCCCTGGCTGGGGTTGGGCTGCTGGCGTTCGACCGCCGCCCCGCGCAGCCCGGGCGCCGGCTCGTTCCGGGGGCCGGTCTGGCCCTGATCGCGGCGCTCGCCTTCGGGTTATTCCTCGTGGCTATTCGCTTTGCCAGCCGGCCCGACGCCGTCTGGGGAGTGCTGGCGACGCGGGCCGGGAGCGTTTCCGCGCTGCTGCTGCTCGGAATCGCATTCCGGTCGCGCATCAAGTTTCGGCCGCCCGACCTGCCGGCGCTGTTTGCCGTCGGCGTGCTGGACGTCGGGGCCGACGTGTTCTTCGCGTTTGCCACCACCATCGGCCTGCTCAGCGTCGTCTCGATCCTCTCGTCGCTCTATCCGGTCGCCACCGTGGTGTTGGCGCGGATCGTCTTGGACGAGAGGATGGCGCGCCTGCAGCAGGCCGGTATCCTGCTGGCCTTCGCCGGCGTGGTGCTGATCAGCGTTTGAAACCGGCCAGCACTTCAAGAACGAGATCGACCTCGCTCGCGGTGTTGTAGTGAGCCGGGCCGATCCGCAGCGTGCCGCCGCGATCGTTAAGACCCAGCCTGGCGATCAGCTCGGGCGCGTAGTGGTCACCGTGCCAGGTGAAGATCTGATGGCCGGCCAGCCAGCGCGCGAGCGCCTCGGGCCGGTAGGGCGGCCAGGTCAGGGACACGGTCGGAGCGCGGTGATGGAGCTGATCGGGCGCCGTGATGCCGTAAATCTGGATCCCACGAATCTCTTTTAGACCGCCGATCAGGCGTGCCGCCAGCGCCTGCTCGTGCGCCTGGATTCGCTGCATGGCCGCCTCGAACGCCTCCCGCCGCACGACTTTCGATCCGCCCAGATCGGCGAGGTATTCGAATGCGCCGAGCAGGCCGGCGAGGCACTCGTGGTTCTGGGTGCCGGTCTCCCAGCGGCCGGGCCCATCGTCGCTGGCCGGCCGAACCTTGTAGGGTCGCAGCCGCTCGAGCAGTTCGCGACGTCCATAGAGGATGCCGAGGTGCGGACCGTAGAACTTGTAACCGGAGCAGGTAAGGAAGTCGCAGCCGATCGCCTGCACGTCGATCGGTCCGTGAGGAGCGTAGTGAACGGCATCAACCCACAGCCACGCCCCCACGGCGTGCGCGGCGCTCGCCACCGCCTGGAGGTCCGGGATCGTCCCGACCACGTTGGACGCGTGGGTCACGGCCACCAGGCGCGTCCGCTCGGTCAGCTGCCGCCGGAGGTCGTCGAGATCGAGCGTGCACTCCGGCGTCCTGATGTCGGCAAACCGGATGACGACCCCCTGCTCCTGGAGCGCCAGCCAGGGCGACACATTGCCGTCGTGTTCAAGGCGGGTGACCACGATCTCGTCGCCCGCCCGCAGTTCCCGCGCGATGGCGCGGCTGGTGGCAAACGTCAGCGTGGTCATGTTCGGCCCAAAGACGATCTCCTGCGGCGACGCGGCGTTGACGAACGCCGCGGCGGCGGCGCGCACGTCGAGCATCAGCGCGTCCGAGCGCTCGCTCGTGGCAAACACGCCGCCCTGGTTGGCGTTCATCGTCTGCCAGTAGGAGGTGGTCCGATCGATGACCCGTTGGGGCACCTGCGTGCCGGCCGGGTTGTCCAGGTAGACGACCGGCCGGCCGTCGATCCGCAGCGACAACGCGGGAAATTGCCGCCGGACCGACTGCAGGTCGAGGTCGATCGTCGCCGGGATCACGTGCGCCGTTTCGCCCAGGCCTTGATGGCCGCGCGCACCGTGAGCAGGGCCACGATGCCCACCAGCTGGCCCATCAAGATCACCCGATTCAGATCGAGGGAGGGCTGCCAGCTGACCTCACCACCCTTGATCACAAAGGCGCCGACCGGGCGGGCTGAGACGCCGAAACCCACACCGCCCGCCTGCGGCTCCTGCTGATCGCCGCCGCCACCGGCTCCGCCGGCGATCCTGGCTGCGGGGATGATCGTGACCCCGTTCTTCTCGTAGGGAGTCCCGAAAACCTCACTCGCCCGCATCGCCGCTTTCGTTTGATTGACGACATCCATCACGCGCATGGTCAGCCCTCCTGAGAACCGCGGTTGCCTGCCCCGAGAGTCTAGTTGGCGGTTGTTTCCCAGCGTCCGAAGACGAGGCGGGCCAGGCTCACGATCGCGATGAAGGCGACGACGCCGGCGGCCGGAGCCAACACGAGTGGACGTGCGAAGTCCGATCCGGCCAGGAGAGCGTGAAGCGCAAAGACCCCGAACATCAGATATGAGAGCCGGTGGAGCCACCGCCACGCCGTGGGATCGAGATGGCGCCGCAGGTAACTGGTGACGGTGACAATCAGCAGCAGGTCAAAGCCGATCGTGCCCAGCCCGACCGGGAGGACGGCGTACGCCACCCGAAACGGGATGACCAGGTCGATTGGGCTGACTCGCGCCACGCCATCGACGGTCATCGTCAGCACGTGGAGCAACACAAACGGCACCCAGCAGATCGTGAGAAAACGGTGGAGGCTGGAAAGGTCGCGGTTGCGCATGGCGCCCTCGAACATCGCACTTCGTAGCGCCTGTCCCGTGACCAGCGCAGCCGCCAGGGTAAAGAAGGCGGTCAGCGCGGCCACCCGCGACGACAGCCAGAGCAGCTGATCGAGAGTCACGCTGCGGCGGGAAGCACGCCGGCTGTGGCGGTGACGGCGGACACCAGGGCGTAGTGCACGCCGCGCGCTTCCAGGAAAGCGATCCCTGCGGCGGCACCCAGGAGCATCGCGCTCTTGGCGTACACCTCGCCACGCAGCGCGCTGTCGGTCACAACCGAGACCTCGGCAAGGTCGGTCCTGGCGGGCATCCCCGTTCGGGGATCGATGAGATGATGCATCGAGTGGCCCCAGCGCCGCCGGGTCACGCCGCTGGTGCAGACGGCGCCATCCGTGAGCGCAACGGCTGAGCGGTCGCACAGCGCGATGTGCCAGCCATCGCCTTCGGGTCCGGCGCCGCGGACGCGCAGGTCGCCGCCCAGGTTGCAGACAGCATCCTCACCGAGCTCATCAATAAGGATGTCGGCCAGGGCGCCCTTGACGATGCCGCCAAGGTCAAGCGCCGCCGACGGAGCGAGGGCCGCCGAGCGAGTCGCCTGATCGAGGATCAATACGTCCGGCAGCCCTGGGATGGTCAGTGGGTTGACGTGCGCCGGCTCCACCAGTCCCTGGCGAAATGGCCGGTCATAACCGGCTGCGACGAGCGCCGGTAGCCTTCAAACGCCCAGAGCGCCGCTTCGAGCATTGCAAACAGCTCGGGGCTCACCGGAACATACCGGCCGTCGCCGGCGTTCAGTCCCGCCAGTTCGCTATCGGGAAGGAAGCGGGTGAAGCGCGCCTCGGCGTCGCGCACCCATCGCTCGCAGCGCTCGAGCGCCGCCTGTCCGCTGCCGAGGCTGAGCAGCTCGCAGGTCGAGCCGAGCGCATCGAAGTGTCGCGTCTGGAGCTCAGGAGACATGG
The DNA here is from genome assembly GCA_005881715.1 of Chloroflexota bacterium. Classification (GTDB taxonomy): domain Bacteria; phylum Chloroflexota; class Dormibacteria; order CF-121; family CF-121; genus CF-13. The sequence goes on along the minus strand of VBEE01000050.1, from coordinate 29,267 downwards.
CTCTCACTCTGCACGGTGGTATTGCTCGGCAACACCCTGACCGCCGGGTGGAGTGGGGCCTGGTCAGGTTTCGGCGACGTGGCGACGACGCCACCTGAGAGCAGGGCCAGCAACAGCGTGCCCAGCACCGACGCCCACCTCAGCGTCGCGTTCGAGGACATGTTTCCTCTCCCTGACGGTACAACGCTACCGTTCATCGTTTCTGGCGAGCTCCAACCTTACGGTAGAGGCGGATCGTTAGACGCGCCCGACGGATCGCTGAGACCAGGTTGAGAGCCCTAGGCGACGGTGATGGTGATCGTGTGGTAGCCGTCTGCGCCGTTCGGCAGCGTCGGCGCAGATCTCGACGGCTGTAGGGTTCCCTCGCCGTCCCGGGCCCGGACCCGGATACGGTACTGGCCGGTCGACAGGGTCGGCCTCAACTCCCAGAATCGCCAGGCATAAGCGGAAAACTCGGGTTGCAGCTCGGCTGCTTGCCAGGCGCTCCCCCCATCCCAACTGACATCCACGCCGCTGATCCGGCGCGCGCCGGCGAACGCGATGCCGCGGATGGGAACCGCCCCCGCGGCCAATGCGGCGCCGTCGAAAGGTCGATCGATGCGCGACATGGTCTTGACGATCGCCCGCTCGTCCCAGCCATTGTTTTCCCAGTATCCGGGCTGGTCGTCCGCCGAGAAGCGGATGCGCGTGACCCATTTCGGTTGCTTCATTCCGTAATGGCCGGGAAAGATGAAGCGCGCCGGGAAGCCGTGCTGCGCGCTGAGCGGGGCTCCATTGAGGTGAGTGACGAGCCGATGATCCGGCGTCAGTTCACGCAACGGAAAACTTTCCGTGTAGCCGTCGGCGCTCTCCGTCAACATCCAGACCGCGTCGGATGGGACGGTCGTCAGCGCCAGGATGTCGCTGACCCGCGGCCCCTTCCAGATCCCGTTGCTGATCAACGTTCCCCCGACCTCGTTGCTGATGCATTCCAGGGTCAGCTCCAGCTGATCCGACGGCAGCTTGAGCAATTCCTCGTAGGTCAGGGATCGGGTTGGCAGGTTGAGACGCCAGCTGGACGGCTCGACGACCGGGTCGCCGCCGAGATTTTTTGAGACGACGTAGAAATCGCTGACGCTGGTCACCTCGCTATCCGCGAGGGTTCCCTCCCTCGTGGCGAGCGCGGTGACAAACCGACGAACGTTTACATAGCCAACCCCGACGAGCGCGATACCCACCGCCCCGTAGAAGAGGTTGCGCAGCAAGACCCGCCGGTCTTCGCTGGCGCCGATGGGCGACATGAGCTGCGTCAGCACGGCGTCCACCAGCGGGACGATGCCGGCTAACAGCACGACCTCGACGATGATGCCCAGCGCGGAGTCGCCGGGCGAGATCGCGATGACGGCAACCACCGTGGCGACCAGGGCCACCAGGGCGGTCATCGCCGCGATGGTCCAGCGGGGCCACAGGCGTCCGAGCACGGCGGCGGCGGCGCCGTAGGCCGCGATGATCACGATGGTTGCGCCCATCAGCAGGAGCGGCCTGGCCAGCGTCCCAAGCGTTTTGAGCAAGTCCGCGAACGCAGGCAGCGGGAGGACCTTGAGCAACACGTAGCCGGCCTGCTCCGGGGCGAGCGGCACGTTGACGACGGCGTGGGCCAGGTAGTCCGCGCCCAGCGCGATCGTGCCAGCGCTGAGCCCGGTGATCAGCGGGCGCCGGTGGCTCAATCGACTACGACTTGGCCGGCCCGCGGAGTCCGTTGAATGTCAGACCGAGTCCCAGGCCGGCGACCAGGATGCCGATCACCAACCACATGCTCTGGCCGGTCATGAAGCTGCCGGGCAGCACGCCCGAGCCCTGCAAGATCCAGACCGCGCCGACCAGGATGGCGATCACACCGGCGACAAGACTCCCGATTCGCACCGTCCTACACTACGCGAGCGGGTTTTAAGATTCCAGTTCGAACGAGTGTTGGCGACCCCCGCCCCGACCCTCCCCCGCAAGCGGGGGAGGGAGATTTCCCGCGACCCTCCCCGCAAAGGGAGGAGGGAAATTTGAAATTGCGTCTATGCTTCGGCGGCGACCGCCTCCGGCGCCACGACCTCTTTGCCGACGCGACCGCCGGCTTCGACCTTCGCCAGGGCGAGCTGCCCGATGTTGAGGCCCTGGATGGTCGCCAGGTCGCCGAGTGCCCGCAGGAAATACTGGCGGCGGCGCCGTTCCACCACCCGGCCGAGCTCGTGCTCGAAAGCCTGGACGCCTTCCACGAACGTGATCCGGAATGGATCCGTGATCCGGGCGCGTTGCGGACCGAGCTCTTCCTGGACCAGCTTCTTGGCATCGCCCGAGAGCCCCTCGTTGCTGACGATCACACCTTCGGCGGCTTTGATCCGGGAGACCTTGGCATTGAAGGCGTAGGCATCGGCCAGGTTGAACTCGTGATCTTTCAGCACGACCAACACCAGGTCCCCGCTGAGGTCGAGGACGATGTCCGTGCCCTGGGGGCTGGCGTCGATGATGACCTGCTCGCGGCTGATGCCGAGCTTGGGGAGGATCGCTGTCGCCAGCGTCGTCATCCAGCGGCCCTTGTCGTTGAGTGCGGTGGCGCGGTCGGTCGGGACGATGACCTGGTCCACCCGCTCTTCATTCAGCGGCCGGCCGCAGGCGCACTTCATCCAATCGGGCGCCATCTTCTGCAGCTTGTTCGGATCGTCGGTGCGGAGCACGGCGTTTCCGGTGCGCGAGCAGACGATCACATACTCCGACTGGATTAGGCCAAGGGTGCGCAGCTCACCGAGCCGGCCGGCGACCGCGGTCCCCTGCGCCTCGCCCAGGACTTTCGGGAGGTCCGAAACGGTCAGGGAGCCGACCCGCTCGAGATCGCGGATCAGGGCCCGGATCTCCGGCGTGGTAAACGCGGCCATCGCCTGGTTTTCTTCTGCCGTCGCTTCGTAGGCCGCCTGGCGTGACTTGCGGATCGCGTCGAAGTTGTGGCTGCCGACGGGGGCCAGCACCGGCCAGGATGACGGTGTCCCCACTTCCTGCCCAAGGGCCTCCTGGGCAGCGGTCCGAATCCGCTTGAGGAAGTCCGTTCGTACTTTCTCGGTGCCGGCGCGATACGCGACACCGACTTCCACGAACGCGGGCTTCGCCGCGTGCTCGAGCTCCATGAAGTGGACGTCGTCTGACCGGAGCTCACGCAGGGTGGCCGAGCCCGGACGGCGGACGCGCAACCAGCCCACCACCGGCGCCGATCCCATGAACAGCTCCCCCTCATCGGCGGCGGACCAACTCTTCGTAACGTCGAACTGCAAGAACTTGTTCAGCAGGTCGATGGTGAAGGCAATCCCGGCACTGTCGAAAATGGCTTCGCGCGCTCGGTACAGAACGCCCATAAACTCCGGGCCGTTGACGCGGGAGACGATCGTCCAGAACTGATCAGCGGACGGCGCGATATCCAGGCGGCGGACTTCCACAAGCAGCATTGTTCGGGCTCCTCAGCAACGAAAATTAGGTGAACGGCAGCGGCACCGCCAGCCTGCGCCTCCCCAAGAGCCGGTTAGCGGCAACGGCAGCTTAGGGCGGACTCATCGTTCTTGTCAAACTATTTCGCACTCGCAAGTGGTGATGGGAACCCCATACTGTGCCGATGACGGAGAGGGACCGGCTGGCGGCCGCGACGCGGGCGGCGGGGCTCAGGCTGACCGCCGCCGACCTTGAGGCGCTGCGTCCGGCATGGAAGCGGTATCTGGCGCTGGTCGAAGAATTGAGGGCGGCGCTGGCGCCTGAACCATCGAACGACTGATGGCCCCACCCCCGACGCTGGCGACGGCGCCGCTGGCCCAGGTCGCGGCGGCGCTGCGGCGCCGGACCGTATCTCCGCTGGAGCTGCTGGAGGCGTACCAGCGACGGATCGGGCCGGCGGCCGAGCTGCGCGCCTTCATCACGCCTCCCGGCGAGCGGGCTCGGCGGGAGGCCCAGCGTGCGCAGCAGCAGCTGGCGCGGCGCCAGGCGGGTGCGCTCCTGGGGGTCCCGATCGCGGTCAAGGACTTGTTTGCGACTCGCGGGCTGCGAACCACGGCGGGCTCGCGGATCCTTCGTGACTGGGTGCCGTCAAAGGATGCGGGGTTGGTGACACGGCTGCGGGTCGCCGGTGCGGTCATCTTCGGCAAGACCAACCTGCACGAGTTTGCCTATGGGGTCACGACCGCGAATCCCTGGTGGGGGGTCGCGCGCAATCCGCGCGATGTGCGGCGCAGTCCGGGAGGCTCGAGTGGTGGATCGGCCATCGCGGTGGTGGCGGGCCTCTGCGCCGCCGCGCTGGGCTCGGATACCGGAGGATCGATCCGGATCCCGGCTTCGCTCTGCGGCTGCGTCGGGCTGAAGCCGACTTACGGGCTCCTGCCGCTCGACGGGGTCGTACCGCTGGGGTGGTCGTTGGACCACGCCGGGCCCCTGGCGCGGACGGTCGAAGATGCGGGCATCCTCCTCGATGCGCTGTCAGGCGGGCGAGCCTGGAAGCAGGCGCAGCGGGTGACCACGAGAGGACTTCGGGTAGGCATCCTTCATGACTCGGTCGTAAAGCCGGTCCAGCCTGGCGTCTCCAGGTTGGTGCAGGAAGCAGCCGCGGCCCTGGGGCGCAACGGCCTGCGAATCCGCGATGTCCGCGTCCCCGAGATGGCGTGGACGGTCGTGACGCAACTGGTCACCCTGCGAGCTGAGGCCAGCGCAGCGCATGCCAGGTGGATCCGCGCCCGCCCTCGGGCGTACGGTCCGGACGTGCGCATCCGGCTCCAGCTGGGCGCGCTGATCGCCGGCGCCGATTACGTGCTCGCCCAGCGCATGCGCGCAAAGATCAAGGACGCGGTGCGCGGCATCTTTGATGAGATCGATGTTCTGTTGCTCCCCACGACGCCGATCACCGCGCCCATCGTGGGCGAGCGCACGGTGCACTGGCGGTCAGGCGCGGAACCGGTGGACAGCGCGCTCGTTCGGCTGACGGCGCCGTTCAACCTGACGGGGGTGCCTGCCCTATCAGTTCCCTACGGCGAGGTGAGCGGGTTGCCGGTGGGACTGCAGCTGGTCGGCCGCTGGAACGACGAGGCGCGGGTGCTGGCAGTCGGCCGGCTGATCGAAGCGCTGGCTAGTAGATAAAGCCGATCAGCGGGATCGTACCGGGAAGGACGTGGCGATAGCTGACGCGGCCCCAACCGCCGCCGGGTGAGCCGTAGTAGTTCATCTCTGAGACGAGCCAGCTCCCGTCGGTGTAGACCTGCTCGACGTAGGCGACGTGGCCCCAGTAGGGCGACTCCCAGGTGACCATGATGGAGCCAACCCGCGGGGTCGCTCCCTCGGGCCGCCCGTAGGCGCGAGCCCGCGAGAACCATTGCCACGCATTCCCACCCCACGGTGCCGGCCGGCGAGTGTTCACGTACCAGGTGCACTGCCCGAATGGATAAACTCCTCCGCCCGACGACCACACGGGCGTGACGTACCAGGAGCGTTTGCCCACCGTGACCGTGTGCGCATTCGACTGCGGCGCCGACGGTGGCTCCGGCCCAACGCCGTACGGCACCATCAAGTAGTCATCCACCGGCAACGTGTCCGGATGACGCAAGAGGTTGAACTCGATGATCGCGTCCGACTCCGCGCGATATTTCTGCGCAAGCGACGCCACGGTATCTGCGGCCGCCACCTTTACCAGCACGCCGTCGACCGGGGGAATCAAGACATCCTGGCCCGCGGTCAGCCGGTCGACAAGCTTCGGGTTTGACCAGAGGAGCGTATTCACCGACAACCCGAACTTCGCGGCGAGTGCCCGGAGCGTGTCACCGTCGAGCGCGTGGTAATGGATGATGTCGCGATGCTTCTCGCCGGGCGGCGTCACCGGCAGCGCCGGGACAACCAGCGTTCCGCTCATGGACCAGCCGATGCCGTCGACCGCCCGACCGAACGGCACCTGTGCAAGCGCCGTCCCCGGGCTGGCAGCGCCGGCCATGGCGGGGGCTGCACCGACGGGTACATGCAAAACCAGCCAGGGCATCGCGGCTGCCAACAGCAGCGCGGCCGAGTGAGTCGCAAAACGTGGCGCAGCGTACTTCAGCCGGACGTCCCCCTTTTCCCCTCCTACTGGCCGCCCGCGTTACGGCCTACAGAAGACAAACTCCCGTTCCTCACGATGGCTTGCATCGGCGCGACGAGCTATCACACGGTCGTGACGCAGCCGTTACGATCGGTGCGTAACCAAAAGCCTGATCACTGAGGGACTAAACCGGCGACGGCGTCCCTGGGTAAGCAACCTCAGCAGGCTTAAAATGCGGGCGATGTCCGAACCGGCGGAGATGTCGGGTCGTGACTTGCTCGAGGCCGCGCTACGTGGCGCCGCCCCACCACCGCCTTACGTCCGCCTCCTCAATATGCGCTTCATCGCCGTGTCCGACGGCAGCGCGACATTCGAAATGCCGGCGAGTGTCGATCTGTACAACCCGAACAATGTGGTTCACGGCGGTGCGCTGACCTCTCTCGCCGACAGCGCAATGGGGTTTGCGGTTTTCAGCACGCTCGCGCCCGGCGAGAATTTCACCACCGCCGAGCTCCATATCAATTTCCTGAAGGCGGTGACCGCCGATTCCGGCATGCTGCGATCGATCGGTCGGGTCGTGCATCGCGGCCAGCAGCTCGCGGTCGCCGACGCGGAGGTGCTGGACCAGCAGAACCAGTTGATCGCGCGGGCCAGCTCCACCAACGTCATTCTGCAGCGCCGATCGGCCCAGCCCGCGGCGCCGCGACCCAGTATCACGGCCGCCGCGCCGCCCGCGGTGACACCACCCATCCCGATTGGCGTCCCCTTCGCGCCGCTGGCGGCACCCGAGCCGGCCCAGCGATTCAGTGCACCTCCATCGCCGCTCGAACGAACGCCGACGCCCACGGTGTCGCCGCCGCTGATCACCGAGCTCATCAATGCCGCGCCGCTTGCCCGAACCAAACGAAAAATTCGTACCTTCGCCGGTGACGTCGCGTACCTGCGAAAAGGTCAGGGACCGGCCCTGCTCCTCCTGCACGGCATTCCCAGCTCCTCGTATCTCTGGCGCGACCTGATCGATCCGCTGTCCGCAACCTTCGATGTCATCGCTCCGGACCTGATCGGATACGGCGATTCCGACAAGCGCCTCGACGCCGAGCTGTCGATCGCGGCCCAGGCCCGCTACATGGTCGCCTTCACGGAATCGCTTGGCGTGCACCAGGTGGCGGTCGTTGGTCACGACATTGGTGGCGGCGTCGCCCAGCTGATGGCCGCCGATGAACCGCAGCGAGTGGCCCGCCTGATCCTGATCGA
>VBEE01000050.1:7515-21900 GCA_005881715.1 Chloroflexota bacterium | reverse complement strand
GATCATGGTCAACATCGACCTGCGAAAGGGATTGCGCAAGGGGCTGGAGGCGGGGATCGTGACCGAGGGCCGCGTGACGGATGAGCTGGTCGACGAATGGACCCGCCCCTTCCAGGATCTGGGCGGGCGGCGCGCCTACCTCCGCGCCGCGCGGGCGCTGAACAACCGCGACCTGATCGGCCGCGCGAAGCATATTGAGGAGATCGAGACGCCCACGCTGGTCATCTGGGGCGCGAATGACAAATTCCTCGACCCGGAATGGGCCGAAACCCTCAAGCACAAACTCCGCGACACGACCGTCGAGATCATCGACCCGGGAGGACACTTCCTTCCCCTCGACCGGCCGGATGCCGTGGTGGAAGCCATCACGCGATTCTTGACGACACGCTGACCCCCCACCCCGACCCTCCCCCGCAAGGGCGGAGGGAGATATTTAGCTGCGGCGGGCCAGCAGCTCGTCCGCGCAGCCGGCCGGCGTCGCGGTCCACGCCGCCAGGCGGATCTGTGGTGTCACCGTCGGCCCGTGGAAGTCATCGCCCCCGGTCGCGACCCAGCCGTACGATGCGGCGGTCTTTGCGAACCGATCCATGAGCGCGGCGCTTTTCGGTCCGTACGGATCGTCGGGAGCCTGTGGATAGGTGACCTCCAGCCCCAGAACGCCGGCGACCGCACACGTCCGAAAGAGCACCTCGAGGTCCGGAACATGCTTGTAGACACCCGGATGCGCCAGGACGCACACCCCGCCCGCACCGGTGATCAGATCCACCGCCTCCTCCAGCGACAGGTCTTTCGCCCGGGCCACGGAGGCCGCGCCACCAGGTCCCATCACGGCGTAGAGCTCCTCACGTGTCACCCCCGGCTGGGCCGCCTCGATGGCCGCCACGATGTGCGGCTTGCCGACGTTGCCGCGGGCGCGGGACCGCACCGCTTCCCACTGGACGTCGAACCCGGCCGCCGCCAGCCGGCGGACTGTCTCCCGCTTCTGCGCCTCGCGAGCCTCGCTGGCCTGATGCAGACGGTTGCGGAGGCGGCGATGGTTGAGCGCAAATCCGTAACCGAGCAGATGAGCGTCGACCAGGCCGCGCCGCGGCTCGTCCTCGATCGACAACTCGACGCCGGCAACCAGGCGCACGCCGTGCCCATCGAGCCCACCGATGGCGTCGATTCCCGCCAGCGTGTCGTGGTCGGTCAGGGCAATCACGGCAAAGCCGGCGTCCGCGTGGGCCTTGACCACCTCGGCCGGCGGCAGCTCCCCATCGCTGAAGATCGTGTGCAGGTGCAGGTTCGCCCGACCGTTGGATACCTCAGCCAATGGTCGCCCATTTTATGTGGTATCCGGCAGCCCCACCCTGCCCTCCCCCGGAGGGAAACCGGGGCCGGCGTGATATAACCGTGGGCGCCCGCTCATGAGCTCCGACCGCCAGCCACCCCTCAGCCTGGTCCGCCACCTGGTGGTCGTCAATCTCGCGAGGCCGCTTCCCGAGTTGATCGACCAGGCGCTCAGCTGTCTTAACCAGGCGCTCGACGCGCGGGCCGCCTTTTACGCCCGGATCGATGGCCACTCGTTCGAGATCATGGCGTCAGACGTTCAGAGCGGGGCCCCGATCGAGCCTGGACTTCGGATGGCGCTCGAGGACACCTTTGCGGCAGTCGATGAGGAGATGGAAGGCGGCGTACTCAATATTCGCGACGCGAGCAAGCGCCAGCCGTTCAAGAGCCTGGCGATGCGGCAGCGGTTGGGGATTACGAGTTACCTCGGAACCTCGTTCCCGGCGCAGGGCGAAGTGACCGGCACCCTGGGGGTCATCGGCAAGGGCCCGCGCATCTTTACCGAGACGGACCAGGACCTGCTGCTGATCGTCGCGGGGTTGCTGGCGCCCCGCCTGCATTCCGAATCGCGGTCGACCAACGGCCAGGCGCGCACGCCGGTGGCGGTGGTGCGGCTGGCATCGGAGGAGGTCAAGGAGCCCCTGGCGATCCTGCGTGGCTACGCCGACATGCTCGCGAATGACGAGATTCCGGCCGACCAGATGCAGATGGTTGCGCAACGCCTGGCGCTCCAGTCGGAGACCCTGATGCGAGTGGCCGACCAGGTGCTGCTCCTCTCGCGTCTTCCGCTCGAGCTGGCCTTCACCGTCCGCATCTCGCTGGGAGCGGTCGTGGAGTCGGCGGCGCAGCGGATCCGAGACCGGATGTCTCGAGCCGGCATGGAGTTGCGGCTCCAACTCGACACGGAGGTCGATGTCTGGGGCGACGCCACGCTGCTGGAGGCGGCGCTCGACGAGATGTTGCACAACGTCTTCAAGCACGCCCGCAGCGCCACCGTCGTCCAGCTTCGCCTGCGGCAGACAAGCGCCAATCGCTACCAGCTGATCGTCAAGGATGACGGCCCGGGCATGTCGGCCGACCGGCTGGAAGACCTCTTCGGTCCACTGGCCGTAGATCAGCCCGCGCGTGGCCAGGGGCTGGGGCTGTATCTGCTTCGCCGGGTGGCGGAGGCGCACGGCGGCCGGGCCTGGGCCAATAGCCTGGAAGGCAAAGGCACAACCTTCTATCTGGAGCTGCCCGCGGCCTCGCCGGACGGCGACTCGGCCCGGGCGTCGACGGCGACCGGCGCAACGGCGTGAATCTGAACTTAAAGAAGACCGCGCCGCGGCGCACCGCCCGCTGCGCTGATCCCCCTCCGGCGGCGCTGCTGCGCGGCATCGAGGAGTTCAACCGCCAGGAATTCTTCGAACAGCATGAAACGCTGGAAGGGATCTGGATCAGGGAGCCGGACGCGGTTCGCTACCTCTACCAGGGCATCCTGCAGGTGGGCGTCGGCTTCTACCACTGGCGCCGCGGCAACTGGCGGGGCGCGCTGGCGAAGCTCGGCCATGGTCTGACCAAGTTGGAGCCGTATCGACCGGCCTGCATGACGATCGACGTCGAACGGCTGGTCGTCGAAACCGCCGCCCTCCGCGATCTGCTCGAGCGACGCGGCCCTGCCGACCTGCCGCCCTTTCCGCCGCCACGGTTACCACGCGTTCACCGCACCACCGAGTCCGCGTAGGCGGGGCGTCACGCCGGCGCGACGACGGCAGCGAATAGGCGGCCGTCGCCCTGCGTATTAGAAGGCATACGCCAGCTTCCGTGATCTCCCTCCCCCATTAAGAGAAAGGCGCTCGCCACCCGAGCGCCTTTTTCGTTTCGGAAGCCGCCATCCGGTCATCCCCAAGCCGCAGGCCGAGCACGTCGGCGGCGGCGCGCCAGTCGCCCGCGCCGCTCTGGATGGATTCCTCCAGCAGGCGCAGGGCACGCGGCGTATCGAGGTCATCATCGAGTGCGGCGAAGACCGCGGCGGCGCGATCGGCGGTGGCGGTCGCCGCGCGGCCGGCCGATTCGCGCAGCCGTCCCGTCCATGCCGCGGCGTCATCGAGCTGCTCCGGGGTGTAGTCCCACGATTCGCGGTAATGGTGGCGGAGCAGCAGCACCCGGATACTGTCGGCGTCATATCGTCCCAGCAGGTCGCGGACCAGCACCAGGTTTTTCAGCGATTTGCTCATCTTCTCGCCGCGGTAACGAAGCATGCCCACGTGCGCCCAGATCCGAGCGAACGGCCGCACCCCGGTGATCGACTCCGACTGCGCGATTTCGCTCTCGTGGTGCGGAAAGATCAGGTCGGAACCGCCTCCGTGCACGTCAACCTGGGGGCCCAGGTTGGCGAGCGCCATGGCCGAGCACTCGATGTGCCAGCCCGGGCGTCCTTCCCCCCACGGACTGGGCCAGCGCGGTTCGTCCGGCGCACTTTCCTGCCAGACCAGGAAATCGAGCGGGTCCTGTTTGCGGGGATCATTGGGGTCGGCGCCGCGCTCGGCGGAGAGCCTGATCATGTCGTCGCGGCTCAGGCGGCTCAGGCGCCCGTAGTCCGTAACGCTGCCCACCCGGAAATACACGTTGCCACCTCGTTGATAGGCATGGCCCTGTGCCTCCAGCGTCCGCACCAGCGCGACGATCTTCGGGATCGTCTGACTCACTTTCGGGAACACATCGGGCGCTCGAACGTTGAGGTCCGCCATGTCCGCTTCGTACAGCGCCGTCTCTTTCTCGGCCAGCCTGTTCCAGCTGGTCCCGAGTTCGCGAGCACGGCGGATGATGTCGTCGTCCACATCGGTGACGTTCTGGACGTATCGCACCGCCTGGCCGGCGGCACGCAGGGCGCGTACCAGCACGTCGAAGACGACATAGGTGAGGGCATGCCCCAGGTGGGTGGTGTCATAGGGCGTAATCCCACAGACATAGAGACCAATCGGCCGGGCAGCGGGCTCGAGCGGCTGCACCGAATTCGTTTCTGTATTCCGCAGCCGCATCGTGATGAATGTATAGGAAACCGGCGTGACTCCAAGAAAGCCTGGCCATCCTCGTTTCAACACTGTGAGACGCCTGCCCAAGGGCCGGCTGGAGCAGCTCCTCGCCGCCCTCGTCATCAGTCTGGTACTTACCGGGGCCGCCGTTCTGATCCCCACGGCGGCCCAGCGCCTGATGGCGTTTCGTCCCAGCGCGACGCCGTTGCCGACACCGACCGCAACCGCGCCGCCGGCCTCGGTGCTTCTGCCTGACGAGCTCGATCGAGCCCTCGAGGGGGTGGTGACGATCGTCAACAGCCATACCTTCGGCAGCGCATTTCTGATCGATCCGCAGGGGGATTTCCTCACCGCGGCGAGCCTGGTCGGCGGCGGCGAGAGCCTCCGGCTGGTCGACAACAGCGGCAGTATGCATACGGTTTTACTGGTGGGCATCGATTCCGCCCTGGGGATCGCGCAGGTCCGTGCTACCGCGCAGGGACGGCCGATGCCCTTGGGGAATCCGGCAGTCCTGCTTCGTAACGATCCGGTGGTCCTGCTGTCGAACCCGCGGATTGAAAATCTGCCACCCGCGACCCCGGCGGTCGTCAACACCACGACGGATAGCCAATTGCGGCTGGAAGCCGACGACCTCCCGGGGAACGTTGGCGGGCCGGTGGTCGGACCCGGCGGCAAGGTGCTCGGCGTCTTGACCGGAAATGGAACCGCCCTGCCCATCAACCTGGCGCAGCCGGATATCGCCCAATGGCACGGTCAACCCGGCACACCAGCGGCGCTGGCGCCGTTTCCGTCATTCCTGGTGCTGCGGACGAACGGCACCGCCAGCCCCCCTCCCAGCTCTGCACCGACCGTGCAGACGGTCAGCCCCTCGCGCGTCTCGACTGGACAGGCCACTGTCGTGACTCTCCAGGGCAGCGGCTTTACCGATGGGCCGATGCTTCGCGTCCGATTCGTGCCCCTGGCGAGCCCGAACGGGGCCTTTGCGGGCGTGGCGCCCACCCTGGTCAGCTCATCGACCCTCACGGTCAAAGTGCCGGCAGGGCAGGTGGTCCAGGATTACGTGATCCAGCTGGTAAACGGGGACGGCACGATCGTCAGCTCGGGCACGGCCCTCACCGTCACGCCCTGACGGTCGCGATTGGCGACCGTACACTAAGCGCCGTGCGATCGATCGAGCGGAGCTCACCACTGCTACTCGCCCTGGGCGCGCTCTTCGTCACCGTCCTGCTGACCTCAAACCTGATCGCCGTCAAGCTGATTGCCTTCGGCCCGATGATCCTTCCCGCCGCGGTCATCGTCTTTCCTCTGTCCTACCTGTTTGGCGATGTCCTGACCGAGGTCTACGGCTACGCCGTGACGCGTCGCGTCATCTGGCTGGGCTTTGGCTGCAACCTCGTGTTCGTCCTCTTCATCCTGGCGGCCGGTGCGCTGCCTGGTGCGCCAGGCGCCTGGGACCCGACCGCCCAATCGGCGTTTGAGCGGATCCTCGGCTTCACGCCCCGCCTGCTGGTGGCTTCATTCATCGCGTATCTCGCCGGTGAGTTCCTCAACTCATTCGTGATGGCACGACTGAAGATCGCCACGCAAGGCCGCTGGTTGTGGACCCGAACCATCAGCTCGACCTTGATCGGGCAGGGCGTCGACTCGGCGATTTTCATCATCGCCGCGTTTGCCGGCGTACTTCCGATGCAGCTGCTGCTGCGCACCGTCCTCTACCAGTGGGCGTTCAAGACCGCGTATGAAATCGTCGCCACGCCGCTGACCTATGCGGTGGTGCGGGTCCTCAAGCAGCGCGAGCACCAGGATCCGTTCGACATCGGGACCGACTTCAATCCCTTTCGTCTGGCCGGCTGACGGTAGCATTAGACGATGAAATACGGCGCGAAGATGATCGCCGAGTCAACCCTGCAGGCGGTGGAGAACAGCAACCCGGAACGTGACTACGAGGTCGACTTCACGATTCCCGAATTTACCTGTCTCTGTCCCCAGTCGAACTTCCCCGACTTCGCCACCATCCGGATTCGATACATCCCCGATCGCAAGCTGGTCGAGCTCAAGTCACTCAAGCTGTACATCAACAAGTTCCGTGACCAGGAGATGTTCCACGAGACCGCCGTCAACCGCATCCTGGATGACCTCGTCGACCTTGTCAGCCCTCGGTTCATGGAAGTGGTTGGCGACTTCAACGTCCGCGGAAACATCAAGACGGTCGTGACCGCGCGCCACGCCCAGAAGGGATACTCGCCAAACGGCATGAGCCGCGGCGAGCACCCGTATTAACCCGGTGGCCGTTTACCGACCAGGCACGCTACCAACGGCAAGCAGTTCATTGACCAGCTGGACGAGCTGCGTCGCCGTGCCAAAGTCGCTGCTGACCCGGTTCTTGGTCAATCCGAATGCGATCCCGCTGGCCGTATCTCCGTAGGCGAAACTCCCGCCAGCTCCGCCAACGCCGAACGCGGTCGGTGAGTCCTGCGCACTGGAACCCAGGCGGCCGATAGAGTAACCCAGCGCCCAGCTAGTCGGCATGCCGAAGACCTGGTCGACGCCGGCCATCGAAAGCGTCGTTGCCTCCCGTAGCCGCTCGGGCGAGATCAGCCGTACGTCATCCACTGGATCGAGCAGCGCCGCGTACATCCGGGCAATGGCCCTGGCGGACGTTTTGCCTCCGGCTGGGATGTCGGCCGCGAGGATATCGCTCCGATTGCCCAGCTCTGCGGTCGGCATCAGGCTCATCGGCGCAGCCTTGAACATCGGCAGGTCGGGCGGCATTGCCGCCATCTGGGCAGCCATCTGCGGATCGGGGGGCGCATCCTCCAGTCGCGCGAGTCGGGGCTGCTGGGATGTGGGCATACCGAAGTAGATCTCATCAGTCACGCCCAACGGGCCGGCTACCTCTTCCGCCAGAAGCTGCGAGATCCGCTTGCCGGTGGCGCGGCGGACGACCTCGCCCACGATGTAACCGAAGGTGTAGGCGTGATAGCCGATCTTCGTGCCAGGCTCCCACCACAGCTCGTTGTCGGCGATGGCCGCGCACATCTTGTCCCAGTTGCAGAGATCCTCCGGCGTCGTGTCCAGCGGAATCTGGGGTACGCCCGCCGAATGATTCAGCACCTGGCGAATCGTGACGGCCTGCTTGCCGCGCGCACCGAACTCAGGCCAGATTTTGGCGACCGGCGTGTCGTAGCCGAACACGCCTCGATCGACGAGGATATGGGCGATCGTCGCCGCGGCGCCCTTGACGATCGAGAAGTTGTAGAAGGGCGTGTCGGACCGGACCAGGCGCCCGGTCGCCGGGTCGGCCATGCCGGCAATGGCTTCGACCAGCGGTTCGCCGTGGTGGTAGACGGCGACCTGGATCCCCCGCTCGACTCCTGATTCGACCAGCCCCTCGATCGCTTCCTGCACCCGCTGCTGAACTTCGTTCATATGCCTCTCCTTGGTGATCGTTAACAATCATAGTGACGGCGGTCGAGCCGAAAAATCATCGGCAGGGCCAGAGCCCTGCGCCCAACTCGACGCGATACGAACCACCAGCGCTAGCCGGTTTCGAATCCGCCACGGGGTATGACCACCTCTTGTGTGTTAGTGGCCAAACATATCCCCTGGGCGAACAGGGCGCAGGTAGCTTCCCGTAAGGCTTCTATCTCCTCGCACCTGCTCCCAAATGTGCTCAGCATCGTGCAATGCCGTCATGCCATCGGTGGTGTTCGTCGGAATCGGAGTGCATTGCCACTTGTGCGCATATTGGCCCGTATCCGCAACGGCGCCGACGTATGGGTGGGGGCCGGCGATTCCCTCAGCCACGGCTATGGGATCCACCCCAGAGCGGACACTGAAGCAGATAGCGTATTTGGCATTCGATGGAGGCAACCAAGCCGTCCGCCATGGCGGGAATCCGTGAGAGAGCACAAGCAGGCTGATAAGGAAGGCGCAGCCAAGGCCGAGAATAACCGCTGCCCTCGGCAAGCTAGTAGGAAGCCTCACTGGGCGCACCGCACGAGGCAGGTGGAGTCTCATTTAGATATGACGCGGCGTCGTTCCCCCTTCCGTTGAGTGCTCGAATAGCGTCCGCCTGGGGCTAAACCCAGATTCCCGTACCTGAGGCTACCCGCCCCTTATCGGCGCTCGGACGCCTCGTACGCCGTTAATACGGCGCCGAAGCGGTTACTTTCCGTTCGTTCACGCTCCTGTCGGAACTTTTGACGGGTGGGACCGTCGGGGTCAGCTGCTAGGCCCAGCGACCGGCCCGAGCGAATTCGCGATCTGCCAGAACTCGGCTTCCGCGAAGCCCTGGGTGGAGAGGAAGTACGGGACGCCATACTCCGGCTTGATCTGGAGGTTCGGGCTGGCCATGCCGGGCTCTCCCCAGTCAATGAACCTCCGGCTGGTGGGCGGCGACTGGCTATCGACCTGGTAAAGGGCCGTTACCCCCCGGAAGCGCTGGTATGACTGGGTCCCGTCTGGCTGCGGCGGCGGCGGTTGGGCTACCCCGAGCTCGAAGAGGATACGCCGCGAGCCGTCCACGCTGGCATAGGTGACCTGGAAGTCATCGGCCGACACTGTCACCTGGGCGATGTATCCCACAGGAATCGCTTTAGGGAGAAGCACCGGCCGCGACCCGGTCACTGTCCGCCCGATCAGGGCCGCTGCCTCGTCCACCGAGAGGGTGCGCGGCATCGTGGCCGGGGTGGGGGCAGTCGGGGTCGTGCGCGTCGCCGGAGAGATATGTCGGGCCTGGCCGCACGCGCTGAGAATGAGGGTCGCCGCGATGGCGAGGCCGGAACCCGCGCGGGCTAGCTTGCGCATCTTCTAGCTGTCTTAACGCTCGCCGCTCCGGAAAGTTCCTCCGGCTCTGCACGAGGTGCCTAAGGAACCGCTCGGTGATGTCCGATGCGCCGGCGTTATAGGCATCGAGGAACCCCGTGATGACTTTCTGAGTTGCCTCCGCGCTGTAGCGGTCGCAGGCTCGCGTTGGTACGACGGAGACGACAGCCGATGGCGTCGATGTGGCTGTTGGGCTGGAACTGCACGCCGAGCCGAAAAGCAGGAACGCTGTTATGAGGGCCGCGTCGAAAGATTGCGGTTGCGTCTTCAAACGCCTTCTCTCATAGATATCTTCTATGAATACAATAGAACTGATTTTGCACCCAATCCAGCATTCTCAGTTCCAGGAGCGGCAATGAAAGTCGAGCAGCGCCCGGCCGATAGCAAATCGAAGGAGGCGCTCACCGACAAGGCCAGCCTGCTCAACCTCTACCGCGAGATGCTCCTCATTCGGCGATTCGAGGAAAAGACCGCGGAGATGTACCAGCTGGCCAAGATCGGCGGCTTCTGCCACCTCAACATCGGTGAGGAGGCGACCATCGTCGGCACCATCTCCGCGCTGCGGCAGACGGACTACGTCTACAGCACCTACCGCGAGCATGGGCATGCGATCGCCAAGGGGATCGATCCCAAGGCGGTGATGGCCGAGTTGTTCGGCAAGGAGACGGGCACCTCGCACGGTCGCGGCGGATCGATGCACCTGTTCAGCGCGGACCGCCGCTTCTACGGCGGCTACGCCATCGTCGGAGAGGCTCTGCCCATCGCCTGCGGGAGCGGGTATGCCATCAATTACAAGGGAACGGACGAGATCGTGATGAGCAGCTTCGGTGACGGCGCCACCAACATCGGCGCCTTCCACGAGTCGCTGAATGTCGCCAAGCTCTGGCACCTGCCGATCGTGTTCGTGTGCGTCAACAACCTTTATGGGATGGGCACCGCGGTGAACCGCGCGTCGGCGGTGACCGAGATCTGGAAAAAGGCCTGCGCCTATGACATGACGAGCGAGCGAGTGGACGGCATGGATGTGCTGGCCGTCCGCCGGATCACCGACCAGCTCGTGGCCCAGGCGCGCGAGAAACACGAGCCGAGCCTGCTCGAATGCGTGACCTACCGCTATCGCGGCCACTCCATGTCCGATCCGGACACTTACCGGGGCAAGGACGAGATCAAGGAATGGCAGACCCGAGATCCGATTCTCAGCCTGGGCGAGCACATGAAGAAACAGAAGATGCTGACCGACGAGGAGATCGAGCGGATCGACGAGGAGATCACGGCCCAGGTGGAAGACGCCGTCAAGTTCGCGGAGGAAAGCCCAGATCCCGATCCGAAAGACCTCTACCGCGACGTCTATGCCGGGGAGGGCGCCGCCTGATGGCCGTGCTGGCCATGCGCGATGCGCTCAATCAGGCGCTGCGCGAAGAGATGAAGCGCGATGAGAGCGTCTTCCTGCTCGGCGAGGACATCGGTCTTTACGATGGCTCCTTCAAGGTGACCCGCGGATTGATGAAGGAGTTCGGCGAGAAGCGAGTGCTCGACACCCCGATCGCCGAAGAGATCATCATCGGCACCGCCATCGGGGCGGCCATGTCGGGACTTCGACCGGTCGCCGAGATGATGACCGTCAACTTCATCATGGTGGCGATGGACCAGGTGGTGAACGCAGCAGCCCACATCCGCTACATGTTCGGTGGCGGAACGAAGGTCCCGCTCGTGATTCGCACGCCGGGCGGCGGTGGCCACCAGTTGGGTGCGCAGCACTCGCACAGCCACGAGAACTGGTTCGCCCACGTCCCGGGCCTGAAGGTGGTCGCGCCCGGCACCCCGGCCGACGCGAAGGGGATGCTCAAGTCCGCGATCCGGGATGACAACCCGGTGATGTTCATCGAGAACGAAGGCACCTACGCCGTCAAGGGCGAGGTCCCGGATGGCGAGCACCTGGTACCGCTGGACAAGAACGAGGTCAAGCGGGCCGGGGACGACATCACGATCTGCGCCCACTCGCGGATGCTGATCGTCGCCATGGACGCCGCTACCGAGCTGGAGAAAGACGGCATCAGCGCCGAGGTGGTCGACATGCGGGCCCTGCGGCCGCTCGACATGGCCCCCGTCGTCGAGTCGGTCAAGAAGACGAGCCGGCTGATCACCGTCGAGGAGGGCTGGCGCTCGTATGGCGTCGGTTCGGAGATCGCCTCCCGCGTCTACGAGGAGGCGTTCGATTACCTGGACGCGCCAGTGGCCCGGATCGGGGCGGCCGAAGTCCCGGCTCCGTACAACAAGCGGCTGGAGAAGATCGCCTTTCCCGGCAAGGCCGACGTGATCGTGACCGCGAAGGCCCTCCTCGGAAAGAACTAGGAGGCACTATGGCCAACGTCCAGATGCCCCGCCTGTCGGATTCGATGGAAACCGGCAAGATCTTGCGCTGGCTGAAGAAAGAAGGCGAGGAGGTCAAAAAGGGCGAGCCACTGGTCGAGATCGAGAGCGACAAGGCCAACATCGAGGTGGAGGCCTACGCCTCCGGCAAGCTGAGCAAGATCGTCGTCCCCGAAGGCGGGAGCGCCCCCATCGGAGCCGTGATCGCCGAAATCGGGGGGGATGGTGGGGCGACGCAGAAGGCTGAGAAAACGGCCGGGCCCAAAGAAAAAGCCGAGAAACCCGCCGAGCCCCAGGGCCAAGCTCCCGCGGCAGAATCCGAGCCGAAGGCGCAGACTCCCTCCGCCGACTCCCCAAAACCGCATGCCAGCAGGCCAGAGGCCCACGTCGAGCAAGCCGACAAGGCGATGGCGAAAACCGCCCAGCAGGCGGCGGACAGCGGCGGTGAGCAATATCCCCACGGCGGCCCCGACGACCGAACCGAAGTCGGGGCAGCAGGGCAGGCGGCGTTGAGCGCGATCCGGCGCCCCGCCGCCCCGGAAAACGGGGAACGACAGCGGGTGTCCCCCGTCGCCAGGCGCCTCGCGGAAGAGCACCGTGTCGACCTGCGCCAGGTGCAGGGCAGCGGCCCGGGCGGGCGAATTACGAAGGAAGACGTCGAGGCCGCGGCCCAGGGCGGCCAGCGCCAGCCCACTACCGCGCCAACGGCAGCCCCGGCTCGCGAGGAACGTCAGGCCACGCCGCGCCCGAAAGAAGAGGTCGAAGTCGTCGAGCTCTCGAAGATGCAGACCACCATCGCCATGCGGCTCGCCCAGAGCAAGTTCTCGGCGCCGCATTTCTACGTGACGTCTGAGATTGCCATGGACGATGCGGTTCGCCTCCGCCAGATGTTCAACGAGGCGGTCGACAAGTCGGAAGCGATCAGCATCAACGACCTGATCGTCAAGGCCGTGGCGCTGGCGCTGACGAAATTTCCGGAGGTCAATGCCTCCTGGGCTGACGGCCGGATCGAGCGCAAGCGCGACATCAATATCGGGATTGCCGTCGGGCTTCCCGATCGCCTGATCGTTCCCGTGCTGCGCAATGCCGACCAGAAATCCCTCAAAGCGATCGCCGGCGAGTCGAAACAACTGATCGAGCGGGCCCGCACGAACAAGGCCGGGGCCCAGGACTACCTCGGCAACACCTTCAGCATCTCGAACCTCGGCATGTACGACGTCGACCAGTTCACGGCGATCATCAACCCGCCCGATTCCGGCATCCTGGCAATTGGATCGATTGAGGACAAGGCGGTCGTCAGGGAAGGGCAGGTCGTTCCCGGCAAACGGATGCGGGTCACCCTATCGGTCGATCATCGGGTTTTCTACGGGGTGACGGCCGCGCAGTTCCTGCAAGAGGTCAAGCGCCTGCTGCAGAGCCCGATGGCGCTGGTTCTCTAGCGGGTTTCCAGGCCGGCTCGGGTTAGCGTCGCAGGGCGTTCAGGATCAGCGACTCGGTGACCTCGATACGCGCGCCTCGGGGCGCCGCATCCCACATTTCGTAGAGCCTGGCACGGCCGCCCCGAGGAAAGCGCGGCCGCGGCGGGTAAATCAACTCGAGGTAGGTGCGCATCTGGGCAGGACGCTCGAGGTACGTCCGGAAGCGCGCGGACCGAACGCCGGCGAGGCTAAAGGCGCCTTCCTCGACAACCCGGCGCAGCGCCGACTCGGCGGCGTCCAGGTTGCGCTCAAAGGCCGTCTCGAGCAATGTCGCGACCGGCAGCCGGCGCCGACCGGTCACGATAGCAACCAAAGGCCGCCTGGTCGGGTGCGGTCGAATGCTGATCAGCGTTCCGCCGGCATGCAGCCGGCCTGCCGCTCTTCGGAGGGCATGGACCATGCCCGTTGGCGCGATTCATCAAAGTGACCAGCTGAAGAGGGCGACATCAAAGGGTGCTCCCCGCTCGGGCAACCCCTCGATGGAGCCGACCCGGAAATCGATGTTGTGGATTCCGCGGCGCCGCTGCTGCTCGGTGGCCTCTTCGATGCTGAGTCGATCGGGGTCGATGGCCAGGACCGAGGTCGCGACGGAGGCATACTGGAACGTCAGGCGTCCATCGCCGCAGCCTATCTCGAGAACGTGCTTGCGGCGGAGGCTCACGAAGCGCTCGATCAGCCGACGCTCAAGCCCCTCCCTCGGATAGGCGGAAATCTCGGTGGCCACCGTGGAATCGTATCTCAGCTCCTACGAGAGAGCTGCCGCGACTGCCCTCCCCGCGGTCCGGCCAGAGAACAGGCAGCCGCCGAGAAACGTCCCCTCGAGCGACCTGTATCCGTGCATCCCGCCACCACCGAAGCCGGCGACCTCGCCGGCCGCATACAGGCCAGGCACTGGACTGCCGTCCGCACCGAGAACCCGACCGGACAGATCTGTTTGCAGGCCACCGAGCGTTTTGCGGGTGAGAATCCGTAGCCGAACCGCGATCAGTGGGCCGGCCGACCGATCGAGCAGGTGGTGAGGTCGTGCGACGCGGATCAACCGATCGCCGAGGTAGCGGCGAGCCGCGCGAATCGCCAGCGTCTGCTGATCGCCGGTCGACGGATTGTCGACCTCGCGATCCCGAGCCGTGATCTCGCTCTCCAGCTTGGCGAGATCGATTCGCGCCTCGCCCGTCAAGGCATTCATCCTCCGAACCAGGTCATCGAGCGTACTCGCGACCACGAAGTCCGCTCCGCGTCGCTTGAACGCCTCGACCGGCGCAGGACCGGACCTCGAGACAACGCGCTGGAGTAGCAACCGGATGTTCTTGTTCGTGAGGTCGGGATTCTGTTCGGATCCGGAAAGCGCGAACTCCCTCCTGATGATC
>VBEE01000050.1:0-7422 GCA_005881715.1 Chloroflexota bacterium | reverse complement strand
CGAGCCAAATCGAGGACGGGCCGGGCAGGATGCGGATGCCGTGGTTCGGCCAGATGGGGTTCCAGTTCTGGATCCCTTCGACGTAGTGCCACATCCGATCCCGATTGATGACGGTCCCCCCTGCCGCCTCCACGACGCCGAGCATCCGGCCATCCACATGAGCCGGGACGCCACTGAGCATCCGGTGCGGCGCCGCCCCGAGCCGGGCCGGCCAACTCGCCCGCACCATCTCGTGGTTGCCGCCGATGCCGCCCGCGGTCACGATCACGGCCTGTGCACGCAGCTCAAACTCTCCGATTTGATCGCTGGAGCTGGGCATCCCCCGCGGCGTCGCGCCTGGTTGGAGGATCGCGCCACGCGCGCCGTCCACCACCCCACGCGTCCGGGTGAGGCCATCGACGCGGTGCCGGAACTTCAGCGTGACGACACCGTTTGCAGCGGCCTCCTGCACCCGCCGCTGGAATGGGGCCACCACGCCCGGGCCGGTCCCCCAGGTGATGTGAAAACGCGGAACGGAGTTACCCGGCCCGCTCGGACCATAGCCGCCACGCTCCGCCCAACCAACGATCGGGAAGAAGCGAATGCCTTGCTGATGAAGCCAGGCACGTTTCTCGCCCGCGGCGAAGGCGACGTACGCCTCAGCCCATTTCCGCGGCCACCCATCTTCCGGCCGGTCGAAGCCGGCCGTCGCCATCCAGTCCTTCAGCGCGAGCTCATGGGAGTCGCGAACACCAAGTCGCCGCTGCTCCGCTGAGTTGACAAGGAAGAGGCCGCCGAACGACCAGTACGCCTGCCCACCCAACCACGGCTCGGGTTCCTGTTCCACCAGGATCACGCGCCGGCCCGCGTCGGCGAGCTCGGCAGTGGCGACGAGCCCGGCAAGGCCGGCCCCAACCACGATCACATCCGCCTCGTCGCTCATCCGGAACCCGAGCGACCCCAGTCGGGTATATGAGTGATGAGGCTGTGGCTCGCGTCGGTTCTCGTCACCACGCTTCTCGTCGGCGCCGGCGGCTGCGGCCCGCAGGCCGCGCGTTCGGTGAGCGCTCCGTCAACGTCCGCGACGGCCGGTTGCCCGACCACGGCTGGCAGCTGGCAGGGTGGGGCGGATCAGGCGCCCCCCGGAACGCCTGCCGTCGTGAAGCTCGGCCCCGGCATGGAACTGACCCCGAACGCGATCACACTCGCGGCTGCCAGCAAGGGAACCCCCATGCGCGTGACCGGAGTCGTCTACAGCCGGACCTGCCGTCCTCTGGCCGGTGTCTCCATCAGGGCCTTGCAGACCAACGGCGATGGGGAATACGGCCCGGTTGTCGGAGATCAACCGGGAGCCTGCTGCTATCTGCAGGGGCTGGCCCTTACGGATGGCGCCGGCCGCTATGAGCTCGACACGGTAAGGCCCGGCCACTACAAGGGAGCCTATCCGGCGCCGCCTGCCCACATCCATATTTCGGTCAGTCACCTGGGGAGCGGCCATCTCGAGACGGAGCTGCAATTCGCCGGGGACCCTGGGCTCAAAAATGGACGGCCCGACCCGGGGGTGCCGGTGACACCGACGCGGGAGGCGGACGGCACCCTGCACGCCCTTTTCGACATCGTGCTTTCCGAACCCTAAGACACGGCTCGAGCGCTAACCGCCGATTGCTTTGCCCAGCCGGCGGAGGATCCGTCGGAATGACAGGGCATCGCGCACCCGGTCGAGACCGTGGCGGGCCGGCTGAGACGGCTCGGGCTTATAGCTCGCGCCGAATTCGCTCGCGTAGGCCACCAGGTCCTTGAGATCGAGTAAGGGGATCGCGTACTCCTTGGTGACCTCGTCGAGCAGGACGGACGTTCGTTGCTGCACGATCGGGCTCTCCGGGCGGCAGAGCGCGAGTGGGCGGACGTGTTGGGCCCTAAACCCCTCTGGATGGATCACGACCCGACCCCAGCAGAGGACCGCCCCGCCGAACATGAACGGCTCCTCCCGGAGCGCCCGCGTCATCGGCACGATGTCGTGGTAGGCGTAGATGCCACAGCTACAACCCGGCTCTGGTGAGATCCGGTCTTCCTCCGTCCGGTGCAGGCCGGCGCGAGCGAGGCGCAGGCCGGGACGGGTCTGGCATTCCGCACTGAGCGTCTCCAGCGGCGGCCACAGCGTTTCCGCCACCGGCGACTGCAGCCGGCCGCGGGTCCACGCGTCATCGGGATCGACCCGCCAGAAGCGATAGCCGACCGCGGGAATCATGCCGGCGTGGTGGCCGGAACCTCTTCTTCCCTTCTGCTCGGCTCGGGCTCTCGCTCGGGCGCGAGCAGTGGCTCTGACGCCGGTTCCGGTATCTCGATGACCCTGACGGGCTTGCTCGTGAATCCCATGCCTGCCCTCGATTTCACAGTAGCACTGACGGCGGGAAGGATGGCTAGCGCCTATTTGGATGAGGCGGCGGGTCCCTCCAGCGAAAGATCGTCCGGGCCGCCGCTCCCGAGCAGCTTGGTGGTCGGGGCATTTCGCGCCCGTTCCAGATAGGACTTCGCCCTGGTGACCTCGGCGGTGAGGGCGGCGACCGTTTTGCGCATATTCTCGAGCGCCTCAAGCTTGTAGGCATCGATGGTATCCATCGCGGCGTAGACATTGGCAAAGGCCGCCTGGAGCTTCTCGATGCCCACGGTCGTATCGGCCGCCAGATCGTGCACCTGACCCGTCTGATCACTCAGCATCCTTGACGTCGACTCAATCAGCTCCCCGGTCGTGGTCGTCAGCGCCGCGATCTGATTCAAGACCAACTTCTGGTTGACCAGCGCTTGCGCCACCATGACGGCGGTGCGAAGGGCTGACATCGTGGTGGTTGTCGCCCGGTCGACCCCCTTGATCAACTCAACGTTGCTCTTGCGCACGAGCTCGAGCGCGAGATAACCCTGGGCGTTGACGGCCAACTGGGTGAGCAGGTCCTGGCGTTTCTGCCGAATGTAGAAGAGGACATCCTCGCGCAGCAATTTCGCTCGCGCGGGGTCGGTTTGGCCGATTTGATCGATTTCTGCTTCGAGTGTGGCATCGAGCTTTCCGGCCATGTAGATGTACTGCTCCAGGTTGCCCTTGATCGACCAGATGTTGACCTTTTCTTGCTCGATCGCCGCGTTGTCCTGGCGCAGCTCGTCCTGGCCGCGGTAAAGCGCCTGCACGATCGCGTTCAGATGACCCTGGGCCGATTGATATCGGCCGAAGTAATCACGCAGGCGTTTGCTCAGAGGAATCAGCCCAAAGAGGTGCTTCGGATTGAGCAGGTCATGCGCCGACGGATCGAGGTCTTCGACCGTACGCCGAAGCTCGACCAACGACTTCGAAACGGCGATGCTCTGGCTGAAGGGGCCTGATTGCATGGCTTTCACCGGTTTGTCCAGCAAGCGGTTCGAGACGCTCGCGGATTGCCGGATGTCGTCGTTGGCCATGGCGTGAATCGCATTCACCTTCGCGCGGAAGTCCGCCGATTTCGGGTCAAGCGAGATCAGCAACCTGACGTAGTTGCTGACGATGGCGTCAATCCGGGTCGCGGCTGTCGGGTCCACCGCTACCAGGGCCGCCGCGTCAGCGTTGGTCACAAGTGGCGCCGACGGCGGCGAGGCCAGCGTCAGAGCAGTGTCCGAGGGGCGCGTGTCGGGAGATGATGTCGGCAGATTTGTACTCACAGGACCCGATCCTCCCTTCCTACCTGAGTCTCATCAAATACCGTCGCGCCGTTTATACCCGGGTTCCGCACTGGCAAACGCCGGGACCGGCACTGGCGCCGGTCAAAAGCCCCGGGTCAGACGCCAGCCAAGATCAGGACCATTCACCGCCGACGCCAACACCAACGGAACTTCCGCTCGATGCGAACCCGCTTCGAGGGACAGCGTGCCCACGCGGGTCCCTGCCGGCAGCATAGGGGGCAGCTCGTCGAGCTTGACCCGCCCCGCGAGCGTGGTGCCGTCGATTAACACCCAGGCGACGGATTGGCTGGCCACGATCGTGCCCGATTCGGCCCAGGGCATCTCATAGCGCGCAATCACGTCGTCGCGGTGGACGACCGTTCGAAGATGGAGCGCTGGTCCAAGCGCCCGCAGCAGCGATGAGGTCGCGGCGAACGCCCCCTTGAGGGCACCCGGCTGACCCATCACCGCGCCATAGACCCGCGCCGATTGACCGTCGATGATCAGGTCGGCTGCTACGACGAAGCAGCCGCCGGCCTGGTCGGTGTGACCGGTCTTGACCCCGACGACACCGCTCTGACCCAACAGGGCATCGAGGTTACGGATGACGCCGTTGACCGGCAGCGTGGCCTGCGGCTGAGCAACGATTTGGGCGAAGACGGGCAGTCGCATGGCGGTCTGCGCCAGGACGATGAGGTCTGACGGGACGCTGACGCTGAGCGGTGAGAAGCCACTCACATCCGCGTAGTGAGTCGCGCTCATCCCAAGCGCCGCCGCGCGGGCATTCATCCGATTGACAAAGGCGGGCACGCTGCCGAGGTCCCAGCTGGCCAGCATGTCCGCGAAATTGCTGGCCGAGGGCAGCAGAAGCCCCTGCAGCAGCTGATACTCGGTGAGACGCTCACCGGCAACCACTGGCAGCACCGACTTACCCTGGTTTTGCTCGGTGATGTAGGTCGAAACGTCCGCGCGCGACACCACGATTACCGGGCCTGGATCATTGAGCGCGAGGGGATGATCCTCTATCACGATCAGGGCCGTCATCATCTTCGCCGTGCTCGCCATCGGCAGCGGCGCGCTCCCGCCCGAGCTTCCTACCAGGCCGAAGCCATCGATGACCAGCGCCGCCGCCCCCTGCGCCGGCCATGGCAGCGCGGCGGCCGTGCCGATGCGCTGCGCGACAGGGACGATGGACGTCGCGGCGGTCCCCGGCAGCGGGCGAAAGTATTGAAATCCGGCGACCGCCAGCAGCAGCGCCAGCAGAAAGGGAAGCGGACGCCGGAACAGGGTGCTAACGCCAGTCGAGGGCAGGGCCGAGCGTCGGCTCCGCGAGTTTGAGGATTTCGCCCGGGTGCGGGAAGCGGCGAAGCTTCACTTTGCTGAAGAGCAGCTGATCGTCGAGGGTCACCTCGAACCGACCCTTGCTCCCGGAGCGCAAGGAAACGTCGACCATGATGGGTGCCCAGGCTCCCAGGATCTCAGCCGCCAGGCCGACCGCCTGGTCCAGGTAGTTTCAGGGGACGCAGAACTCGATGGTGACGCGGTGCTTCGGATCAAGCATGGTTCAGCCGCCAATATAAGCCGTAACGCGTCTGGCGCCTTGCGCGTTATCGGATGGTCGCGATCTTCCGGCATCGCCGTAGAGGCACCTTCCGCTTTCCCCGCGTGGTGCTTCTACGGCCTCTTTTCGCCGGGCACTCAGCTCTTGCGGCCGATTCGTTCGAGGTGGGTGTCCTGAAAGGCGCTCGGCAGCTTGAGCCCGTAACCGAGGAGGCGGTCGACGCCGATATGCCCAAACCAGATAAGGGCCAACGATGCGAGGAGCGGGGTGCCACCGATCAGCCCGCCGGCAGCCAGCACGCCCGGCAGCAGCCAGGTGTGACCCAGGTTGTAGATGGCGGCGCCGGCGCGCGGTCCGCGTAGATAGCCGAGCACGAAGAGATCCGGCGAGAGGATCAGCACTATGTAAAGAAGCCAGGATCCCGACTGCTTCCAATACATCAGCAGCGAGAGCCCGACCAAGATCCCGCCTTCGAGCCGCTGCAACGCAACCGGATTAAGCAGGAAGCGAACCGGGCCGCTGCCGGCGTTCACGTCAAGCGATTGGAGCGGCGGTCGCGGCCGCTCCGGCCAGCGCCCGGACCAGCCGTTCCGCAGGTGCGGCGATGCCGTAGGTCTCGCTCAGAACAGCCATCCGCTGGGGGTCGTGAGCCTTCGACGGCCGGGTCCCCTTTGGCACAGCGACCGGGGCGATGCTGACCGGGACGCCCACCCGGCGAGCCTGCTGGACATAGGCATTGCCCGCTTCGCCAAGCCGACCGCTGGCGATGATTCCGTCGAGGTCCTTGTAGCGCCGCACGAGTTGGGCGGCCGTCTTCTCGCCCACGCCAGGCACCCCGGGAAGACCGTCGGATGGATCCCCGCGAAGCACGGCAAAGTCGCCATATGACCGCCCCGGGATCCCATATCGTCGCTCAACCTCGGCCTCATCGACAACCAGCAGCCGGCCGATGCCCTGCTGCGTGTAGAGGACGCAAATGTCGGGATCCCGCACCAGAGCGAAGAGATCCCGATCGCCCGTGACGATCTCGACCTTACCCCGAATCTTCGGCAGCAACGAGGCGATCACGTCCTCTGCCTCGAAACCGTCGCTGCCGACCACCTCCACTCCGATGGCGGCCAAGACTTCACGGATGATGGGCTCCTGAGGCTGGAGCTCGGGTGGCATGGCGCCCCGCTCCAGGCGGGCCGTCTTGTAGCTGGGAATGACGTCGACGCGAAATTTCGGGCGCCAATCCTCGTCGGTCGCCACCAGGATGGCACGCGGTTTACGGTCGGTAACCAATCGGGCGAGCATGTCGAGAAAACCGCGGACGGCGTTCACCGGTTGGCCGTCCGGCGCCTTGAACGCCGTCACCGGGATGCCGAAGAACGCGCGGAACATCACGCTCGATCCGTCGATCAACAGCCAATCCGCCGCCATCGCAAAGGATCGTATCCCAGCGGGCGATACAGCTTGCGAATGGAGCTGGACGTCTGTCCACGCAGTCTCGGCCTGGGAACGACTGGCCGGAACGCCTCGCAGTATGGCCGGATCGTCGAGAACCGGATGATCGAGGCAATCGAGGTCTCCGCCACCCAGCTGATCGAAGGCTTCCGTCCGCTGACCGACACCGGCGGTTATGACTGGGCTGGAGCGGTCTTTGGAAGGTTTGACAGCCTCAAACTGCTCCAGTTCAAAGGCACGCTCCATCTGCGCAGGCATGACCGCGCCGAATTCGTGCAAATCATCTTCGACGCCGGGGCGCTCACGCCGCACCGGAACACCTCAGTCCTCTTCGGCCGGTTTGACATTCCAGCGACCGACCTCGTTGATCCGTTGTGGCTGGTGCCGAGCCTCAAATTGAACGAGCTGACAAGAGCCGAGTACTGCCGCTACCACAAACGCAAACATCTCCATTTCATCGCGAGTCCCAAGGAAGGCTCCCGGGATGCGGCATCGCGCTATCAGGTCCAAAAAAGCCTCCTCGCGCGGAGGGTGTTCGCCGATCACTCGGGCGCGGCGACCCTGCCCCTCGACCTTTCCTCGATGAGCAACGAGGAAGGTGACTTTTTCGAGTACGGGTTCGCGACACGATTCCTGCGCGATTGCACCGGCACCGAAAAGCTCCTTCGGCCCGATCCCGACCTCGGCCGCGACATGCTCGCCCTGACCCTCCGGCCCTTTGGCTGGGCCTCCCTGGCCATCAAGGGAACCGC
>VBEE01000049.1 GCA_005881715.1 Chloroflexota bacterium | reverse complement strand
GCTGGCCAACCGTAGCAGCGGGATGTACCAGATGGTGACCAACCTCAACGGGACGAAGAACCGCTGGGCCCCTTACGCGATTCCGACCGAAGACGATGCCGCGGCCTTCATCCGCTGGATGCGACGGCCGCCCGCGGCCTGACCGCCGATTCGAGCTGGGCGCCGAGCGAAAGAATTGTGTATTCATCACGCGGCCGTCCAACCAGCTGGATACCGATGGGCAGCCCGCTGGTGCTCGTCGCCAGCGGCAAGCTGATCGCCGGCTGTCCGGTGCAATTGAAGGGATGCGTGAAGCTCAGCCAATCAAGGAACTCCGCCGAGGCGGTTTCGACGTTCTGGCCCAGGGTCCCGATTTTCGGCGCCGGATAGGTCAGCGTCGGCGTGAGCAACACATCGATCTGGTCCCAGGTCGCGATCAATTTCCGGGCTTGCTGGTGCAGCCGCGTGAGCGTCTGCAGGTATTCGACGGCCGTCGACGATGACG
>VBEE01000006.1 GCA_005881715.1 Chloroflexota bacterium | reverse complement strand
CATGGGGACATACACCGGGGTCGCGATGACACTGATCGGTGTCCCTTACGCGGTCGTGCTCGGAATCTTGACCTTCTTCCTCGAGTTCCTTCCGCTGATCGGCGCGCCGATCGGGATGGGTCTGGCGGTGGTGATCGCCCTCGTCTTCAAGGGGCCGCTGGTTGCGCTCTTGGCCCTGGTTGTCGCGCTCGGCGGCCACGCGATCGAGGCGTACATCCTCGGGCCACGCGTCACCGGCTCCGCCACGCGCATTCATCCCCTGGTCGCCATGGCGGCGCTGTTGATCGGCGCCGAGCTGGGCGGGATTCTCGGCGCGCTCTTCGGGGTGCCGATCGCCGCCCTTCTCAACGTCTTCCTTGGTGCGTTCTACCGGGCCCGGCGAGGCGAGGAGGCGCTCTCCGCAAGCCCGTCAGGGAAGGTGCACGCGGAAGGCCTTCCCCGCCTATCCGAGGAGATCAGCGAATCGGCTGAGGAAGGCCCGATTGAGGACAAGCCCGTCCCACACACCGCCGGCGAACGCTAATTACTGTGCCGGCGTGGGTTGCGGATTCAGTGTGTTCTGCTGCCCCTGGATCGTCATCTCACCGGAGATCAAGAAGGGGCCTCGGCTGTTCTCGCGAATGAAGCCCATCGTGATGATCATCAGCATGGTGAGGAACGCCATCAGCATCAGGATGCGTTGCTCGCCGCGTCGGGCGCTGCCCCAGACCACGCCCGGCAGACCGCGCAGGTACCAGACCACGGCGGCGATCGCGATCAGGGTGTAGAACATCAAGGCCAGCACCTTCCACGGGATCATCGAGCCCAATGGGTTGATCAACCCCCCTTCCCAGAACGGACGGTTGAGGCCGGCCGCCGCGACATCGGCATAGGTAAAGCCGAGGTGGTAGGGCATCGCTGCGAGCAGGGTGGTCAACACCAGGCCGACCGACATGGCTCTGAGCAGCCCTGCACCGCGCGCTCCATCAGTCCGCAGCCGCCGGCCAAAGTAGAGCGTGGCCGTGATGAACATGATCCCCAGCAGCGTGATCTGCCAGAGGAAGACCGGGCTCAGGGTCCCAAACATCATCTTGTACCAGCTGCCATAGCTGTGCAGCTGGATCTCTTTCGCGTACGAGTAGCCGACGATGGGCTGCAGCAGGGTCATCGCCACGCCCCACAGGACACCGAAGCTCCCGGCCCAGTCGTAGAAGGCTTTGTCCTCGCGATTGCGGGCGCGCAGAAAGCGAATCGCGCAGAAGGCGCCGAAGGCAAATCCGATGTAAGCGAGGTTTCCGATAGTGCGGTGGACGGTCAATGGATAGGACGTTGGGTTCAGGGCGAGACGGAGGGGGTTCTGCGGGTTGGTGGGCGTGAGCATGTAGCTGGCGATGATGTCGATCATGTACACCTGCAGGAAGGAGGCGATCGCCAGCAAGCCACCGATTGCCATGTGCACGCCTTTGAATGCGCGGAGCGGCTCCCAGGCGTAGTACCAGATGTAGGCCAGCGAGACCTGAAGCACGAAGGTCCAGGCTTCGATAAACAACGGCCACCAGCCGATCGTCACCATCGTCGTCCAGAAATGCCCCCAGTAACCGACCAGCAGCACCGTGATCAGCAGGATGGCGATGGCGGAGCTGAAACTGAAATAGAGTGTCATGAAGCGGCCGAGGCCGTGTGCCAGTCGGTCGTATCGGCGCCGCTGGCGGACGAAGCCCAGGAACTCGATGGCCGGTCCGATCTCGCCGGCCCCACTGACCAGGCCGGCGATCAGGATGTGCAGCGAGAAGAGGCTGCCGATTACCGCCTGGGCCGCGAGCCGGTTATTCCCCTGCGGCGCCTGCGATGGCAGCTCGGCGGCCAGCATGTGCAGGGCCGGTCCAATGAGGGCGATGAGCGTGCTCATAGGTTGAACAGCCGGCCCGACCCGAGCAAGGTCAGGATGACGACGAAGAGCACGGCGAACGCGCCGGGGACCATGACCGCCGGTCGTTCGAAGGGGTTGCGCTCTGGGTCGCGATCGATGAAGGGCAGGGCGAGCAGCAGCAGCACCCCACCCGTTGGCAGGACGAGGACCAGCGGGATCAGCTGTTGCGGAACCAGCAACAGCAACTCATCCAGCGGAAGGAAAAACCACTCCGGGACCGGTGTGTAGCTCGTCGTGGCCGGGTCGGCGACCGCCTCGAGCGGGGCGCCAATCGCGACGGCGAGGATGAAGACGAGGATCACCAGGCCGGCCGAGACGACGCCGTCTTTGAATGTCTGGTGCGGATAGAAATCCTCCGTTTCGAGTGGCGCCGCCCAGAGTTCATCGGTGGGTACCGCCGGATAGGGCGGCTCGATCGGCCGCTGCTTCGGTGCCGGCGGGACGTCGACGCCTTCGCGGCTTCGATAGGCGCCTCGATAGTTGACGTAGGAACCGAATTCGCCGTGCTTGCGGAGCAGCGCCAGGTGGGCGCCGATCAGTGGGAACAGGATGGCGGGTATGAGCCAGACGTGGATGCCGAAGGTCCGGCTCAGCGTCGTCGGCCCCACGGTATCGGCGCCACGCCAGAGCGCACGGAGGAAGGAGCCGATGAAGGGCGTGTAGACGGCAATGTTGGTCACCACCACGGCGGTCCAGTAGGCGGCCTGGTCCCAGGGAAGAAAGGCGCCGGTGATCGCCATCGCCAGCACCAGAACGAACAGGCCGACCCCGGTCACCCAGTTGAGCTCGCGCGGGCGCTTGTACGACCCGGAGAAAAAGGTCCGCACCATGTGCAGGCCGATGACGAACAGCAGGATGTAGGCCGACCAGAGGTGGATGCCGCGGACGATGGCGCCGAAGGCGTCGTGCTGGGTGAGGTAGTGCAGGCTTGCCCAGGCCTCGGTGACAGACGGGACGTAGAGGAGAGTAAGGAAGATGCCGGTGATCAGCTGAAGCAGGATCAGGACCAGCGTGGCGCTGCCGAGCGTGTAGAACCACGCGCCGCGAACCGGCACC
This sequence comes from Chloroflexota bacterium, assembly GCA_005881715.1. Classification (GTDB taxonomy): domain Bacteria; phylum Chloroflexota; class Dormibacteria; order CF-121; family CF-121; genus CF-13. Next base: position 7,034 of record VBEE01000006.1, on the reverse strand, counting down.
GCCTCGTAGAGGCCCTTCCGGATCAGGCTGCGAATCGCGGTTCGCTCGTCGAACCAGTTGTAGGCGGCGGCGATCCGGCCCATCAGACGGACTCGGTGAAGCGGTTCTGAATAAAGAGCGTCGTGCCCTCGATCCGGTGGACATACTGGGGCAGCGGCTTCGGCGGGGGTCCACCGACATTGTTGCCGTTCAGGTCGTAGAGCCCACCGTGGCAGGGGCAGAGGAACTGCCGCAGGCTGTCTTCCCATCGCACTGGACATTCCATATGGGTGCAGACGTTCGAGAAGATCCGGTAATCCGTATTGATCTTCACGACATAGACGGCCAGCTTGACATTGGCGCTGGTCCACTCGCCGAGCGGGAAGGAGACCTCGAACTTGGTCGGTTCCCGATCGGGTACGCCGGCGATGTCGCCCACTTCACGCCAGACCGCCTGCTGGCGGCGAAAGATGGGGGAGAGGATGAAGCCAACGATCGGAATGCCGAGCAACACGGTGACCACGGCGCCCGCCACCTGCGTGCCGAGGAGCGCGAACTGGCGGCGACTCAGTCGCCGCGGATCACGACGTGCCATAGCGAATAAACCCGTAGAGGACGCCGGCTGTACCGAGCAGGATGAACAAAAGGGCCAGCGTAATCGCGCTGCCCACCAGCCAGTAAGTGAGCGGCGTCTGACCATGAGCTCGCTTAAACCAGCGCCATAGGCCGGCGGCTGCAATCCCGACGAACGTCAGCGTGAGGCCGATCATGACTACGCTGATCAGGGCCAAGTAGAAGTAGGTTTGGAGGTCACCCATCAGCGACTCACGGGTAGTAGCCCTTGGATGGCGACTGGAAGATGCCGTAACTGTCCGACTCCTTCATGACGCCATAGATCGTGTAATCGCTGCGCGCCGTCGTTCGGATGACGCCCATGAGCAGGAACAGGAGAAGCGCGGTCGCCCCGGTGACCGCCAGGGTGACCTGGCTGCTGCGCCGAAGGTCCTGGGTTGCCGCCCGCAGTCGTGGCCGGGAGATCAGCCAGTGCACCAGGCTGAGGGCCACGGCGACGCCCAGCGCCAGGTAACGCAGCCAGAAGAGGCCTTTGGGAAAGAGCGCCGCCGGCATCACGGTCACGAGCGACGCGAGCACCACGATGGCGGTCAGCACCGGCGCGGGTGCCGTCGGCCGGGACTGCCAGAAATAGATGTTGCTACCCACCAGCAGGATCGCGACAAAGGTGGCCTGCAGCAGCCAGAGCCAGGCGAAGGGGCCCTGCATTGAATACTGGAAGGCACCCGGCGACCCCTGCTTGATGCTCTCCACGAAGACCGCTCCCAGCGCGATCTGGACCACCAGCGTCGTAAAGCCCACGACCAGGCTGGTGCGCGCGGCCCAGTGAAAGTAGAGCCGGTTGGCCGGGATCCGGCTGGCCGCGGCGTAGATTGCGGCGACGGCGGCAATGAAGAAGGAGGCCCAGGAAAGGTTGCCGACGAATCGGTGGCCGAGCTCTGGCCAGTACGAGGGATTGAAGAAGGCAGCGGTTCCCTGGCCCTGACCCGGCGTCAAGAGGTAGCTATCGAGCGCAACGATGATGAAGAGGAAGATGTGCTCGGTCGCGGCCGTGGCGTAGCCGATCGCGATGTGCAGGCCTTTGCGCAGCCGGAACTGATCCCAGCGCAGGTTGTAGAGGAGGATGCCGCCGAGCGTCAGGAACCAGATGCTGAAAGCCACCACGGCCGGCCAGAAGAAGAGTGTGATCAGGGCGACAAAGAACTTCCCGTAAAGGGCGACGACCACGATAACGGCAAATCCGCCGAGGGTTGCCCCCAGGCTGAAGATCTTGAGATTGACGTTCCCCAGAGCGCGGGCGTAACGCTCGAATCGCGGATCCTCGCGGCGGAGCCCAATCCACTCATAGGTCGGCCCGAGTACGAGCGCGCCCATCGTGAAGGACCCGAAGATGATGTGGGCCAGGAAGAAGAATCCGACCGCCCATCGGTTGGTGATGAAGGGCAGCTGGACGCCGGGTTGGTCGATGGAGAACGATGTGGCGATGTAGCTGGCCATGGCCCTGGCCGGCTCAGTCCGATTCGAAAACGCGGCGACCGAGGCGCCCGGTCAGTCCGGCGGCACCTACCAGGAAGCCCAAGCTGGCGAGCAAGGTTTCCCAGGGCGGTAAGGTCGGTTGACCTCCGAGAGCGCCGAGCAATGCCTCGTGCAGGTAGCTGAAAGGGAGAAGTCGCGAGACCACGAGCAGGGCCGGTTGGGACAGCGGCGTGAAGACCCCTGACAGGTAGAGCAAGGGCAGCAGCGGGATTACGACATAGAGCATGACCTCGCCGGGCGATTGCGAAAGTGAGCTGGCGACGGCTCCCATCAGGTTGCCAATCAGCAGGACGGCGGCCGTGGTCAGCAGCAGCGCGGGCCACCAGGCAAACGCTGAAGGATGGCGGAGCGCGATCAAGACCAGGACCGGTATCAGCTGCCCGAAGTCGATGACAGCATTTGTGGAGAGACGCTCGATGAGGAGCCGCCCCGGCGTAACCGGCAGCGTTCGGTACCGTAGCGTCAGGCCGGTCTGACGCTCACGGGTGAGGACGGCGCCGGCTCCCAGAGGGCCGACGATCGCGGTCAGCATCGTGAGCGCCATGGCGGCATAGATCGACGGTGCGCGGCTGAGGACCAGCGGAATCGCCACCAGCAGGGGAAAGGCAAGCTTGATGACGAGCGCCCGCCGGCGCTGGGCAAACTCAACGAACTCCCGCTGCCAGATGGTGCCGGCCAACATCATCGATGCCCTACGGGTAACGCCACGCCAGTCAGCTTGAGGAACAGGTCGCCGAGATTCGGCCGGCGAACGCGCATGTTGCTGACCAGGTCCGCGGTGCCGTTGAGTACCGCCAGCACCTGCGCCGGGTTGGCGCCCCGCGCCAGGATGATGTGCACGGTATCCCCGTCCACGTTGGCCGCCTCAACCGCCGCCAGTGAGCGAAGGCCTTCAAGGCTGATCGGCGAGTTCAGCTGCAGTTGTACCTCCTTCGAGCCCGCCACCTCGGTCAGCAATTCCGGCACGTGCCCCTCGCGAATGGCGCGGCCCTCGTGGAGGAAGAGGATGGAGTCGCAGAGACGCTCGGCGAGATGCACATCGTTGGTCGCGAGCACCACGGCGGTGCCAGTCAGGCTGAGCAGCTGGAGACGCTCGATCAGGTCGAGCTCGGCCCGGTAATCGAGAGCCAGGGTCGGCTCGTCGAGCAGCAGGATGGAGGGGCGATGCACCAGTGCCTCAACGAGGTTGAGCCGGCGCTTCATCCCCAGCGAGTACTCGCCCACAAGCTGGTCCCGTGCGTCCCACAAGCCCGACCAGGAAAACAGCTCATCAAGCCGCTCCCGGGCAAGCGCGTCAGATAGCCCGAACTGGTGGGCGAAGAACCAGGCGTTTTGATAGCCCGTCATCTGATCAAAGTGGGCCGCCTGGTCGAGCATGACGCCAAGCCGCCGGCGGACCGATGGATCCCGCGCGTTCGTCGTCCCGAACCAGCTGACCTGACCGGACGTAGGCGTGGCCGCGGTCGCGAGCAGGCGAAGGAGCGTGGTCTTCCCTGAGCCATTCGGTCCCATGACGCCCACCACCTCGCCGGCAGCCAGCCTGAGGCGGATGTCGAAGACCCCCTTGCCACCGCGATAGGCGCGGGTCAGATCCGTCGCGATCAGCAGGCTAGGCTCGGAAGCCGTATCGACCCTCATGGAAATCGCCGGTCTCGATCCACTTCTGGATGACGGCATCCATCACCTTTGTCGTGACCCGCTCCTCGCCAAGCGCCTGGGCATTGCCCTCGAGCGCCGCCATCACCTGGCCTTTGACAAACGGCGGCATGTTTTCGAGCCGCTTTTCTGCAGCAGGCTCCCATGGCATCTGCGGCCCCTTCTGCTGCAGCGCGTCCGAGACTTCGCCCCACATCTCGAACTTCACGTCCATCGCCGCGGGGGTTATCACCGGACCGAGTCCCTTCTTGGCCGCCGTCCACTCGACGCGCCAGCGGCTCAACTCCCGGCAGTAGGAGGGGAGGTTCGCCAGCCGCGCCTCGGCTTCCGGAGACCAGGTGAAGTAATGCTCGAAGGTCTTAGGGCTGAGCGGATGGCCATATCCGATCTTGATTCCGAGCCGCTCCAGAAAGGCGGCGTTGATCGCCTCCGAGGTGCGAGCCGCGCGCGACTCCGCGGCGTGCTGAGCGAGCTCGCGTGCCCGGCTCGGCGCGAACTTTTCCTCCGCCCGGATTTCCACTTCGTTGAGGCGGCGGACCCCGTCCTCGGTCCAGCCGGGCGAGGGCTCGCGCGTCGCAGCGGCGTTCTCATCATGGTGGCCGTGCGCCTGCATCGCTGCCCTGACCACCTCGGGCGAGTGCACCTTGAGTGCCTGGTCCATCATCATCCGCGCGTCCACCAGGCCGCCCTCGACGACGTCGCCCGTGATGGTCTCGGCCCGGATCTTTCTGGCGAACTCCTCCACCTTGGTGCGAGCCATCATCCGCATGAAGCCACCCGGCACGCGCTCCATCCGCTGCACCGCCTCGTCGGTCCAGGTCAGGGGCGTTTCGCCGGCCGGCTTTACCTGCGGTACCGTGTCGCTGACGACCTCGGCCACCGGTCCATAGGCCTCGTCCAGGTTCGCGTCGGCAAAGTCTCGGGTGATGCTGGGAAGCCGCTGCACCCTGGCGATCTTTTCGATGCGGGCCTTGACCCGGCGCCGCTCGTAGCCCTTCGGAACGCGGTTGAGGACCTCCTTGGCCTCTGCCGTCCACTTGACCTTGAAGCCGTCGAAGGCTTCCTCTTCCTCGACGCCGCCCTCCCGGGTCGCCACCGCCACCATCGCCGCCTTGTCAACCGGCTGAAAGCTGGTGCCCTCGCAGACCGGGCACGCCTGCGGTTTCTCCACCCGGGCAGGACGCCCGCAGCGACGGCAGATCCAGGTCGGGGCGGTCTCGTCGGCGCCGATGGTGGCCTTGACCTGGGCCGGCTGGACGCCCATGGCGCGAGCGGCATGCTCCGGCATCACCTCCGACACGGCGAGGTCGATGATTGAGGAGCTGATGATCGAATGCCCGCGTTCCATCGCGTACCGGCAGATGGCGGTGCGGGTGATGGCGCGGAAGGCGGCTGGCACCTTCTCCATCCTCGCCTCGGCCTCCTCCGTCCAGGCCACGCTGGCCTCGGCCTGCACATCGATGGGGGGCACGAAGGTGCGGCTGGACAGGAGGACGCTGACCGGCGCCAGCCGGAGCAGGTTGTCGCTGTTGCTCCCGAGGTCCATCTGGGCCGCCGAGTGGACGCCGATCCGGCCGATCACCAGCAGCCAGGGCGGGTCCTGGCGCACGTACTGCAGCACCTTCTTGAAGGCTTTGCCGTCCAGCAGCGTGGTTTTGATCTCGATGCCCTCGTCGCGGGCGACCGACTGCGCCACCCGCAGGTGCGACTCGTAGATCTTGGCCAGGCCGGTGTCGATGATCTCCTCGTGCAGTTGCTCCTGCTCTTTGAAGCGAAAGATCTTGGAGGCCTCCGCGGAGAGCACGTCGACGATGCCGTTGAACATCGCGTAGTGGAGATAGGGGTCATAGACCGAGACCGCCTCCACCTGCTTGCCAAACGCTCGGGCGAGTTCGATCGCAGTCCTCAGCCCCGCGAACGATTGCGGGCTCCCGTCGACCGCCACCACGATCCGGTCCGAGGCGTCGTCGCGAAATGGATGGGTGTCCTTGACCACCAGGGAGTCGACCCGGATGCGGCGGACCACCCGGTCCGTCACGCTCCCCACCATGCTGTCCTTGACGGCGCCCATGCCGAGCGCGCCCATCACCACGATGTCGTAGTCAGACTCGCCGATGTCATCGACCAGGCATTCCCAGTTCTTGCCGTCGAAGGTCTTGTACTCGAATGGCAGGCCGGCTTTGTCGCAGGCCGCCTTCATCACGTCCAGGTAGGAGTCGGAGATCAGCTGCAGGCCGCGAGTGATCAGCGAGTCATGGATCTTGCGTTGGCGCTCTAATTCCTGTTCGTGCTGGTACTCCTCGGGTAGCGTGTACTCCATCTGCTTGAAGCGCACGTCGTGCATACGGGCGGCATAGACATGGCTCCCGACCAGGCTGGCCTTGGTCGCTCCCGCGAGCCGGACGGCCACCTCGATCGCGGCGTTGGAGTGGTCCGAATTATCGAGGGGGACGTAGATCTTTGCGTACACCGGCAGCTTCCCTCCTACAACGGCGTGATGCGCTGACCTGATATTGGCAGGCCCGCCATAAGCTGCGCAATTGTGGGGTGATTCGATGATATCGAGGGGGCCGCCTAAGTTACAGCAAAATGCCCCAGTTGGCGCTTGTCGACTGACCGGGCTGCAGCACGATCAGGCCGTCGCCGCTGCGGAATGCGTTCGGCGCGCAGGTCATCGGCTCCAGCGACACGCTTCGCCGGCGGCGATCGACCTGGGGGAGCGCGTCGCCGGTGAAGGCCATGACGAACCGATAGCTTTTGTCCATCCACAGCATCAGGCTCGGCCGCCCGCTCGGGGCCTGGAGCTCCACCCGCGTGAGTCCGTCGGCATCGGAAACCAGGCTTGCAAATGCGGTGTCGAGCTTCGTCGAACCGATCGGGCGCAGCTCGAGGAAGTCGACCGTACTGCCCTGCACCGGGATGGCGCGGCCGGTCGGGATCTGCCGATCGTTGACTTCAAGATACATCAGCGCCGGGATGCGCAGCCGCGCGTCATCGATCCGCTCGGTTCCCACCGTCAGATAAGGATGGTGACCGGCGCCGTAGGGGAGTGCCTGCGATCCTGCATTCGTCGCCGTCGTCTGCACCGCCAGCCCGCGCTGCGAGAGCCGGTACTCGATCGCCAGTGACAGCGTGAACGGGTAACCGTCCTGTGGATGCAGGAGCAGCTGCATAACGACGCGGTCGGCCTCCTCCACGCGGGCGGTCCAGCTCAGCCAGCGGGTCAATCCGTGAATCGCGTTGCGCCGGTCGGGCTCGCTCAACGGCGTCTGGTGCGTGACGCCGGCGAA
>VBEE01000005.1 GCA_005881715.1 Chloroflexota bacterium | reverse complement strand
CTGGAGCTGAAGCTGATCGCCGATGCCGGCCTGATTGGGCTTCCCAACGCCGGCAAATCGACGCTTCTGTCCGCGGCCAGCGCGGCCAGGCCGAAGATTGGCGACTACCCCTTCACCACCCTGGAGCCCGTGTTGGGCGTCGTCGAACTGGGGGAGGATGTCACGTTCGTCATGGCGGACCTGCCCGGGTTGATCGAGGGCGCCCACGCCGGAGCCGGGCTCGGATTGGAATTCCTCCGCCACGTCGACCGGACTCGCGTCCTGATTCATGTCATCGATGCCGCGGCGGGCGATCAGCACAAGCTCTGGAATGATTACCAGCAGGTGCGCGCGGAATTGAAGAAATACAGCGCCTCGCTGGCCCGCCGACCCCAGCTCATTGCCCTGAACAAGATGGACGCCGTCAGCGAGCCGTCCGAGACGCTGGCCTTCCGGCAGCGGCTGGTCAAGCTGCGCCACCGGTCGTTCCCCATCTCCGCCGCGACCGGCGAAGGTGTCCAGGATCTGCTCTGGGCGACCTGGCGAATGCTCGAGCGGCGCAAGCGTGAGACTTCCGAGCCGGTGCCCGCCCTCAAGGTCTATCGGGGGCCCAGCTCGGCCGAACCCTTCACCATCGAGGCGATCGATGGCGGCTTTCGCGTTTCGGGAAATCAGCTTGAGCGATTGCTGGCCATGACGGACATCACCAACCCGGAGGGGCTGGCGCATTTCCAGCGGATGCTCGACCGCTGGGGCCTGAACGATGCGCTGGCGCGGCACGGCGCCCGCGGCGGCGAGATGGTACGAATTTCCGACGCGGAGTTTCTCTACGATCCGGAGCGCTGACCCCCCACCCCGACCCTCCGCCGGAGGGATACTCATCGGCATCATGGGTGGAACCTACGACCCGGTGCACAGCGGGCACCTCGCCGCCGCCCGCCAGTTGCGCGGTGAGGCCGGCCTCGACCAGGTCTGGTTAATCCCGAACGCGCACCCGCCGCACCGAAGCGCGGCTCCGGTGGCGAGCCCTGAGGACCGGATGCGAATGGTCGAGATCGCGGTCTCGGATCAACCGGGATTACTCGGGTCGCGAATTGAAGTCGACCGGGGTGGAATCTCGTACACGATCGATACGATGCGCGAGCTCGCCCGTTCGATGCCAGGGCAACGATTCGAGCTGCTGCTCGGCTCTGATGCCGCGCTCCGGATCCGCACCTGGCACGAAGCGGACGCGCTGCTCAAGGAGGTGAGCTTTACGATCTTCAATCGACCGGACACCAGCATTGCCCTGTCCACACTGCACGAGCTCGGCTTCAGCCCGGCACGGACCCGGCTCGTGCACCTCGACACGCCTGCCATCGCCGCGCACCAGGTCCGCGACCGACTGAGGCGTGGGACGCCGATCGATGATCTCGTGCCGCCCGGGGTGGCCGACTACATCCGTGCGCATGCGCTCTACCAGGCCTGACGGCGGGTCCCGGCCAACTGGGATAATCAAAGAAGTGACCCCCCTTCAGCTCAGCCGGCTCATTGCGACTGCGGCTGCGGACAAGAAGGCGCGGGGGATCGTCCGCCTGGACATCAGGCAGAAAACATCGATCGCTGATTACTTCGTGATCTGCGAAGGGGACACCGACCGGCAGGTGCGCGCCATCACCGACTCGATCATCGAGGCGGGAAAGAATCAGGGGGTGCGGCCCCTGCGCATCGCCGGGTACGACGACGGATCGTGGGTGGTGCTTGACTACGCGAGCGTGATCGTCCACGTCTTCCTCCCGGGCGAGCGGTCGTACTACGACCTCGAGTCGCTGTGGAAGGGTGCGGCAAAGGCCGACGCTGCGGCGGGGAACGGCTCCAAGAAGACCCCCGCACGGGCCCGGCCTGCCAAGAAGCCGCCGGGACCGACCCGGCGGCGCATCCGCTCCGCCTGAGCGGGCTTGTGCGCGGCGTCTAAAGCCGCTGGGCGAACCTGTGGGATAATGTCGACCGACGCGTCTCCTTAGGGCGCGGCGCACGAACCATGGGCTCGAAAACACCGGTTGCCCCACCGCATCCGCACGTGACGGTCGACGACGTGTGGCGCGGCGCCCTCCCGCCGGAAACGCAAATGGTCGCCGGAGCGGCCGGCATGCGGCGCGAAGTCGTCTGGTGTACCGCACTGCGCGCCCGGTCGCCTGCCTTCACGCCGTTGCGCGGCGGCGAGCTGCTGCTGATCAATCCCCAGGTGCTCACCGCCGTCGACGCCCGCCTGACGCTGGCCCGCTTGCTGGAATCGCTCGCCGGTCAGGGTGTCGCCGGCGCCGCCGTCTCAGGTCGTGTGTCGGCGGAAGCGCGCCAGGTTGCCGACGCCCACGGCTTGCCGCTGTTTGCCCTGCCAGCGGGGATCGCGCTCGACCAGGTCGAACAGCAGGTGCTGCGCTATGTCGTGGACCGGCGCGCCGAGTTGCACGAGCGAGCGCAGGATCTCCACCGCCAGCTCAGCGAGCTGGCCCTGGCCGGGCGCGGGCTGCCGGCGCTGCTCGCCCGGCTGCACGAGCTGACCGGAATTCCAGTGCTGCTCGAGCACGAGGCTCGGGTCGATTATGTAGGCGCGGGCGACCGACTTCCGGAGGAGGTCGGCGCGGCGATCGCGGCAGAGCGGCCGGCGCTCGACGAGTGGTTGCGCGAGGTGCCGCTCAGCGCCTTCGATCCACCGGTGGCGCTCCGGTCTCTGGCCGGCGGACGGGCTCGCCTGATTGCCCCGATCCTCGTCCAGGGAAGTATCGCCGGATTCCTCTCCCTGGTCGGGTCCGATGGCGAGTTGGGCGAGCTGCACCGGCTGGCGGTTGGACGGGCCGCCCATGCGTGCGCGATCGAGCTGGTGCGCGCCCGGGCCGCGCGCGATGCGCGCGATGAGGCCGAGGAAGAGTTGCTCGATGCGTTGACGGCCGGCCGGCCTGGCTCGCACGAGGCAACCCGAGAACGGGCAAAGCGCAAGGGATTCGATGTCGATGCCCCGTATCTCGTCGTGGCTGCCGACGCGCCCGCCTCGGGGAAGGCCGCAAAGATCCGGGGCGCCTGGGAGCGCCAGCTTGCCACGATGCGATGCAGCGCCCTGGTTCGGGAGCGCGGCGCGACCACCGTTGCGCTCATCAGCCTGGCCGGACGCCGGACGCCGGAACCGAAGTCGCTGGTCGACCAGCTGCACCGGACGGCACGAGCCGCCACGGCGGCGGCGGTAGCCCTGGGATACGGCGCCATTCGCTCGGGGGCAACCGAGGTGGCAGCGGCCGCCCGCGAAGCCGAGCAAGCGCTGGCGATGGGCCGCCGCCTTTTTGGTCCCGATAGCGCGACGGCGTTCTCGGACCTTGGCCTCTACCGATTGCTGTACGCGCTGCAGCCGTTACCCGAGCTGCGCGACTTCAGGGACCAGGCGCTGGCGCGGTTGCGTGGGAAGGATCGCGGTGGGGAGCTGTTGAAGACGCTGGCCGCGTATCTCGCGACCAACGGAAGCCCGACCGACGCGGCCGATCGTCTGCACCTGCATCGCAACACCGTGCTCTACCGCCTGGGCCGGATCGAGGACCTGCTGCAGGCCGACCTGCGCGATGCTGAGGTGCGCCTTTCGCTGCACCTGGCCCTCAAGATTGGTGATGTGCTCGACGTCTAGGCCCCCACCCCGGCCCTCCCCCGCGAGGGGGGAGGGAGAATTGCTCTTTTACTGTGGGTGCGTGCGGATGACGTCGGGAAAGCGTGACGGTGAGGGCAGCGGACCGACGACCGGCGCCGGCCCCGCGCCGAGGACCGAGAGTACCGCCGCGGCAATCGCGGCGTGCCCCTGGTCGCCGGGGTGGAACCAGTCACTGCGGCCCAGGTAGCTGGACCCGCCGTCCTGCGCGTGAAAATCGTTCACCTGATAGAAGCCGTTGAGGCTGACGAATGTTCCGCCGTGCCGCTGGCAGGTGTCCGCGATGATCGCGTCGATGGCGCTCGATGGCAGCCAGCTGCCGATGCACAGGACGCGCGTGTGCGGGCCGCTGACGGCATTGACGATCGTCTCGTACTGCGCCGCGAAGGTGGCCGTCGGCGTGTAGAAGCCGACATCGTTGGTGCCCAGCTCGATCGTCACCAGGGCGGGCTGCGCCGCATGGACCGCGCTCAGTTGCGGAATGCCCCAGCCCGCCTTGGCCCCACTGCGCGCCACCAGGTTGAGGTTCATCCCCAGCTTCTCGGCCACCAGCCCCGGAAACGTATCGTCCGGCGCGGTCGCGTAGCGGCCGGCACTGATGCTGTCGCCCAGGGCGACATAGACCTTGCCCTGGAGCCCGGCGTGATCGGCGTTGGCATGCACGCCCAGCACCTCGCTGGGCGCCATCGCCGGACCTTTCGCCGCCGGCTGCCCGACCGCGAGCACCACAAGCAAGATCCAAATCAGGTATGTCACGACCCTCGGGGCGCGCAGCGGCATCGCTGTTGACCCCATCCTCCTGAGACTATTGTGCCAGCCACGCCCTTACGGGCGCCCCCCGCGAACGCAAGCCACGCGCTAGACCAGTCCCGACTCCAGGGTGGTGACCATCTCGGCGAGGGCCCGGACGGCCCAGTTTGGACGGTCGGTCATGCCAAAGAGTTGCATTCGCGCCTCGGCCAGGTGCTCGGTCGCCTGCCGCCGGCAGATCGCGAGCGCGCTCGACTGGCCGATGATGGCGCGCGCGGTCTCCATCTCGGCCGCGTTGAACCTGGCTCGGGTCAGCAGTGATCGGAGCACCCGCCGGTTACCCGCCGCGCCGCCCTTGAGCGCCACCAGCGTCGGCAGCGTCTTCTTGCCATTCTTCAGGTCGCTGCCGAGCGGCTTTCCGGTCTGGGCGGCCGAGCCCCAGACGCCCAGGATGTCGTCGATCACCTGGAACGCCATGCCGAGGTGGTGGCCGAACCGACCGGCTTTCTCGAGCGACGCATCGCCCACGCCGGCGGCGATGCCGCCCAGACGCGCGGCGCATTCGAACAATGCGGCGGTTTTAAGCGCGATCATTTCCATGTACTCCTCGACCCCGACATCGACGCGCTGCTCGAACTGCAGGTCCAGCACCTGGCCGCGGCAGAGCCCGAGCATGGTCTCGGAAAGCAGGGCCAGCGCCGGCCGGGTTCGATCCGCGTAGCGCGCCGGCAACAGATCCACCACCGCCCGAGTGACAAGCGCCTCGAGCGCGGCCCCGGCGTTGATCGCCTGGCCGATGCCCCAGACCTTCCAGACGGAAGGCCGCCCGCGTCGGAGCTCATCGTGGTCCTGGACGTCGTCGAAGACCAGGGAGAAGTTGTGCACCAGCTCGACGGCGACCGCTGCCCAGAGCGCCTCGGCGTAGCGACGGCCGAAGGCCTCACAGGTCAGCAACGCAAGGTTGGCCCGAAGCCGCTTGCCCGGCCGGTCGCCGGACTTGCGCAGGCCGAGGTGGTACTGAACCATCTCGGTCAGCAGCGCGCTCTGGCTGGAACCTGCCTGCTGGGAGAGGCGGCTCAGGTCGCGGTCGAGGGCGGCGTTCATCGCCTGCAGCCGGTCGGTGCGGCTGGCGAAAGGCTTGGTCTTCGCCATCATCGGACTTCGATCGGCGGGCTGATTTTGAGGGCTGCGAGGTTGGGCGCGCCGGCGCAGAACATGGCGACCCGCAGCTGCCAGGCAAAGCCATCGAGCAGACGGCGGACCTCTTCCTCGCCTTCGGACGCGGCTGCCAGGACAGCGTGGGCAAATCCGGTCAGGTCGGCGCCCAGCCCGATCGCCTTGGCGGCATCGAGCCCGTGCCTGAGCCCGCCGCTGGCGATCAAGGGCAGCTGGGGGGCGACCCGATGCGTGGCGACCAGCGCCTCAGCCGTAGGGATGCCCCATTCGGAGAAGGCGAGGGCCAGCTCGACTTCCTCGGGCCGCTCCCGGCGGAAGGCTTCGACCCGGGCAAAACTGGTCCCCCCCAACCCGGCGACATCGATGGCGGCCACGCCGGCTTGCGCCAGCTGCGCCGCCACTGACCCCGAGATCCCGCAGCCGACCTCTTTGACGATCACCGGCACGGGCATTTCTTTGCAGAGCATCGCGATCTTTTCGATCAGCCCCCGGAAGTTGTGATCGCCTTCTGGCTGGAGCGCCTCCTGAAGCGGATTGAGGTGCAACACCAGCGCATCGGCCCCGATCATCTCGACCGCTTCCAGGCACTGGTCCTTGCGCATGCCGTAGTTCAGCTGGACCGCGCCGAGGTTGGCAAACAGCAGGACGTCCGGCGCCACGCCGCGCACCTGGTAGGTGGCTCGCAGATCCTTGTGGGTCAGGCCCGCCCGCTGCGAGCCGACCCCGAACGCGATCCCCACGCTCTGCGCGACCAGCGCCAGCCGGCGGTTGATGTCGCCGGCGGCGTGAGCCCCACCGGTCATGCTGGAGATGAGGAAGGGCAGCTTGAGCGGCTTGGTCAGGAAGCTGGTCGACGGATCGATGGCGTCCAGGTCGAGCTCCGGGAGCGCCTGATGGGTGAAGGCAAAGCGCTCGAAGCCGGCGCTGCGGGTGGACTGGACGGAGGCCTCGAGCGAGAGCCGCAGGTGCTCGAGCTTGCGCTGGGCGATTTTTGAGACGGGATGGCCGTTCGCGTCCAGCGCCATGGCCTAGCCCGCTGCCGCCTCGGCCTCCGGCGTGCCCGGATGGTCGTCGTGTATGTCGGCTTCCAGGGCATCCGGATTCTCCGCCTGGCGCTTGCGCATCATCTGGATGAAGTAGTCGACGATGATCGGGTCGAACTGCGTCCCCTTTCCGGCCTCGAGCTGGGCGAGCGCGAACTCCGGCGTGCGGCGCTGCCGGTAGGGACGGGTCGAGGTCATCGCGTGATAGGCGTCGCAGACCGACACGATGCGGGCGTGGAGCGGGATGTTCTGTCCCGCCAGCCCATCCGGATAGCCGCTGCCGTCGTACCACTCGTGGTGGTGGAGGACGACGTTGAGAATCTGCCGGAAGGCCTTGATCGGCTGCAGGATGCGCGCGCCGAGGATCGGATGCATACGCATGATGAGCTTCTCGTCCTCGTCGAGCTTGCCTTCCTTGAGCAGCACCTTGTCGACGACGCCGATCTTGCCCACGTCGTGGAGGATGGCGGCCAGCCGCAGCTGGTTCTTGTGCGCCGCGGAGAGCTGCAGCATGTCGCCCAGGTCCTCCGCCAGCTTGGCGACGGACTGGGAGTGGCCGCTGGTGTAGGGGTCCTTGGCGTCGATCGAGGCGGCCAGCGCGTTGAGCGCCTCGAGGGTTGCCTCGCTGTTCGGCGAGAGCATGCCCTCGGCGAGCTCTTCCAGATGGCTCGAGTTCGCGATCTGGCCCAGCCGCTTTTCAAGGGTGGCGACCATGCCGGGGCCGACGGTGTCGGCGCTGGCCAGCTGCGCGACGACCTCGCTGAGCACCGAGTCGAGGGCCGCCACGCTTTCCAGCTCGCAGGCGCCGCAGATGCAGTTCCGGCCGCGCTTCTTCGCCATGTACATGGCCAGGTCGGCGCGATTCAGCAGCTCGTCGCGGTTCTTGGCATCGACCGGGTAGGTGGCCCAGCCGACCGACGCGGTGAGTGGCGCGAAGATCGTCTTCGGGTTGTACATGAAGACCTTGGCCAGGGTGTCGCAGATCTCCTGCGCGCGGATCGGCGCGGTCTGGATGTCGACGCCCGGCAAGATGGCGACAAACTCTTCACCGCCGTAGCGGGTCACGGTATCCTCGCGCCGCATCGTCGACGAGATGGTGCGGGCGGCGGCTTTGAGCGCAACGTCACCGGCGGCGTGGCCGAAGCTGTCGTTGTAGACCTTGAAGCGGTCGAGGTCGATCATCATTACCGTGATCGACCCGCCGGTGTCCTTGGTCTTCTCCATCTCTTCGTCGAATCTGGTGTGGAAGTAGCGGTGGTTGGGAAGGCCGGTCACCGAGTCGGTGACCGACAGCTTCTGCGCCTGGTCGAGGGCGTGGGCGTTGCGCATGGCAATGCCGGCGCGCTCGGCGAAGGTCAGCATCAGCTCTTGCTCGGTCTGGCGCAGGGGCTGTTCGCGTCCCTGGAAGCCGACGATCATGTCGGCGATCGCGCGGGCGCCGTGGAAGACCGGGATCCGGAACCACATGCCGGCCGGCAGCGGCTTGTGCTCGTTGGGCAGCAGCAGGTTGGGGTCCGAGACCGCGATCACCTGCTCGCCGGTCGCGGGCGTCAGCGCCAGCCGAGCGGTGGTCAGGTCGACCCCGGCATGGTGCGCCTTCAGCTCGGGAGTCCAGTCGACGTAGAGCATCGAGGCCGGCGGCGTCGACTCGTCCTGGCCGATCAAGGGGGGCATCTGAACCTGCATCAGGAAGGCGTCGGCGTTGAGCAGCGAGCGACCTTTCTCAGCAGTGAGCTGACAGGTCTGCTCGAACTCGAGGTCGCGGTTCAGCTCGACGGTGACTTCGGAGAGCGAGGCGTGGGCCCGCTCCAGCTCTTCCTGCAGAGCTCGCTCCGCGCGCCGAGCGCGGTCGCCGACGAAGCCGACGAAGATGCCGGTCAGGGCGACGAAGCCGGTGCGCATCGCCAGGTTGGTGAGGTCGTTCAGCGTCAGGGCCGTGCCCAGGACGGTGTTGCCGTAGTAGACGACCGCGGTGTAGCTCAGCGCAATCGTGAGGACGGCGACGATTGCCGCGAGCCCACCGAATCGGACGGCCGTGGTGACGGTCACCACGAAGTAGGCGAGGAAGAAGGGTGAGGCCAGGGGGCCTGCCAGGCCGCCGGTGACGGCCACGCCGCCGGTCACGAGCAGGACGTCGCCGATGGCCGAGATATACCCGCTCGTCAGCCATTGCGGCTTGTGCGGCAGCAGCACGACGAGCAGCGTCAGGTTGTAGATCGCACCCAGGCCGATCAGGGCCAGCAGGGTCACCAGTGACTGGCGATTGAGGCTCGATGCCAGGAAGGGAAGGGCGCCGAGCGAGACGAGAATCGCCAGCCAGCGGATCCAGATGATGCGCCGTTCCATCTCGATCGCCGACGCATCCGGCTTGTCGGGGTCGGATGCCTTGCGAGCACCGAGCTTCAAGTTGATGGAGCTGCTCATCGGGTCCGGTTAGCTGGCCTTCAGCGCCCGATCGGGCCGACCCTGACTGTGGCGCCCGCCCGGGACTTCGTAGAAGTCGAGTAACACCTGCGTGCTGTCGATCAGGTGGCTGAGGAATTGCTGGGTGATGCCGGTGCGGCGCTCGCGCGCGATCGCCTTCTTGAGCTGCTCGAACTCTTCCTCCATCAGGTGGCGGACGGCGTCGCGGGCGCTGTCGAGGGTTCGCTCGGCGGAGCCGCCGGAGATCAGGTCGACCGAGTTGAAGCGGCCCTGCGCCGACTCACGATCGTGCGTGCGCAGGTCGTTGGCGAGCCGCACCACGCGCGAGGCCTGGCAGATGTGGCCGAAGATTCGGTTCTTGAGTTCCTGTGACACGTCCTGGTAGGAAAACGCCAGGATCGAGACCTGCACGATGGGGAAGGAGCTGCTGTACATGCCGTTCGCCAGGTAGGCGTCGAGCGTGACGCGCTCCTTGTGCTTGAGCCAGTGGTTTTCCTGGAGCATCGTCCAGATCGACTTTTCCCAGACGAGCCGGCGCATCGCGGTCCATTCCTCGGGCACCTCGTCCTCGCGGAACTGCTCCTCGATCTTGCGGGCAACGGTCGCGTTGACGAGGGGCATCTGGCTGAGGTCGCGGTTGGGCCAGAGCAAGAAGTTCTGGCAGACCCGCCGGTAGTCGGCCAGGTCCAGCTCGGGATGTTCTTCCTC
>VBEE01000004.1 GCA_005881715.1 Chloroflexota bacterium | reverse complement strand
CCGATGGGGGTCACGGAGAGTCCGGTTCGGCCGAGCGGCCGGCGCTCCATCGATGTCGTGGCGGCGGCTAGGGCTCCCTGAGGATCCGTGCTTTCTCCTGCTCGAACTCGGCCTCCGACAAGACGCCGGAAGATCGCAGCTCGCCAATCTGCCGCAACCTCTCGTACCGATCAGGCATGGTCGCTGGCGGGGCAACCACGGCGAGCTTGGGAATTGTCGCACGCTGCGCGGCGTCCACCATCGCCGAGATATCCGCCCGCATCCGTGCCCCGTTGATATGCGCCGGAAACGATGCCGGTGGCTGATCGGTCCAGTTGACCACGATGGTGGCGAACCCGACCCAGTGCTTGCGAAGCTGGACGTCCCGCACGTCGGTGAGCGGAATTGAGACCTCAGTGCGACCGGTCAGGTCCGTCGGACAGATCAGGCGCCGCGTAGTGAGGACGAGCGAGATCGACACACCCCAATCCTTGGCGGTGCGCACCACAAACTCATCCTCGCCAAGCTCGAGCCCGCCGGGGAGTGGCACATCGGCGATCGACGGGAGCAGGGGAGAGGTCTTTTGCGCCTGAGCGAAGTTCGCCTGCCGTTTGGCCTCGCGGTCGGGTCGATCAGCCATCGCTCAGGTGCTCACCTTCTCCATCTGCCTGGCGCCGAGCGCCGCCGCTGCGACGCCATCGAGGTCGCTGTCGATGGAGGCTTCGACTGCGGCGATCACGGCACCCTCCACGAAGGGTGCATTGCTCAGGAGCACGCGACCACCGACGGGCAATTGCTCGATCGCCATCTGGGTGCTGAGCACAGCGCTGCCAAGGTCGACGAGTACCAGCACGCCCTCGGGCCCACGGACCTCCTCGATCGCCCCCAGGATCGCGGTGGCGTCGGTGCCGAGCCGGCCGTCCGCCGTCCCACCCGCGACCGCGATCTTCACCCGGCCCTGGGTCATCTGCGCGGCGAGCTCGCGAACGCCCTCGGCCAGCTGCCGGCTGTGCGAGACCAGAACCAGGCTAACCGTGCCCATAGGCCCTCGCCAGAATGTCGATTGGATGCGCCGAGTGCGCCCCGGCGCCATGCTCGACCTGCATTCGGCAGGTCTCACAATCGGCCAGCACGGCGTCGGTCCCCGCGGCTTTGACGGCGGCGAAGAGCCGGCTGCCGATCTTCATCGAGAGGTCGTACTTCTCGACCTTGACGCCGAACGTGCCCGAGATGCCACAGCATCCTTCATCGACTTCTTCGAGCTGCACCCCGGGGATCAGGCGAAGCAGGCGCATCGCGGGGTAGCCGATGCCGTGCGACTTCAGGTGGCAGGGAGCGTGATACAGCAGCCGCGTCGAGACCGGCTGAAAGTCAAGGTTGAGCTCGCCGGCCTCGTGCAGCATCCAGAGGTACTCGCAGATGTCGTAAACCCGGGCGCCCACCTGCTCGGCGCCGGGAATGTCGAGCAAGTGCGCGTAATCGTGCTTCAACATCAACCCGCATGACGTGGAGCTGGCGATGATGTCCACGTCGGCGGGCAGGCCGCTGAGCCGGCGGACATTCTCGCCGCCATACTTGCGGGCCAGGTCCATGTTCGCGTTGACCACGGCCGGAATCCCGCAGCACTGCTGCTTGGGCACGATCACCTCGATGCCGTTGCGTTCCAGGATGGCGACCACCTGCTCGCCCAGGCGTCGCTCGTTGTAGTTGACCCAGCAGCCATAGAAGTAGGCCACTGTCCTCCGGGCCGTTTTGTTGTGAGGCCGGCGCGTGAACCAGCGCTCGAAGGTCAGCCACTGATAACGCGGCAGGGGGCGCTTGTGGTGGATCCCCAGCACCCGCTCCATGGCCCAGCGGACCAGCGGGTTTCGATTCCCGAGGTTGGCGAGCGGCGCCGTCATGCTTCCAAACCGGCTGAGCAGGCGGGTGTGTCCCAGGACCCAATCGCGGAGCGTCCGGCCCTTCTCCGCGGCGCCTTTGTTTTGTGCGCGCCGGATGTATTCCTGGATCGAGACCTGCGACGGGCAGGTGACCTCGCAGAGCTTGCAACCGGAGCAGAGATCGAGCCCGGCCGTGACCGCGGCCTCCGGCTGTGAGCGGTAGCGTTCGGATTCGGGACCGAGGAACTTCGGGCCGCGAAAGATCTCCGTCGAGCGCGCGACGGGGCACACCGTGTTGCAGGCGGTGCACTTGGTGCAGGCTTCGACCGGTGCTGCCTCCTCGACCGTGTCGGAAAACGTTCCGACCTCGTCGGTGATCATGCCGCCATCGCCTCCTTCGCGGCTCGATATCCGGTCGCGATCGCCAGCCCGCCGCGAGACTTGGTGCCGACCGGGTCGTACCCCGCGATCGCGCCGCCCGCCAAAAAGACATTGCGCGCCAGCGGATGGCCGTCGCCGGCGGAGGGCTGCAGCCGATCGGTGACCGCGTACCCGATGGACGCGAATGGCTGGGGCCTGAACAGCGATTCATCGGTCCGCTCGGTTGGCACCGCGTGGTGGGCGAGCGATTGGTGAAAGAAGGGGTCGACCACGGTATGGACACCCGCCCGCAGCGCGCCGTCGACCATGTCCTCGAGCGCCAGGACGTAGGCGCGAGCGTCGATCGGGTGCTCACGGCCGGCCGACTTGAGGTAGATGCGACGGCATTGCCCATCGCTGACCTCCGCCTCGTGGGCTGGAGCTGCCCAGATCATCTCGACGCCGGATTCCTGGATGTGTTTGCGCAAGCGATCGAAGAGGCGAAGGCCGAGTACAGAGGGCGGGAGTGTCGGGATCTCGAAAACCGGGTGGCCGACCTCGGCCGCAAAGCTCGAGTAAACATCGGTGTCGTGGGTCAGCCCCAGCACCGCCGGCACGCCGACCCGAACGCTGTCGATGGCGATCTCGCGACGGATCCGGCTCGCAACTTCCCGTCGGAAGGCCTTGTCCTCGAAGCTGCGGGCGAGATCGATCGAGGTGAACAGCCTCGACGTGTCAAATCCCGGTAGCGAAACGCGAATGGCTCGAACCGACTGGTCGCCCCGTCCCCAGGACCGCGACAGGTTGGATGCGGCCAGCTCCGGCACAAAGTCCTCGTAGCCAACAAAGCCGCAGAAGACGATCGGTTCGTCGCGCTGCAGATCGCCGGCAGCCATCGACTCCGGATAAAGACAGCTCGGTTTTGGTGTGCCGATGGCGGTGGGGAGGAGGAGGTTGCGAGCCAGGCTCCCTTGCCACGTAAACCCGGCGGCGCGCAGCCATTCGATGAGGAGCGTGGTTCCGCTCCGCAGCGCGTCCAGACCGGCAAGCGCGTAGGGATGGTTGGGATGATCCGCGATCAACTTTGCCACGCCGGCCTCGGGTTGCTCCACTGGCTGCGTGGTGGTGAGGTCGGAATAGCCAAGAACGTCGACCGTGGCATAGGTGAAATACAGCGATGAGAGTCCGGGCCAGATCAGAACCGCATTCCGGCCCGCCTGTTGCAGAGTGCGGGTAGCGACCAGCGCCGCCAACCCCGACCCGACGACCGCGATGTCGCACTTCATTGCCGCGCGCCCACCGCCTCCGGCGCGGCGGCGGGTTCCGCTTGCAACATCAATTGACGATCGAGGTTGAAGAGCTCCAGGTGGAGGCCGGTGGTGACCTGGGCTTGCCGCAGCTGACTGCCCCAGAAGACGTGGCGCACCCCGCGCCATCGCGTTTCCAGCAGTTCGGCCATCGCCCGGGTCGCCGTCGGGCCGTCCTGGTGGCGGTCGGTCACCAATCGACCGGCCAGCCGATAGGAGCAGATCGCCGCCTGGCAGGGACCCATACCGGTCCGCGTACGGCGGCGAATGTCTTCGAGGGTGCGGACCGCGGCATCCTCGAACCAGGGCGTCACGTCCTGCGGCCGGACCAGCTCGCACTCGCAGACGAGTGGCTGCAGGGGGCGCTCGCCGCCGTGCGGCTTGGGAACGCCCAGTTGCGCGGGGCGGTGCCGTAACTGGTCCAGCTCGTCGTCGCGATCGTTGAGCGGGACCTCGGCGGTCGTGCAGGGCGTGGTTACCCCAAGCCGGCGCGCGACCAGGTCGGTGACCCGCTCCGCCATCAGCCGGTAGGTCGTCACCTTGCCGCCGACGATGCTGGTAAAGCCGGCAATCCCGTCGCGCTGCTCGTGGTCGATCACCGCAAAGTTGCGGCTCATCTCGCGGCCCTCGGCCTCGGCCCCGAGGTCGTAGAGCGGCCGCACGCCGGCATAGGCGCGCATCGCCCTCGCGGTGCTGACGCCGTCGGCCATCAGCGACCCTTCCTCGATCATGTGTCGCACCTCGTCCCATTCGATGGGCAGCACCTCGGGGTGCGGCACCTTGACGGCCGTGGTGCCGAGGATGGCGACGCTCAACGCCGGAACGATGATGTCGCCGTCGCCCGGCTTGTGACAGCGATTGATCGTGGCGTGCGCCACCCGATGAGACAGCACGACCATCACGCCCTTGACCGGAACGACCTTGACCTCGACGTCGAGCAACCGGGCGACGAAGCCTGCCCAGGCGCCGGTTGCGTTGATCACGGCTTTGCAGCCGATGCTGGTCTCTTCTCCCGTCATCGTGTCGCGTGTCAGCACGCCGGTCAGCTGGTTGCCATCGCGAATGAAGCCGGTGACCTCCGTGTAGGTGCGCGCCTGCGCTCCCCGGCGACGTGCGGATTCGACATTGCCCATCACCAGGTAGAAGGGGTCCAGATGGCCGTCTTCGGGAATCCAGAAGACGGTGCGGACATGCTGGGAGAGGGCAGGCTCGCGCCGGCGGGCCTCCTCGACCGAGATCCGCTCGCAGGTGATTCCCGCTTTGGCGCAGCCCTCGACGAAACGTGGCTCCCAGGCAAGGTCTTCCTCGGAGACCGAAACGAAGTATCCACCGGTGTCCTCGATGGTGGTCCTGGCAATCCGACGGAGGATGCGGCCTTCCTCGACGCACTCGATGGCGGCGGCCAGGTCGTTGACGCAATAGCGGCCGCCCGAGTGCAGCAGGCCATGCGACCGCCCGGTGGTCCCCGAGGCCAGGTCGCCCTTTTCGACCAGCACCGCTTCGATGCCGCGCATGGACAGGTCGCGGAGCACCCCGGCGCCCGTTGACCCGCCGCCGATGACGACAACCCCGGTCGTGGTATCAGGCATTCAATAGAAAAGGGAAAGGACCGAGCCGGCCCTTTCCCCTCATCCTACCGAGCTTCCTACGCCTTGGTGCCCGCGCCGACCGGTTCCTTTGCCGGCTCTTTCTCGACCCAATTCAGCGTCCGTTGCACCGCCTTTTTCCAACCCGCCAGTCCTTCGGCGCGTTGCTGCTCGGTGGACTTCGGCTTGAAGACTTTGTCAATCTGCCAGTTCTTGCGCAGCTCGTCGAGCGTGGTCCAGAAACCGGTCGCCAATCCCGCGCCGTAGGCCGCGCCCAGCGAGGTCGTCTCCTGCACCGTTGGCCGGATGACGTCGATGCCGAGGATATCGGCCTGCAGCTGCATCAGGAAGTCGTTCTTGACCGCGCCGCCATCCACCTTGAGAGTCGTCGGCTTGATGCCCGAGTCGGTCTCCATGGCATCCGCGACTTCCTTGGTCTGGTAGCAGATCGCTTCCAGAGTGGCACGTACCAGGTGCGCCCGGGTGACGTAGCGCGTCAATCCCACCACCGCACCGCGCGCGTACATATCCCAATGCGGGGCGAACAGCCCGGAGAATGCGGGGACGAAGTAGATGCCGCCCGAGTCCTCGACGGAGCTGGCGATCGCCTCGGTCTCGGCCGCGTCCTTGATGATCCCGAGGTTGTCGCGCAGCCATTGGATGGCCGCGCCGGTGATCGCGATCGATCCTTCCAGCGCATAAACGCACTTGCCCTGCTCCAGGCCGTAGCCCGCCGTGGTCAACAGGCCGCTCTTCGACGGGACCGGTGAGGTTCCGGTGTTGAGCAGCATGAAGTTGCCGGTGCCGTAGGTGTTCTTCGCTTCGCCGACGTTGTAGCAGGTCTGCCCGAAGAGGGCCGCCTGCTGGTCGCCGAGGTCGGCGCACACCGGAACGGCGCCACCCACCGGGCCGTTCGCTTTGGTCTGCCCGTAGAACTTCTTGTCGCTCGAGGGTCGGATCTGCGGCAGCATGGCCCGTGGCACCTTGATCTTGCCGAGCAGCTCCTGGTCCCAATCGAGGGTCTTGAGGTCCATCAACATGGTGCGCGATGCGTTGCTGTAGTCGGTGACGTGCGCCCCACCCTCCGGGCCGCCCGTCAGCCACCAGATTACAAAGGTATCGATGTTCCCGAAGAGCAAGTCACCGCGCTCGGCCGCCGCCCGCGCGCCGGTAACGTTGTCAAGGATCCACTGGACCTTCGGGCCAGAGAAGTAGGTGGCGACCACCAGGCCGGTCTTGGCCTTGACGGTCGGCTCGACGCCGTCGTCGATCAGCCGCTGACAGATGTCGCGAGTGCGGGTATCCTGCCAGACGATCGCGTTGTAGACCGGCTTCCCCGTCTTCTTCTCCCACACCACCGCCGTCTCACGCTGGTTGGTGACGCCGATCCCGGAGAGCTCGTCGGCCTTGATTCCCTTCTTCTGCATCGAGCCCTTGATGACCTTCTGGGTCTTCTCCCAGATTTCCATTGGATTGTGCTCGACCCATCCGGGCTTGGGATAGATCTGCTCATGCTCGAGATAGTCGGTCGAGACGACCTTGCCGTCGTGACTGAACACCATGAAGCGCGTCCCCGTGGTGCCCTGATCGACGGCTGCCGCGTACTTCTTCTCCGCCATCCCAGTCCTCCTTATGTGGTTGTCGTGGTTGCCCGCTGCGGGAGCGCCGCCAGGCTGTCGCTCAGGGCCCGCAGCATCAGGTACGACGACGTGGCGCCGGGGTCCTGATGGCCGATGCTGCGATCGCCGAGGTAGCTGGCCCGTCCCTTCAACGCTTTCAGCGGAATCGTCGCTTTCATCCCTTCCTCAGCTGCGTCTGCCGCCGCGGCCAGGATTTCTTCCAGCGGCGCTCCTTCGCCGAGATATTGGCGTGCCCGTTCGACGGCCGGCGCCAGTGCGTCAACCATCGTTTTGTCGTTGCGGTTGGCCTTGCCGCGCTCCTGCAGGCCCTTGAGCCCGGCCTCCAGCGCGTCGACGAACTCGGCGTCGGAGACCTCGGCCTTCCCATCCAGCGCCGCGCCGGCGCGGAGGAAAAAGGTGCCATAGAGCGGTCCACCGGCGCCGCCCACTGAGCCGACCAGCGCCATGCCGGTCGTCTTGAGCAGCGTGCCGGCATCCTTGTCGCGGACCGGGGCCAGCTTGACCAGCACGGTCTGAAAGCCCCGGTCCAGGTTGATCCCGTGGTCGCCATCGCCAATGGCCGCGTCCAGGCCGGTCAGATACTGCTTCTGCTCGGCCACGATGCCGGCATAGCGTTCGAGCCAGGTGTAAATCTGGGCGCTGCTCACTGCCATGCCAGCGGGTCAGACACCCCAGCGGAGCGCCGGCGTGTGAACTGGCGCATCCCAGAATTTGGTCGTCTCGGCGTCGAGCTTCAACAGCGTCACCGAGCAGCCCGCCATCTCGAGCGACGTGATGTACGAGCCGACCAGCCAGCGGGCAGGTTTAATACCTTCCTTCTGCAGGTAGCGATTGACCGCGTTGGCGACCACGTAGAGCTCGATCAGCGGCGTGCCGCCCATGCCATTGACGAAGGCCAGCACCTCATCGCCGCGCTTGTAGGGGAGGTCCTTGACCACGGTGCTGGTCAGGATCTCGGCGATCTCGTCCGCGGCCTTCAGTTTGGTCCGTTCCCTTCCGGGCTCACCGTGGATGCCGATCCCCAACTCCATCTCGTCGTCGGCGATCTCGAACGTCACCTTGCCGGCCGCCGGCACGATGCAGGAGGTGAGCGCCATCCCCATACTGCGCCCGTTCGCGTTGACTTTCTTCGCCAGCGTGGTCACGGTCTCCAGGTCGGCGCCGGCTTCGGCGCAGCCGCCGACGATCTTCTCCAACAGGACGGTGACACCCACGCCGCGACGGCCGGCGGTGTAGAGGCTGTCCTGGACCGCAACGTCGTCGTTCGTGATGACCGCATTGACCTTTGCGCCCTCGCCGCGCGCCAGCTCGGCCGCCATCTCGAAGTTCATGATGTCGCCCGTGTAGTTCTTGACGACGTGCAGCACGCCGGCGCCACCGTCGACGGCCGCCGTCGCCCGCGCCATCTGATCAGGAGTTGGCGAGGTGAAGACCGCCCCGGGGCAGGCCGCATCGAGCATGCCGCGCCCGACGTAGCCGCCGTGCATCGGCTCGTGGCCACTGCCGCCGCCCGAGACGAGCCCGACCTTGCCTTTCCTGGGTGCGTCCTTGCGGATGATCACGTTTGGGTCGTACTCCACCCGGATCAGGTCGCCGTGGGCCGCCGCCATCCCGGCCAGGGCATCCTTGACCTCGGTTTCGGGCGTGTTGATCAGCTTCTTGAGTCGCGTCGTTACCGCTGCTTCTGCCATCGCTGCCTCCTCTTACTTGCTTGTCGTTGGATACGCGCGTCGGAAGAAGAACATGCCGATGCCCTTCCCCATCAGCAGCCCCACCGCGATGGCGACCAGGTTGATCGCCAGCATCCCTCCATCGAAACGGGGCGCCAGCACCGCCAGCATCACCGCGCCGATCGCCAGCCCTCCGCCGCCGATCAGCAGGATGCGGTTCAGCCGCTGCTCTCGCGAGCGAGGGCGCGCCCGGCGGGCGGGCGAGGGTTTTGTGCCTCGCTCGCCCTGGGCCCTGCCAATCTGTCGCTTCAGCTGGCGGGACACGTCTCCGTCACGCGCGGGCCCGCGCCCGTTCCTCCGCCGGCACTTCCGCCACGTCCGGCCCGACCGGGACCGGCAGGTGCTGGTGCACGATCATGTCGTAGATGTACGCTCCGAGCGGTCCACCGACCAGCGGCATCAACGTCGTAATCCAGATGTTGAAGTTGGGCCCCGGGATCGCGTTCGAACCGTATCCGATCACGAGCATCCAGAGCCGCGGTCCGAAGTCACGGGCCGGATTCAAGGACGCCATTTCAATCGGCGCGAACAATCCGACCAGCGCCGCCACCACGATACCGATCGCCAGCGGAGCGACGTTTGCGGCCGATGGGATTCGGTCTTCGATGATCCCGAGGACCGTGATCACCAGGATCGCCGTGATGATGATCTCGGTGCCGGCCCCAACCCACCAGGGATCCTGCTGCAACGCGGCAGCATTGTGCCCGATCAACAGCGGATGCGGCCAGTTCGCAGAGAAGATGAGCCCGCTCTCGATCCCATTCGGGCCGCCCCGGTCGATCACCGGCTTGGCCGTGTGCTCGTAGTTGTAAATGAGCCCATTCCAGACGAAAGACACGCCCGCGGCTGCCAGGAACGCCCCGACGACCTGGGCGCCGATGTAGCCCGGCACCTTCGACCATGGGAAACCACGACGCCAGGCCAGGGCCAGGGTTACCGCCGGGTTCAGGTGCGCGCCGGAAACCGCTCCGCACGCATAGATCGCGAGGGTGACCGCGAACCCCCAGAAGAATCCCGCCGCCAGCAGTCCGGCCAGGAAGCCGTTCTTGCCGCCGGAGACGGCGTAGGCGACGAAACTGTCGCCCAGGAAGACCAGGACGAAGACGCCAAGCACCTCGCCCAGGTACTTTTTCATCCAGCTCTCTTCGGCTACTGCCATGTTTTCCTCCT
>VBEE01000003.1 GCA_005881715.1 Chloroflexota bacterium | reverse complement strand
GTGGGCCGGGATCGGCGAGACTCGACCTACACCTCGACTACGATCGGGATGATCATTGGCCGGCGGCGCATCTGCTCGTAGAGGAACTTGCTGAGCGAGTCCCGGATCGAGTTCTTGAGGACCTGCCATTCCGGATTGCCGCGACCGGGCTTGTTGATGGTGTTGAGCACCTGCTGGCGGGCCGACTCCAGCAGGGCATCCGAGGTTTGCTGGTGCACGAAGCCGCGGGAGATGAGGTCCGGGCCGGAGACGACCTGCCCGGTGTCCTTGTCCACCGTGACGATCACGATGAAGATGCCGTCCTGGGAGAGGACCCGGCGGTCGCGCAATACGACGGACCCCACATCGCCGACTCCCAGGCCGTCGACGAAGACATAACCCGCCGGAACCTTGTTGCCGAAGTGGGGAACCCCATCGCCAAGCTCAACCGTATTGCCGTCGTCGGTGACGATCACCCGGTCCTTGGTGATGCCGACGTCCTGGGCGATCTCCGAATGCAGGGCCAGGTGGCGGAACTCGCCGTGGACCGGCATGAAGAACCTGGGCCGCACCAGATTGAGCATCAGCTTCAGCTCTTCACGGCTGGCGTGACCGGAGGCATGCACGCGGTTGCGGGCCGAGTAGAAGACGCGGGCGCCGTGCTTGTAGCAGTTGTTGATGGTGCGCGAGACCAGCTCTTCATTGCCGGGGATTGGGGTCGCGGAGAGGATCACCGTGTCCCCCGACTTGAGCTTGACCTGCGGGTGTTCCTGGGCCGCGATCCGGGTCAGGGCCGATAACGGCTCGCCCTGGCTGCCGCTGGACAGGATGACGAGCTTTTCGTCCGGTTCCTTGTTGATGTCCTGGACCTTGATCATGATGTCGCCGGGCATCTGAATGTAACCGAGCTCCTGGGCAATCGTCAGGTTATTGACCATCGACCGCCCGATCACCGCCACCTTGCGCTTGTAGCGAGCGGCGGTGTTGAGCGCCTGCTGGATCCGGTAGATGTTGGATGCGAAGGTCGAGATGATGATCCGGCCCGGGCACTGGCCAAAGAGTTCCTGGAACGCCTCACCGATGGTGCGTTCGGATGGAGTAAATCCGTCGCGTTCGGCGTTGGTGCTATCCGACATCAGCAGCATGACGCCGTGGTCGCCGAAGTGAGAGAGCCGCGCCATGTCGGTGGGTCGCATGTCGACCGGCGTCTGGTCCATCTTGAAATCGCCCGAGTGGACAACCATCCCAACGGGTGTCTCGATCGCAAGCGCGGTGGTGTCCGGGATGCTGTGGGCGACGTGAATGAACTCCGTTTTGAAGGGGCCCAATTCGACGACGTCACCGGCCTTCACCTCTCGCAGGTCCGCCTGCTCGACGAGTTTGTGCTCGCGCAACTTGTTCTTGATTAAACCGAGCGTCAGCCGGCTGCCGTAGATCGGCGCATTGACTTTGGGGAGGATGTAGGGCAGCGCGCCGACATGGTCTTCGTGGCCGTGGGTCAGGAGGAAGCCGAGGACTTTCTCCTTGCGCTCCGCCAGGTAGGTCACATCCGGCAGCACCAGGTCGACGCCGAGCATCTCCTCTTCGGGGAACATCAGGCCGGCATCGATGACGACGATGTTTTCGTCGTACTCCAGGGCCATCATGTTGCGCCCGATCTCGCCCAGTCCCCCGAGCGGGATGGCACGCAAACGGGGTCGTTTAGCCAAAAAGGGTGAGTTGTTCCTCCGGCTTCAGGACAGGCATAGCAGCCGCAGCCAGCACGCGCCGCCGCTCGTCCACCCGATCGAGATAGGCCTTGACGGCGTTGAAGTCCTGTCCCAGCGGCCCCATCAGAAAACTGTTATACAACGCGGCCGCCGGATGATAGACCGGAATGTACGTCACGCCGTCCTTGACGATGACTTTGCCGTGAAGACGCGAGATCGACTCGTAGCCCGGCAGCAGCCGCGCCAGGGCGTGCCGACCGAGCAGCAGGACGACTTCCGGCTTGATCAGCCGCTGCTGCTGCTCGAGATACGGTGAGCAGGCCTCGACCTCGAGGGGTTGCGGATCGCGGTTGCCGGGTGGCCGGCACTTGAGGATGTTCGTGATGAAGACATCGGCCCGTGATAGGCCGATGCCGCCGAGCAGCTGATCCAACAGTTTGCCCGCCGCGCCGACGAACGGCTCGCCCTGCTGATCCTCGTTCTGGCCGGGCGCCTCGCCGACGATCATGATCCGCGCGCCAGCCGGTCCGACCCCGGGGACCGCTCGGGTCCGCGAGTGGCCAAGCGGGCAGCGCCGGCAATTGTGGACCGCCGCGCTCAGGCTCGGCAGGTCGACGAAGTCCAAACCGGGGGCCATTGTATGCCGGGGTTGGCTCCCCGGCATACTGGTTTTCCACAGGTCGGGGCGTCGCCCCACGCCGGCCCGCCGGCCGACGCGAGTCGCGCGGAACGTGCGACACGAGCGTTTGAGGCGTTCGGTGGCGCTTTAGTGCCATACGAGCGTTCGAGACGTTTTAGTTTCGGTGGTCTCGACCTCGCCCGCCGGCTCGATCGAAGTCCCGACGTGGGCCCCGGTCACCCCCTGGCCGATAGCCGCCACTTCCCTCCCGGCGCGGGCCGCCCCGATCCCGATCAGTCACGATCCAGTCGCCGTTGGTGATGCCCTTGGCTTCTTGAAGCACGGCCTTTCGAGAGAGGTTGACCCGCCCCTGGCGATCGACCTCGGTGACTTTGACGTCGATCTCATCGCCGACATTCACGGCGTCCTCCACCCGCTCCACCCGGTCCTCGGCCAGCTGGCTGATGTGGACCAGGCCATCCTGGTTGGGCATGATCTGGACGAAGGCGCCGAAGGGCATGATGCGCACCACCTTGCCCTTGTAATTCTTGCCGACCTCGACCTCGCCGGTCAGGTCGCGAATGATCTGCTCTGCCTTGGCCGCCGACTCGCCATTCACCGACCCGATCACGACGCGACCGTCGTCCTCGATGTCGATACTGGTCACGCCCGAGTCTTCGATGATCTTGCGGATCATCTTGCCGCCGGGGCCGATCACTTCCCGGATCTTGTCGGGATGGATCTGGATGGTGACCATCCGCGGCGCGTACTGCGACATCGCGGAGCGCGGCTGGCTGATCGCGGCGTCCATCTTGTCCATGATGAAGAAGCGGCCGTCCTTCGCTTGCTGGATGGCGCCCGCCATGGTGTCGATGCTGATGCCCTTGATCTTCATGTCCATCTGCATGGCGGTCACGCCGGTTCGCGTGCCGGCCACTTTGAAGTCCATGTCACCCAGAGCATCCTCGACGCCCTGAATGTCGCTCAACACGGCGACCTTGCCATCGCCGGTGATCAGGCCCATCGCGATGCCGGCCACCTGCGACTTGATCGGGACGCCGGCATCCATCATCGCCAGGCTGGAGCCGCAGACGCTCGCCATCGAGGTGGACCCGTTCGAGGACAGGATCTCGGTGACGAGGCGGATGGTGTAGGGAAATTCTTCTTCCGTCGGCACGACGGGCAAGAGCGCCCGCTCGGCGAGCGCGCCATGGCCGATCTCGCGCCGCCCGGGCGAGCGCAGTGGCCGCGCCTCGCCCACGCTGAAGGGCGGGAAGTTGTAGTGATGCATGAAGCGCTTGAACTCCTCGAGGCCGAGCCCATCGAGCTTTTGCTTGTCGCCGATGGAGCCAAGCGTCACGATGCTCAGCGCCTGGGTCTGACCCCGGGTGAAAAGAGCGGACCCGTGGGTCCGGGGCAGAACGCCGACTTCACACGTGATCTGGCGGATCTCGGTGGTCTTTCGACCATCGGGTCGCATGCCCTCGTCGAGGATCTTGCCGCGCACCCGCTGCTTGACCTTGGCCTCGAAGCTCTTCGAGAGATAGGGCAGCCGGTCGGCGAAGCGGGGTCCGAGGTCGGCGACCGTTTCCTTCTTCAAGTCGTCCAGCGCCGACTCGCGGAGCGCTTTATTGGGGTTGAAGAGCGCCTGGTCGAGCCGCTCGGCGAGGAACTGGTCCACCGCCTGGTCGATCTCGGGATCTTTCGGGCTTTCCGGGACATCGACCTTCGGCTTGCCGGCTTCGCGCGCGAACGCCTCCTGCAGGTCGCAGAGACGAATGATCTCGCGGTGGGCGATGCGGAGCGCTTCGACGATTTGCTCCTCAGGCACTTCCTTGGCGCCGGCTTCCACCATGATGATCGCCTCGCGGGTGCCGGCCACCACCAGGTCGAGCCTGCTCTCCTCCATTCGGTTGACGGGAGGATTCACCACCAGCTGGTCGTCCAGCAGCCCGATGCGGACTGCCCCGATCGGACCCTGGAAGGGAATTGGCGAGATGGACAGCGCCAGCGAGGCGCCATTGATCGCGAGGGTGGCGGGATCCGCCTCCTGGTCCACGGAGAGGACCGTCGCGACCACCTGGACGTCGTTGCGGAAGTCCTTGGGAAACAGCGGCCGGATTGGCCGGTCGATCAGGCGGCTGTTCAGGATCGCCTGCTCGCTGGGGCGGCCCTCCCGCCGGATGAATCCGCCGGGGATCTTGCCGGCGGCGTAGAGCTTCTCTTCGTAGTCGCAGGTCAGCGGGAAGAAGTCGATCCCTTCCCGTGGCGTCGCCGCCATTGTGGCGGTGACGAGCAGCATGGTGTCGCCCATCCGAACGGTGACGGCGCCGGATGCCTGTTGGGCGACGCGACCGGCTTCGACCGTCAGCGTGCGCCCACCGATTTCGATTTGTGTTTGATTCACGATTCCTCCTGGGCCGCGTGGTCGCGGCACGAAAATGGTTGGCAGTCGGCCCAGGCGGTTCCGGTCCTTGGCGGGTTAGGGGTTGGGGTTCGAAGAAAAGGAACCCTTTCTCCGCGCACCAATCTCTAACCCTGCGCGAGTCGGCCCCGCCGGGGCATCGGGTTTGGCTTTAGGCCATCACCTCCGGAGCCCGAGTTTGGCGATGATTGCCCGGTAGCGCTCGATGTCCTTGCGCTGCAGGTAATTCAGCAGCCGGCGACGCTTGCCGACCAGCTGGAGCAGCCCCCGACGCGAATTGTGATCGTGGGCATGCGTCTTTAGGTGGTCGGTGAGGTGGTTGATCCGTTGGCTGAAGATCGCGATCTGGACCTCCGGTGACCCGGTGTCCGTGTCATGCAACCGGTTGGTGTCGATCACGCCGGTCTTGGTCGCTGTTGCCAGTCGGTGTACCTCCTGAAGTCTTTGCCGGCCCAGATGCCGTTGGCTAGTCGGTCAGCTGCGCGCGGTCAGGGGAGAGTATACCCGAAGGCTGCCAATCGATAACCTCGAGCGCACCAGGCATGATCTCGAAGACGGCAGGTGTGCTGCCCGCCAGCTCGCCGTCGGCTTCGACCCCGATCGGCTCATCGCTGTCGATCTCCACCCGTCGCCCCTGGGCGAACTCCACCTGCTTGAGCCGGCCGTGCCTGCCCCGGTACAGCATCGGCAGGCTACGGATTCCCAGCACGCGCCCCACGTCCCCGATGGTCACCACCTCGAAGAGGCCATCGTCGGTCCGGGCCTTCGGTGCGATCCACATGCCGCCGCCAAGAAACGCCCCATTGGCCACAGCGATCGTTCGGATCCGACGACGCAGCACTGGGCCGTCGTCGAGCCGCAGCCGCACCGAGACATTTCGGTGGGTCAGCAGGCTCACCACGGCGCCGCCAAAAAAGTTTCCCCTCCCACCGACCCAGGCCGGCCCGCGGGCGGCTCGGCGGACCACCTCCGCCCCGATGCCGGCATCGGCCACGTTGATGAAGTAGCGGCGGCCGGTCGAGGTCGCCAGCCGGCCGGCATCCAGCCGGCGCCAGCGATCCGTCGCGAGCCAGGCCGGAACCTGCTCCGGGCGTGACGGGCTTGGCACGCTTTTTGCCAGGTCCCCGGCGGTACCACCGCGAAGCAGTGCGGCAAAGCGCGGCGGGGTTGCGGCCGGTCGACGCAGCAGGCCGTTGACGACCTCATGGGCGGTGCCGTCGCCACCCACGGAGACGACCAGCCGATCGCCGGCGGCCGCCGCGGCGTCGGCAGCATCACCTCGGCGGCGGGTCTCGATCACCTCGATCTCGAGTCCGGCGATGGTGCACGAAGCGGCGCACCGTTCCCAGAAACCACGAGCGCGGCCGCCGCCCGCCGCCGGATTGACGATGATCAGTGGGACCAGATTTGCGGGGCTCCCGCTTCCCCCCTCATCTGGCCAGTCTCGATTTGACCCCCGAAACGCTTCTTCCGATACGGAAGAAGAACCTTGATGGCGATGCCCTCGCGATGCTCGATCTCGACCTGGATCGCGTCGGTCCCCTCCTCTCGAAGGCGCACATCCGCGACCACAGCCGCCGCTCGGTTGTCACTTGCCTTCGCGCGCAAGCCTTGATAGATCACGGCGAGGAGGTCTGCGGATGGCGGCTGTTCCGATCCCGTGTAGCCGGCGATCATCGCGATCTGGCCGTCTCCTTTCATGGCAACGGCATACGGAAAGAATTCCCCATGCTTCGCCAGCAGCTGCGTGGCGAACGGTAATGCTGTGTTCAAGAGTTCATCGAGGTCAGATTGGCACTCTGCGGATGCTGAGTCTCGCCAGGAACTCACCGTTCAATCCTGCGCGCCACCGAGGATTCTCCTGGCGTTTTGCACGTCTTTTCCCATTTGCTGTTGCAACGCCGGGATTGTCGCAAACCGCTTCTCCGCACGTAGTCGTTGGACAAACCAGACGGTGATCAGCTTGTCATAAAGGTCGCCGTCAAATTCGAGAAGGAACACCTCCACGGTCAGGGTATTGCCGCCGAAGGTCGGACGAAAGCCGACGCTCAGCGCCCCATCGTGGGTTTCACCATCGAGATCGACGCGGGCGGCGTACACGGCCGTCGCCGGGATCAATTTGTTTGGCGCGATCCGCAGGTTGGCGGTTGGAAACCCGAGTTGCCGGCCCCGCTGGGCGCCGTGCTCGACGGTCGAGCGAAAGAAGTAGTCCCGCCCGAGCAATTGCGCAGCGGCCCGCATCTGGCCGAGCAGGACCAGGCGGCGGATACGGGAGCTGCTGATCGGCGCTCGACCCCGGGCAAGCGTGGGAGTGACTTCCACAGCGAAGCCGTGCCTGGCGCCAAATCGGCGCAAGAATGCTGGGTCGCCGCGCCGGCCGTGGCCGAAGCGATGGTCCTCGCCGATGACCAGCCGGCGAAGCTGCATCCCGCGCAGTAGCCGTTGCATGAACGCCGGGGCACTCAGGGCGGCGAGCTGGGGTGTGAAGGGAATCACGATCAGGTGATCGAGCCCGAGTTGTTCGAGCAGCCAGGCCTTTTCATCGAGGGTGGTGAGATTCGGGGGACAATGGTCCGGGTCGAGCACACATCGCGGGTGAGGCTCGAAGGTCACCAGGACGCTGGCGGCCCCCGCGTGCTTTGCCTGCGCGATCAATGGCTTCAACAGCGCCAGGTGCCCGCGATGGATGCCATCGAAGGTGCCCATGGTGGCGTGGGTGGGTCCGAGCGTGCCTGGTGCTGGGAACCCGAAACTGACTGCGGTCACGAGGAAAAAACGGCGCGCGGTTGCAGGCGATGATCCGCGTCGACTTCGGCCCATGCCAGCAGGTGGCCCTCCGGATCAATCAACCGGTAGCGGCCCGGAGCCGAGCTGGGCGCGGCGACCGACTGCCCGCGCCGAATCGCGGCCGCGCTCACCGCATCCAGGGCTACCGATGGCCACTCCCGCAGCGGAAGATCCATCGGGAGCAGCCGGTCGGTCCACCCCTCCCCCGCCGTCGACAGAGCCGCCGGCGTTATCGCACCACCGAGGGCGAGGGGACCCACCGCCGTTCTGGTAAGCGCAGAGAGGTAGGCGCCACAGCCCAACACCGTTCCCAGGTCATGCGCCAGACTGCGCACGTACATCCCCCGGCCCGAGCTAACCTCGAGACACGCCACCGCCTGGGTGGGGTCGTACTCGAGCAAGTGGAGGGATCGGATTTCGACCTGGCGGGCTTCCGGCGCGGCCGCCTCGCCTCGTCGTGCCTTCCGATAGAGCGCCTCACCGCCCTGCTTGAGCGCGGAGTAGATGGGCGGTACCTGTGCGATCCGGCCGGTGAATGACGGCAGGATGGCCTCGATCTGCTCGCGGCTCAATACGCTTGCATCGCCAGAAGGGGTAAGCAGTCCTTCCCGATCGCCGGTGTCGGAGGTGGCGCCGAAGGTCACCGTTGCGAGATATGTCTTGGGCCATTCGTGGACGAAGTCGGCCAGGCGCGTCGCCGCATTGATCAGGATTGGCAGAACGCCTTCAGCCGCGGGGTCGAGGGTTCCGCCATGGCCGGCCTTGATGACGCCGGGGAGGCGGCGCACCGCGCGAACGATGGCGAACGAGGATGGGCCCGCC
Source organism: Chloroflexota bacterium (assembly GCA_005881715.1). GTDB lineage: Bacteria > Chloroflexota > Dormibacteria > CF-121 > CF-121 > CF-13. The sequence continues at coordinate 1,820 of VBEE01000003.1, read as the reverse complement.
GGCTTGTTGACATTGAGGATTCCGGATGTCACGCGAGCCGAGTCATCCGCTGGCGGGCTTCGGTCAGCACCCTGGCCTCGGCCTCCTTCAGCGGCAGCGCGACCTCGAGGCCGGCCGCCCGCCGATGGCCGCCGCCGCCAAACTTTGCGGCGAGCTCGGCGGCATCGACCTGGTCGCGGCTGCGGATGCTGACCTTCGTCAGCCGCGGACCGGCTTCTTTGAAGAGGATGGCGAGCTCCTGGCCGCGGATCGTGTTGAGTTGGTCGATCGAGCTGTCCGCCTGATCTGTCGTCGCCCCACTGTCGCGCAGCGCAGCCTGGCTGATCGATCCCCAGACGAGCCGATCACCGAACTCGAAATGCAGCCCCTGCAGGATGCGGCCCTGCATCCGCAGCGTCGACGCGGGACGGCTCTTGAAGAGGCCTCGGGCCATCATCACCGGATCCGCGCCGAGCTCGACCAGCTCGGCGGCCGCTCGCAGCGCGTGGGCCGACGTGTTGTCATGCCGGAAGCCACCGGTATCGGACAGGATGGTGACGTACAGACACGACGCCGCTTCCGGTGGGATCTGGATCTTCCACGCCTTGAGCAGGTCATAGACCAGCTCACCGGTCGACGCGGCATCCGTCCGGACCAGATTGATGGATCCGAACTGCGTATTCGAGACGTGATGATCGATGTTGACCACCACCCTGGCCTGCGTCACGATCGGCTCATTGGTGCCGGCGCGCGACGCATCGCTCGCGTCAAAAATGAAGACGGGCGTATCCGGCGATGCCGACTGCTGGTTGACCCGCTCGAAGCCGGGAAGGAACCACCAGGCCTGCGGAACGGGCGGCGACGACAGAACGGGGACCGATTTGCCTATCGGTTCCAGCGCCTGCGCCAGCGCGAGGGCCGACCCGAGGGTGTCGCCATCCGCGTCCTTATGCGTGACCGCCGTTAGCACCGGAGCGTTTTCGATCACCTGCCAGATCCGGGGCGCCAGCTCGGCCACCTCCGGGCGAGGCGGGCTAAGCTCAGCTGCCGGCGTTTGACTCCCCTTGCTGGACCTCATGCAAGAGCTGGCTGATCCGAACGCTGTACGCGACCCCCTCGTCGAGCTGGAAATGCAGGTCGGGCGCGAAGCGGAGGTTCGACAGTCGCGAGCCGAGCTCGCGGCGGATGAAGCCTTTGGCGTGTTCCAGGCCGTCAATCGCCGCTTGCCGGCCGTCGTCTTCGGCCACGACGCTGACCTTGACGGTGGCATTCCGCAGGTCCGGGGTGAGCTTGACCTCGGTGATCGTAGCCATCCCGATCCGCGGGTCCTTCAAGTCCCGGATGATGATCTCGCTGATCTCCTGGCGTAACTGTGCGGCAACGCGTTCAACTCGGTGAGTGCCCATCTGCTCATTGTATTGGGGGTCATCCCTCAATCCTGACGGTCGAGATTCTCCAACACCGGAGCCAGCGCCTCGAGCGTCATGGGCTCGACGATGAGCTGAACGTGCCCGATCCCTTCTCGCGCATATGCGCGCAACTCGTTGGCGATGACCTCAGGACTTCCCCGAAGCGGTGATGCCTCCGCCGAAGCTTCATACACGTCGCGCCGGCCCGAGCCACCCGGCACCTCGACAAGAACCGCGACCGTGCGTTCGATTTCATCTGGCTTGCGTCCGGCGGCGACGCAAGCTTTGTCGACCATCTCTCGCAGCGGGCCGACGCCTGATGGCCGGTTAGCCGTCTGTCGATACCAGGCGTTCCAGGCATTCACATACGGCACGGTAATCTCGAGCATCCGTTGGCCGGTCGACCCGATCAGCAGGGGCGGTCCGCCGGCG
>VBEE01000073.1 GCA_005881715.1 Chloroflexota bacterium | reverse complement strand
TGCTCGCCGGCGAAATGGATCGGCCCATTCGGAAAGGGTTGGCGGGCTTTTTCGTAACCGCTGAAGGTGTGGTACTGGCCAACCCTCCAATAGGAGTAAGAGCAATTAAGGTTGGGATCCAGCGCAGGGACCGACAGTGTGGCTCGGCCACTCCAGAATGCCGTGATCCCTGTGTAGACAGGCTCGAGCTGCTTCAAGAAGGTCATTGCGTAGGCCGTGACTTGCGGGTTCGTGGCGGCGGCGCCGTACGGGGTGGACGGGGCAAATGATCCGGCCACATTCCCACCGGTGTAATCAACCAGGATGCCGGTCGTGCCCGGCTGGCTCCGAGTCACCTCCCAGGTGTTCTGGTAGCCGGTGTCGGCATAGCTGTTGCCGTTTCCGGTGCCCGGCCAGGTACCGGTGCCATCCCAGAAGCGGCTTTTGAACTGGAGCTGCAGCTTGTCGTTTCGCCCGCGACCGAGCTGCTGGATGGCCTGATTCTTCATGTTGTCGAAGCGGGCCTTCCGGTAATCGAGGGTACGGAGGACGGCGAACGGCAGGGCCAAAATGACCCGGTCGAAATTCTCAACCTTCGTCTGTCCGCCGACGTTGAAGGTCACGGCAATGCTGTCGTCGCGATTGAATCCGATGGCCACCATCCGCCAGCCCCGGACGACCGGGTGAGCGAGATTAGCGGCGATGGTTTCCGGCAGCTGCTGGTTCCCCTTCACGATGTGGTACTTCTCGTTGGAGGCGCCGAAGATCGCGAAGTTGCCCGGCTTTTCGTTGTAGCCAAGGAGGTACACCAGGTTCAGCGAGGACTGGTCCTTCGTTTCGGCTCCATACTCGATGTTGTAAGCGACATCGAGCAGCTGACCCATGGGGGAACCGTGGCCACCGGGTACGTTCCGGTCAATCCACTCGTAGACACTGATGTTGTCCAGCTCGATGCCGCCCGGCGTATTGATCAGGTAGGTCGTCGGGTAGCTCGCCGCCTGCGCGTCGCGTTGGAGAGCGTTGTGGACCGGCTGGAAATCGTTGTCCGCCTGGCTCTTCTCGTAATACCGGCCGAAGAAGTAGTACGTATCCTCGGAGCCGTTGGGCTCGCCCGCCAGGAGATTGACGGTGGCCAGGCCGAAGCGCTGCGCCAGATGCAGGATCGTCTTGTGCCCCTGGTCGATCAGTTCCCCACACCATTCGCTGGTTTGCCCGGCCCAATTGCTGGTGTCCGAGTGCATCCGGCCACCGATACGCGAGGATGATTCGTAGACCGTCGAGGAAATGCCGGCGTCTTGCAGTGTGAGCGCTGCGGTGAGGCCGGAGATGCCGGCCCCAATGATTCCAATACGCGGCGAGGCGGCAAAGGCTGACTGGGCGGTGCTCCAGGGACCCGCCAAAGCGAGGCCGGCCGCACCGGCTACGCCGCCCTTGAGGAATTGCCGCCGGGTGATGTCAGCCCGTCGTTCGCGTACGGCCGATACCGGAATTCCCCAACGGCCGGCGAGGCGATGCTCCTGGGCCAGCCCCTGTAAGTCAACCACCAGCGGCGTGCGCGCCATCCCACTCCCTCCTCGGTGCGGTCCTATTTCAGTAAATTCGGCGAGCCGTCTCGGTAAAGCTACAGGACCGGGCACGCTCGTGCAACCAGCAGTCAGACTTCCTCCGCGGCGGCAACGGCTTCAACCCGCCCAGCGGCGCCGCCCCCGGTGAGCCGGGAGGCGATCACGACCGGGACGATCGTGATCAGGATCACGAAGAAGACGACGACATTGACTTCCGGCAGCCGCTGGCCGAGTCGGATGGCGCCGAAGATCCACAGCGGCAGCGTGTTCTGCGCCCCCGCCGTGAACGTGGTGACGATGACTTCATCGAAAGAAAGAGCGAAGGCCAGCAAGGCGCCGGCAACCAGCGCGGTCGAGATCAGCGGGAGGGTGACGTCGACAAACGATCGCCAGCCGCTGGCGCCGAGATCCATCGCCGCCTCCAGCAACGAGGAGGAAGTCCGCCGCAGCCGGGCCAGGACGTTGTTGTAGACGATCACGATGCAGAAGGTGGCGTGGCCGATCACGATGGTCCACAGCGAGAAGGTGATCTGGTTGAAGGCAAAGAACGAGTTGAGGGACATCCCGGTGATGATGCCCGGCAGGGCAAGCGGCAGGACTAACGCGAATGAGATGACCTCGCGCCCGAAAAACTGAAACCGATGGATGGCGAAAGCCGCCATCGACCCGAGGACGAGGGCCACGGCGGTGGCCATCAGGCCGGCCTCAACCGATAGCAGCAAGGCCCGGCGCACCTCGGGGTCCTGCCAGGTCTGGCCGAACCACCTCAGGGTGACGCCCGGGATCGGCCAGCTCTGAATGGTCGACACATTGAAGGCGTAGACGACGACCAGCAGGATCGGGATGAAGAGGAAGAGCAGGATTCCAACCGCCCAGACCCGAAGCGCGAACCGAACCCACGGCCCTTCCATCGCTACATCGCCTCGAACGCGCCCAGCCGGCGGGCGCCCAGCAGGTAGAGCGCCATCACGGCAACCGGCACGACAGCGAGAGCGGCGGCGAAGGGAATATTGTGCGCGATGCCGACGTTGCCGTAGACGACGTTGCCAATGAAGCTGGACCCGGCGCCGCCGACCAGCAGCGGCGTCACGTAATCGCCGAGGGTCAGGGAGAAGGTGAAAATG
>VBEE01000072.1 GCA_005881715.1 Chloroflexota bacterium | reverse complement strand
TTGTCTTTGGCAACGTTTGCTCCGAAATTGACATTGTCCGACCTGGCGATGGCCACGCCGATTTGCGAGTAGCTGTAGACGAGCGTGCCGCCGGACCTGGCGATGCTCGCGGCAGCGTCAGCCGGAACGGCCGAGCCGCCGTACAGGACTATGTAGTTCTGCATCGTTCCGGCCTGGGCGGCTACGGTCGACGCGAGAGGCGAAAAGCCGGTCACCAAGCCGAGGAGCGCCAGGGGTACCCCAAACCTCCTGGCCACGCGGGCACGCCACGTTCGGATAGTGCGTTTGAGCATCGTTCCCTCCTGAGATGAGCCGATTCCGCTTCCGGCAAACAGGCTAAACAACTGAGTCTGAGCCTGTCAAGAATCGGTAAATGGACGCTACCAACCCGGTGAGTCGCCGGCCGGTGACGATCGTGTAAACGGCGCAAACCTTGCTGCCGCGTCCGCGTTGCGCGACCCATGGCCGATGGACTGCTTCGCTGGCGCCGCCCGCTCCTCATCGGGGTCGGGATCTGGCTGCTGAGCTTCCCACTCCTGACCTGGCATCCCGCCGCGGCAAGTCATCCGGTGCACGTCGCCCCCATGGCTGCCTGGGACGCTGAGGCCGACGATCACCGCCTCGTCCGCGAACTCGCTCTCGAGGCGCGGACCGCGCTGGAAGCCGCCCGGGTGCTCGCGGCAGCCACGACCGCGGCACCACCGGCAGCCGCTGCTGCGGTCAATCCGGCTGGGCAGGCCGCACCGGCGATCAAGGCTCCCCCTGCGCCCCTTGCCGTCCGGGCGAATTCCATAGTCATCCCGAGGCTGGGACTCGTCCAGCCAGTTGGGTGGTACCGCGACTGCATGGGACGCGCCGCGGTCCCCCGTTGGGGCGCCTGGCGCTGGAGCTGCGCCGGCGCGAATAACACGTACATCATGGCCCATAATCCCGGGACCTTCACCCCGATCCTGAGCCTCCGGGTGGGAGACATCGTTCGCTACGGGGACCCATCCGGCCGGGTCCACACGTACCGGGTGAGCAGCACGACGATCGTGAGCAATACCCAGCTGTGGCCACTCGGCGCGACCGCCGTCTCAACCCTTACGCTCCAGACATGCTGGACCTGGGACGGCAGCCGCGATTTCATCGTCCGCGCGATCGAGATCTAATAAAGGACCCCGGCACGCTCACCACGTTGCTCGCGGACGCGGGGTTTGTCGCCGCGAAAGAAGAGGCGGACGAACTGCTCGCTCGCGCCGCCGGTGATGTCGAGCTCCTCCACGCGCTCCTCGAGCGCCGGCTGACCGGCGAGCCACTGGCCTGGATCATCGGGCGTGTCTGGTTCTGCGGCGTGGAGATCCGCGTTGATCCCGGCGTCTACGTTCCGCGCTGGCAGAGCGAGCCGCTTACGCGTCGCGCCGTCGAGCGGCTGCCGGCGACCGGTGTGGCGATCGATCTCTGCACCGGCACCGGAGCCATCGCCAGGACCCTGACCACGGCCCGCCCCTCCGCGCGGGTTGTGGCATCCGATATCGACGAGCGGGCGGTAGCCTGCGCGGCCGCGAACGGCGTGGAAGTCTACCGCGGCGATCTCTTCGAGCCTCTACCGGGCACGCTGGGAGGACGCGTCGATGTCGTCGTCGGCGTGGTGCCCTACGTGCCGACGCCGGCACTTCCGCTGCTGCAGCGCGACACATTCGCGTTCGAGTCGCCGCTGGCCTACGACGGCGGTCCCCAAGGCACGGATATCCTCCGCCGCGTCATGATCGATAGCCCCCGGTTCCTCCGCCGCGGTGGTGCGCTCCTGCTCGAGCTCGGCGGCACGCAGGCCGACGCGCTCCGCGACGACCTGGCGCGGCTCGGCTACGTCGATGTCACCGTTCTTCACGACGAGGACGGTGATGCGCGCGGCATCGAGGCCACGCTCCGATCGAAGCCCTGACCGCTCCCCGAAAACGATCAGGCGGCTTTGGCTTGGAGCAGGTCGCGGCAGCGGTCGAGCCAGCGAGTCAGCAACCGCTCTTCCTCGCGCAACTCCGCCATCTTTCCCGGGAACTGGTCGATGTTGGCGTGCAGGTGGTTGAACCGATCGCGGGTGAGCGGATCCACTCCAAAGATCTCTTTGAGCGCCAGCGCGCGCTTGTGCTCGCGGGTCAGCTCGGCCATCTGTTCCTCGACGCGATCCAGTTCGCCTCGCATGTCGGCGGCGATGTCGCGCAACGTCTCCGTGTCGATTCGCTCCGGCTGTTCGATGATCATCGGCGCACCCCCACTGTAAAGTCCGGCGCTTTGCGGTCAGGGAACAGGGCAGCGAGCGCCGGCGAGATCGCCACCCTCTTCGAATAGATCTTCGCCATCGCATTCGGCCGAATCCCGGTCGGACTCAGCTTGCCCTGGAGCCGGCCGTTACCATCCATACCCGAGTCTTCGAAGAGGAAGACGTCCTGGAGAGTGATCGTGTCGCCCTCACGGCCCACCACTTCAGTGATATTGGTGATCCGGCGTGATCCGTCTCGAAGACGAGACTGCTGCACGATCAGGTGGATGGCCGACGCGATCTGTTCACGGATCGCCCGCTGCGGCAGATCAACGCCGGACATGAGGACCAGGGTCTCGAGTCGTGACAGCGTGTCGCGCGGAGAGTTTGCATGGATCGTGGTCAGCGAACCGTCGTGGCCGGTGTTCATCGCCTGCAGCATGTCCAGCGCCTCGCCGCTTCGGCATTCGCCGATGACGATCCGATCCGGCCGCATCCGGAGCGCGTTGACGACCAGGTCGCGGATGCTGATTCGGCCGCTGCCATCGATCCGGGCCGGCCGCGACTCGAGGCGAACCTTGTGCGGCTGCCGGAGCTGCAACTCGGCGGCGTCCTCAATGGTGACGACCCGCTCCGTGTCAGGAATGAAAGCGGACAGGACGTTGAGGGTGGTCGTCTTGCCGGAGCCGGTGCCGCCGGCGACGAGGACGTTGAAGTGCGCCTTGACACACGCTTCCAGGAAGCCGGCCGCCTCGGCCGTCAGGGTGCCGAAGCTGATCAGATCCTGGACCGTGAAGGGTTCGCGGGCAAACTTCCTGATCGTGAGGGATGCCCCATCGATCGCGAGCGGCGGAATAATGGCATTGACGCGGGAGCCGTCGGGAAGCCGGCAGTCAACCATCGGCGAGTCGTCATCGATACGGCGTCCCACGAATGCGGCGATCTCGCGAATGACGCGGATCAAATCCGCCTCGCTCGCAAAGGTCACGTCCGAGAGGGAGAGCTGTCCTTTGCG
>VBEE01000002.1:19552-28405 GCA_005881715.1 Chloroflexota bacterium | reverse complement strand
GGAGATCAGGCGCCCACCCGGCAGTCGGTGGTAGCGGCGATGTTCCCTGTTCTGGCGATGTCCTGCTTGGTGCCCTCGCCGCGTGCCAGGAGACAACGCTGCGGATGGTGGCCGCGAACATGGGGATCGAGCTCGAGTCGCTCGAGGTGGAGATCGAGGCGGACTGGGACGCTCGCGGCACGCTCGCGATGGGCGACTATCCAATCGGGCTGACCGCGATCCGGTGCAACACCAGGGTCACTGTCCCCCAGGATGTCCGGGGCGAGCGCGCCGAGCGCCTCTTGCGCAGCGCGGAGAAATACTGTGTCGTGCTCAACACGCTGCGCAAGGGCGTGCCGGTTGCGTCGAGCTTCTCGCTCGCCACGCAGGTCCGGCAAAGCGAGTAGGCTGGTTCGGCGCCATGGGGGAGCGATTCGTCTCGCGTGGGTTTTTCGGCAGGCGGCGTCAGCCGGAGCAGGCTGGCCGGATACCGCCGGGCCAGTATCTGGTCGACGATTGGCCGGTGCTGTCGGCCGGGCCGACCCCTCGGATCCGACTCGACCAGTGGCGCTTCACCATCGAAGGGTTAGTCCGGCAGCCGGTCAGCTGGAGCTGGGACGAGTTTCTCAAGCTGCCGTCGAAGACGTACCTCGTCGACATCAGCTGCGTCACCAAGTGGACGAAGCTGGACATGAAATGGCAGGGGGTCAGTGTCGACACCCTGTTCCAGGCCGTCTCGCTCGATCCGCGGGCGGCGTTCGTCACGGCGTACTCATACGGCGACTACACAACCAACCTGCCAATCCCCGACCTCCTCAATGACCAGGCGTTCATCGCCTACCAGCAGGACGAGAAACCGTTGACGCCGGAGCACGGCGGGCCGGCACGGCTGGTCGTGCCCCATCTCTATTTCTGGAAGAGTGCCAAGTGGATCCAGGGCTTTCGACTCGAAGAGCGGGAGCGGCTCGGGTTCTGGGAAAACCTCGGTTACCATCGTCGCGGCGATCCCTGGAAGGAAGAGCGGTACAGCGGCGACTGATGGCGGATGCCCTGCGTTGGCAGCTAGGCACGGTTACAGAAATCCATCAAGAAACGCCTCGAGCCAAGACCTTCACCATCGCGTTGCCCGATTGGACTGCCCATCATGCCGGCCAGCACTACGACATCCGGCTGACGGCACCTGACGGATACCAGACACAGCGAAGTTACTCGATCGCCTCTGAACCCGAACAACAGGGCAGTATCGAACTGACCGTGGAACGCATCGATGACGGTGAGGTCTCGCCCTATCTGCACGATGTCGTGCAGCTCAAGGACGAGATCGAGTTGCGTGGCCCGATCGGCGGCTACTTCATCTGGGACGTCGCTCTGGGTGGCCCATTGCTGCTGGTGGGCGGCGGCTCGGGTGTCGTGCCGCTGATGGCGATGATTCGACATCGGGTCGCGGCGCGCTCGTCGATCCAGACTCGTCTGCTCTACAGCGTTCGATCGCCGGACGATGTGCTCTATGCGACCGAGCTGCAAATGCTGCAGGATCACGGGGAGGGCGTCGACGTCACCTATACCTACACCCGTCAGGCGCCCGCCGGCTGGACCGGCTTCCACCGCCGGATCGATCGAGCCATGCTGAAGGAGATCACCAGCCAGCTGGAGGCGGGGTTGCGACCGTACGTGTGTGGACCGACCTTACTGGTGGAGGCGGCGGCCAACAACTTGCAGGAGTTGGGTATCCCGGCGGGGCGAATCCGCACCGAGCGATTCGGCCCATCCGGAACCTGAGGAGGACTGCGATGGATGAACAGGACGGCGATCTGAATCGCGCACTGATGCTCGATGGCAACGCCGCCGGCGGCATTCTCTACGATGTTTTTACCGCCGACATGACCGGGGCTCCAACCGAGTGCGCCAGCTGCGGGCGCAGCGGCGAGGTCGGCAGCCTGCTGGCGTTCGTCCAGGCGCCTGGTCTCGTGCTGCGCTGCCCCGCCTGCGAGAGCACCATGGTTCGGATCGTGCGGGCGGGTGATGTGACCTACCTGGACGCCCGCGGCGCCGTCTATTTGCGGATCGCGCGTTGATCGGCGTGGGAACCTTCTCGGCCGCCCAGCGGTATCAGGGGAGTGAACCGAAAGCGGCTGATCATCTTTGGCGCGGCGGCGGGCGGGGGACTGGTGTTGCTCGGCATTCTCGGAGCGGCAAACTACGCCGCCGCTCAGCGAAAGGCCGCCGCATTTAGTCTGACGCCCACCTCAAGCGCAGCTCGCCCCACGGCCACGCCATCTGCCGCTGCCAATCGGTTGCAGGCCGCCTGTCCGGCGCCCGCGTCCACAGCGAGGGGCGAGGATCTTTGGGTCACGGGCGCAGGGACGCAGGCCGGCTACCGCGCCCACGAGACATTCCTGGACATCACCTTGCCACACGAAGCCGTCGCGCGCACCGACCAGGTTGCCGGAAACCTTCGGGTGCGCCAGGTCGATCCTGCGCAAATCGCCATCCAGGGCGGATGTTTTGCCGTCGAGCTGAACACGCTCACCAGCATCGATGCGCTGCCAGGCAGAAGGGCGCAAGATCGAGACGAGCTTTACGGAGACTTCCTCGATACGCGTGACTACCCCTTCGCTGTTCTCACGCTGCACCGCACCGTGTTACCCGTCTTCACCGGCCGGCCACGACACATGATCGTCGCCGGTGATCTCAGCGTTGCCGGGATGATGCGGCCGGTTGCGGTCGCGGTCGACGTTCAAACCACGACTGGCGGGGTCCAGGCGGTCGGCTCGATGGCGATCGACACCCACGATTTCGGGATTCGGCTGCCGGGCGAGGGTGATCCAATCGTGGTGGATCCGCATCTGACCCTGGAGTTCTTGCTTGTGTTGGAACGGGTCGATCGGCAGACTGGAGCAAATTAGCCGCCCGCTCCGCCGTAGAGGAGGACGACGCCCTCGATATCGGCGGCCTGCGGCCAGGCTTCGTGGCAGCGGCCCCAGGTGTCCGAAAAGTTGGGCGTCATGATCGGCACCGGACAGCGTTCGGGCGCCGTCCCATGGCTCAAGCCGAGCCCATGTCCCATCTCGTGCGTCATCAGGCTGACGCGTTGCTCGAACGTGAAACCATCGGTGTAGTAGGTGTTGTAAAAGCTGATTACGCTGACAAACCGACCGTGGTCACAGGTCCAGTGGGTGAGTCCATACACCTGTGTTGGGCCGAGGTTCGCCGTTGTCACCGTCCAGGCCGCGGCTGCCACGGCGTGGAGCTGCACCGCCGGCGTACTGAAGCTCCAGCGTCGAGCCGCGGCGGCGGTCGCCCGGCCATACCGGCCCGTGTCGTCCGTATAGGGTATCTGCCCGCTCGGCCAGCGGCATCCGGAGTAGGCATAATCGCGCGTGTGCCGCCCCGGCCCTGGAAGAAAGGTGGCGGTAGCCATCGCCACAAGCAGCATCCCAGTGACGAGCCGGTGCATGCCCGTATACCGCGGGGCCGCGCCGGTCGTTCCGTCTGCCTTTGTCGGACGAGGTTGGAACCATGGGGCCAACCGGCTGGTATGAAGGGATAGCAATCGATCCGTGGAGGGCCGGCCACTGGACGACACCGCTCTCGTCGAACGCGCAAGAAACGGCGATGTCAACGCCTATGAAACACTCGTCCAGCACTATCAGGAGCTGGCGTTCCGCGTCGCCTATCAGGTCACGGGTGACGCCGCGGACGCGGAGGACGCCGCGCAAGAGGCGTTCGTGAACGCCTACTACGCGCTCGGCCGGTTCCGGCCGGGCGCTCCCTTTCGGCCCTGGCTGCTCCGGATCGTCGCGAATGAGGCGCGGAATCGCCGCATGGCGGCGCACCGGCGGACCACCCTGGCGCAGCGGGCCCTGGTCGCCCAAACCTCGGGAGAGGCGGCCCCCTCTCCCGAGAAGGCGGCCGAGGCTGATGAATTCCGCGCAACCCTGGTGGCGAGCTTGCGGCGGCTGCGCGACGACGACCGCCTGATCCTTGCCTATCGGCTGTTCTTCGACCTCTCCGAGGCGGAGATGGCGGAGGCGCTCAAGTGCCCGAAGGGGACCGTCAAGTCGAGACTGTCGCGCGCCCTTGGTCGCCTGCGCGCGGTCCTGCCGGCTGACCTGCGGCTGCCCGCGGCAGCGGGAGAGACCGATGGCTGACTCCCGGCGCCGGCACGATCTCGACCTGGAGCGGGCGCTTCGCGAGCTCGGCCCGCGATATCCGTATCCGCCAACGCCAAACCTGGCCACCGCCGTTCGTACCCGGATCGTTGCCCGACCGGCCATGCCGCTTCGACCCATCGCGCTGTGGCGTGATCCGCGACGGCTCGCGCTCGTCGCCGCGGCATTGGTTGTGTTGGCGGGCGCCGCGGCCCTGATCAACCCGGCCACCCGCGATGCGATCGCGCACTTCTTCCACGTCCGCGGCGTCATCGTGACCCGGGGGCCATCGCCGCTTCCCTCCTTGTCGCCGGCGACACCGCTCGACCTCGGGCGCCTCACCACGCTGGACGAGGCGCAACGGGCTGTGGGGTTCACGATCGTCCTGCCGCCGGCGCTGGGTGAGCCGGACGCGGTCTACGTGGCGACTGGTCCGCCAGGTGGCGAGGTCGCGCTCGCCTACAAGCCGAGGCCGGGCATCCCGCTGGTCAGGGAAACCGGCTTAGGGCTGCTGGTCACGGAGTTCCGAGGCGACCTGATGCCGCAATACATCACAAAGGAGCTCGGCCCGGACACGACCCTTGAGGAAACCTCCGTGAATGGCGACCCCGGCTGGTGGATTGCGGGGCAGCCTCACATGATCATCATTCAGACCGGCCCAGGCAACAGTCAGCCGGAGACCCTCCGGCTGGCTTCGAACACGCTCGTCTGGGAGCACGGTGGGGTCACCTACCGGATCGAGTCCGGATTGTCAAAGGCCGAGGCGATGCGGATCGCGGTGGGACTTCCCTAACGCCGGTGCCGGCGGCAGTGGTCTCCGGGTCCCACCACCGCCGGCTCCGGACGCGCGTCGATTCTGCCTGCCGCGATTGACAGCTGTCTGTCGTGATGCCGCGACATCGACAGGTCCCCCAATCCTTCACAGCTCGTTCACAGGTGGGGGGCAGGATGAGGGCAGTACCGATTCAAACCGAAGAAGGAGAACGAGATGAACGATCAAAAAAACGATAGGAAGCGCAAGCTGGCGCTGCTCGGCGGGCTCGGGCTCGGCCTGGCGATCCTGGGCCGCAAGCGCCGCTGGCGCCGTTACGCCATGGGTCAGATGATGGGCGGCGGCTATGGCGGCGGACGCTGGGGTCGCTTCGGCGGCTACGGGCATGGCGGTCACGCTGGGCCGGAGCAGCCGATGACGCTCCCGCCATTCATCGAGGCGACGCTCAAAGCCTGGCACGACCGGGCGCACGGTAACGTCCCGCCGGCGGGCGGCGCCCCGGCGCAAACGGCGACGCAGGTCTAGCCGACTTCCTCCCTCCCGTTTGAGAGGCGGAGTTCCCCACTCCGCCTCATCCCACGTCATAGGATGGCGCTCATGCAGACGATCCTCGTGGTCGACGACGAGCCGCAGATCGTCCAGCTCGTCCGCGATTACCTCGAGCACGGCGGGTTCAACGTGCTGGCGGCGGCCGACGGGCCCGCTGCGCTGCGAACTGCCGCGACCCAGCATCCGGATCTCGTCGTTCTCGACCTGGGGCTGCCGGGACTGGACGGTCTCGACGTGACGCGGTCCCTGCGACGGAATGGGGCGGTGCCCATCATCATGTTGACCGCGCGCGCCGACGAGTCCGACAAACTCGTTGGTCTCGAGTTGGGCGCGGACGACTACCTGACGAAACCCTTCAGTCCCAAGGAGCTCGTCGCCCGTGTCCGCTCGGTGCTGCGCCGGAGTGAGGCGGCCCGCGAGCCCGCCGATCTGATCCGCGCCGGCGACGTCGAGCTCAACATACCCAGCATGCGGCTGACGATCGCCGGGCGGCGGGTCGAGTTGACGCCCACCGAGTTCCAGCTGGTGGCGACGATGGCGCGCCAGCCGGGCCGCGTCTTCAGCCGAGCTCAGCTGCTGAGTGCGGTTCGCGGGGTCGCGTTCGAGTCGTACGAGCGCGCCATCGATGCCCACATCAAGAACCTTCGCCGCAAGATGGAGCCGGATCCGCATAATCCACGCTACTTGCTGACGGTGTTTGGCGTCGGTTACCGGTTCGCGGACCTACGGCGATGAGCGGACATGGTGGTTGGGGCGGGCGCTGGCGCGGGCCCGGCTGGCGCGGCGCTGGTTGGCGCGGACCGGGACCGCCGCCTTGGTGGCCGCAAGGAGAGGCCTGGCCACCGGCCGGTCGGCCGACGTGGCCCCGGATGGGACGCCGCTTCATGTGGCGGGTGGCCTGGTTCATGGCCGCCGCCTTTTTGTTGATGGCCGTGGTTCTTGCCATCGGCGTCGTGCTGGTCGGGACCGCGGTCGGGCTGATCGGCGCTGACCCGCCCGTCAGGATTTTGGCGGTCGCGTCCTTGCTGCTGTTTGTCGTCCTTGTCGCGCGCGCCGGCCGCCGATTCCGACGGATGGCGCTCAACGTCGGCGAGCTGGTCGATGCCGCCGGTCGGATCGAGGCGGGTGACTATGGGGTCCAGGTGGCCGAACGCGGGCCGCGTGAAGTCCGAACGTTCGCCCGGGCCTTCAACGCGATGAGCGCGCGGCTGGCCACCACGGATCGCAACCGGCGCGCCTTCGTGGCCGACCTGACGCACGAGTTCCGCACGCCCTTGGCCATCATCCGCGGACAGGCCGAAGGCATCGGCGATGGGGTGTATCCCGGCGACCAGCCCCACCTCGCACCGATCCTGGATGCGACCGCATCGCTGGAAACGCTGGTCGAAGCGCTCGGCACGATGACGCTCGCCGATGTGGGAAGCCTGCGGCTGCACCGCGAACCGGTCGAGGTCGGCGTGCTGGTCAACAGTAGTCTGGCCGCCTTTCAAAGCCTGGCGGACGGCGGCGGGGTGCGGCTGACGGCCGAGATCTCGCCGGACACGCCGGCCCTCGATGCCGACCCGGTGCGGATCCGCAGTGTCCTGGCCAATCTTCTCTCCAACGCCATCCGTCACACGCCGTCAGGCGGCAGCGTCATCGTGAGCGCCAGGCGTTCGGGCGACAAGGTCAGTATCGCCGTGCGCGATACCGGAGAGGGCATCCCCGAGGAGGTCCGTTCGCGGGTCTTCGATCGCTTCGTCAAGGGCCCGGGTTCACCTGGAGCGGGGCTGGGGCTCGCCATCGCGAAAGACATCGTCACCGCTCATGGCGGCTCGATCGACCTGACGAGCGAGGTGGGGAAGGGGACCGAAGTTCGGGTCACCTTGCCGATCGCCAGCTAGCCTGTCAGCTCGGCGCCTTCATTCGTCATGATTGTTGGCGTGACGACCGCCGTTCGGATCGTTGTGCTGCCCGGTGACGGCATCGGTCCCGAGGTGACCGAGGCGGCGCGCCGCGTGCTCGACGCCGCGGGCACCCGGGTGGGTCTGAAGCTCGATTTCGTCGAGGAACTGGTGGGTGGCGCCTCCGTCGACGCCTTCGGGGTGGCACTACGTCCGCAGACACTGCGGCTGTGCAAGACGGCGGACGCCATTCTGTTCGGCGCGGTCGGCGGACCGAAATGGGACGACGCGGCGCCGCAGAGCACCCTCCGTCCGGGCTCTGGCCTGCTCGCCCTTCGCAAAGGACTCGAGCTTTTTGCGAACCTGCGACCGGTTCGGGTCGACGCGGCCATGGTTGCCACGTCTGCTCTTCGTCCGGAGCGGGTCAAGGACGTCGATCTAATGGTTGTGCGGGAGCTCACCGGCGGGCTTTACTTCAGCAAACCCAAGCGGCGCTACTCGACGCCGCGAGGCGAGGCCGCGGTCGACACCATGCGCTACAGCACTCCGGAGATCGAGCGGGTGGCGGTCCGAGCCTTCGAACTGGCTCGCCAGCGAAGGCAACGGCTGTGTTCGGTCGACAAGGCAAACATGCTGGAGACCTCGCGACTCTGGCGCACGGTGGTGAGCCGGGTGGCGGAGCGCTATCCCGACGTCGCGTGCAGCCACATGCTGGTGGACGCCTTCGCGATGGACGTCGGCCCCAGGCGTACGACGTCGTCGTGACCGAAAATCTCTTTGGCGACATCGTCACCGATGAGGCCTCCATGCTGGCCGGTTCGCTCGGGATGCTGCCGTCCGCGAGCCTAGGTGGTGGGACGCTGGGCCTGTACGAACCAATTCATGGATCGGCGCCCGATATTGCGGGCAAGGGCATCGCCAATCCGATCGGCGCGATCCTGAGCGCGGCGCTGCTGCTGCGCTGGTCACTGAACCGGGAGGACGCCGCGCAGGCGATCGAGCGTGCCGTGTCGCGCGTGCTGGCTGACGGCCTCCACACCACCGACATCGCGCTGGACGGGCAGCCGACGGTTGGCACCACGGCGATGGCGAATGCCATCATCGAGGCGCTCGGCTAAAACCAGAGGGCGCCGCCCCCGCTCGGACCAATCATGGGCCTGACGACGAGGTGCCAGTCGCATTGAGTATCCATGTCGACGGTCCACTGACCAGCGCCGAGAAACTGCCAGCCCGGCCACTCGGCGCGGTCGGATTCGCCGGTTGCGAGATGAACCGAATGACCGTCGGCCGCCCGCAGGTCGAGGCGGAAGGGACAGAGGCGTTTGGGGTGGGGAGGGCCTCGCGTAAACCCTCCGACAACGAGGTCCATTGCGTAGTTGCCAGTTTCCGCGATTTGAAAGACCGGACTCGCACCGTTCCCCAGTGTGATCGAAATCGGTGGCGGTCCAGGAGGCAGCCACGCTCGGGGCGGTGCCTCCCACGACATCATCGAATTGAGGACCACCTGCACCCGCCACGC
>VBEE01000002.1:10968-19330 GCA_005881715.1 Chloroflexota bacterium | reverse complement strand
GACCTTGACCAGCCGATCGATCTGGATGAACCGGCTGAGCGGGCGGCGGCTAATGAGGCGCTGGCCGAGACCTTCCGACACCGTCAGGCGGGCGCCGCCGTTAGGGCCGGAGCGGCGCTCCGCAGCCGCTGCAGCCGGACCGTGTACGTGATGATGCCGATAAGGATGCTGCCGCCCATGATCGGCGTGAAGAGCTTCTCGAGGCCGCGCTGGTCCGCTGCCAGGGTCAGCACGAAGCCGATCATGCCGCCGTTCATGCCCCAGAAGACGACCTGCTCGGCCCAGGGCCAAAACGGCTGTCGTGCACGGCTCGCCTGCTGGATCAGGCCGAAGAGCGAGTTCGACATGACGCCGATGAACATTGTGTGGTCGAAGGCGAAGACCAGCCAGATCGGAATCAGCTCGAAGCGCGCGTAGACCTTCGTGACGACGCCGGTGATCAGCCAGACCAGCAGGATGAGGTTGATCACCAGGTATGGAACAACCAACCCGAAATGCCGCTCGCTGGTGGGCGCGAGCCAGTTCACGCGGCGGAGCTGAGGACCAAGGCGGACACAATAGATGATGACGGCGATCAGCTCGGCGGGGATGAAGGCGCCGAGCAGGGCCTGGATGTTGAGCAGGGCGCCGATCGTGATCAGGATGCCGCCCAGGAATAGCAAGCCGACCTGGACGATTCCGGGCCAGGTCAGGCCCGGCGTGTTCTTCAGGCGCCATTCGCTGATGGCCATGCCGATCAGGACGAGATAGCCGACGACCTGCGCGGTCACATGGCCGCCGATCGCACCCTCGGGAAGGAAGGCGTTCTTGCTCGCCAGCTCGAGCTGGACCAGGACACCGATCGTCGACCCGACGACCAGCGTCGTAATGGCGGCCAGCACGGCGAGGCGCGGGACCGTCATGGTCACGCGGCCGAGCCGGCCGATCAGCCAGATGAGAACCCCGACGATCGCGATCAGGACGGGAAAACCGAAGATGGCTCGGGCCAGCAAGTTGCCGCTCAGGAAGGCGAGCACGTAAATGGGGATGCCGATCGCGGCCAGCAGGCTCAGGGCCCGCACCGCCTGCGAGTTGCCCGGGGCGGCGCTCTCCTCGCCAAACAGCCAGAGGCAGATTGCGATCACCCCAAGCGTGATCCAGCCGAGCGTGCCGGCATGCACGTGTGTGAGCAGGACCTGCCGTGGCAGGGTGATGAAGTGAAACCCGTTGAGGATGCCGATCGCGACCGTGATCGTAAAGACCAGGAGACCGGCCTGAAACAGCCAGCGAATCTCGCTGGCATGGCGGCTACCAACCAGGAAGTTCCCCTCTTTCATTCGCCCCTTCGGTGGCAGCCTAGCCGATCGCTCGGCGAAGCGACGCCAGGCTTGGCGCGACCGGCCGCGGAATTCTGAGGCCTCGGGTAAGGGCCTGCGGATCCTTCAGCCCGTGGCCGGTCAGCACGCAAACGACGGCGCCGTCATCGATGATCTGCCGCGCCTTGGCCTTGCGAAGGAGCAGGGCGACCCCGGCGGCAGAGGCCGGCTCGACGAGCAGCCCTTCTTCGCGGGCCAGCCGGCGATGGGCCGCCATGATCTCCACGTCGCTGACCGCCTCGATCGTCCCTCCTGATTCATCGCGAGCCGCCACCGCACCTGCCCATGAGGCGGGATTGCCGATCCGGATTGCCGATGCGACGGTTCGCGGCCGCGCCACCGGCCGTCCGCGAACCAGGGGCGCCGCACCCTCAGCCTGCGCGCCGTGCATCCGCGGAGCGGATCCGCCGGCGGTCATGACAATCTCGCCGAAGCCACGCCAGTACGCGGTGATGTTGCCGCCGTTGCCGACCGGGATGAAGAGCTGCGCCGGCGCCTTGCCCAACTGCTCGACGATCTCGAATGCCCCGGTCTTCTGTCCCTCGATCCGAAACGGATTCACGGAGTTCACCAGCGCCACGCCGGGTTGGTCGGCGAGTTGCCGCACGAGTTTCAGCGCGGCATCAAACGAGCTCTTGACGGTCACAACCGTCGCGCCGTAGGCGAGCGCCTGGGCGAGCTTTCCGGCGGCGACGCCGCCCGCGGGAACGACGACGACGGCGCGAAGACCGCAGCGTGCCGCGTACGCGGAGGCGGATGCACTCGTATTGCCGGTCGAGGCACACAACAGCGTCTGCGCGCCCGCCTCGAGCGCCTTCGCGGTGGCCACCGCCATGCCGCGGTCCTTGAACGATCCGCTCGGGTTGAGGCCTTCATACTTGAAATACAGCTGCTCGAGACCGATCGACGGACCGATCCGCGACGAGCGGACGAGCGGGGTCGACCCCTCGCCCAGCGTCACTCTCGGGGTGGCTGCGGTCACCGGCAGGTGGGCCGCATAGCGCTCGATGATGCCGGCGGTCATGGCGGCCATGCTACCGTTCCGGAAATGCGCGCACCGTATCGGATCGGCCTGCTTGGGTTGGGCCACGTCGGCGGCGCCCTGGCAAGGCGGCTGATCGAGGATGGCGAGCGAGTCGCCAGCGCCGCCGGCCGGCCGATCGTTCTGGATTCCATCGCGGTCGCCCGTCCCGAAGGGCGGACGGCACCCGCTTCCCTTGTTCCGGCCGATGCCTTGGTGAAGCGGCCGCACCTGGACGCGATCGTCGAATTGATCGGCGGAATCGACCCGGCCCTTACCTATATATGCAGCGCGCTCCAGTCGGGCCTCGAGGTGATCACCGCGAACAAGCAACTGATCGCAGCGCGTGGGCCTGCGCTGGCACAGCTGGGTCCGCTGCGGTTCGAGGCGAGCGTGGCCAGCGCCATCCCGATTGTCGAAACCCTGGCCGAGACCCTGGCGGCCGACCGCATCAACTCGTTGATAGGAATCCTGAATGGCACCACGAACTCGATCCTGGATGCGATGGCGGCTGGGGCCGACTACGCGGATGCGCTCGCCGACGCGCAGCGGTGCGGGCTGGCCGAGGCGGATCCGAGCGCGGATGTCGATGCCCATGACCCGGCCGCGAAGCTGGCGATCCTCGGCATGCTGGGCTTCCGCCGGCGTATCGAGCCGTCACAGATCGAGCGGGTTGGGATCCGGGGCCTCGATCAACGCCAATTGGTCGCGGCGCGGGAGCGTGGCTTCGTCGTCAAGTTGATCGCGGCAGCCAGTATGACCGGCCCCGGCATCGAGGCCGACGTGCGGCCGCGGCTGATTCCCGACGACGCACCCCTGGCCCGCGTCGCCGGCGCGATGAATGCGATTTCGGTGGATGCCGCCTATGCCGGGACGCTCGTGCTGCAAGGGCCGGGCGCAGGGCCGGATGCGGCCGCCAGCGCGGTGCTTGCCGACCTCATCCGCGCCGCCCGCGGCACGCCGGCTTCGGCGGGCGCCCTGCTGGCGAGCCTGGCGGATCAGCCGGTGGCGACGATCACCCCGCTTGGATTGCAGACCCCGTTTCCGGCAGTCCCATGATCCTGGACAATCCATGTCGGTCTCGCTGACCCTCGACCAGGTCAAATCCCGAGCGCGGCGGGCGCCGATGGTCCCGATATTTCGAGACATGCTTTCCGACGCGCTGACGCCGGTGACCGCGTTTGCCGCGCTCGGCCAGGACGGTCCGGCTTTTCTTCTGGAGAGTGTCGAAGGGGGTGAGCACCTGGGTCGCTACTCGTTCGTCGCTACCAACCCGATGGCGATCATCTCGATCACCAACGGCCGGGCGATGGTGCGGGACGCGGACGGCGAGCAGGCGCTGAAGGGCGCCGATCCATGGAAGGCGATCGAGTCATACCTCGCGGCATTTCGGGCCGAACCGGCCGAGGGCCTTCCCGAAGGATTCTGCGGCGGCGCCGTCGGCTACCTCGGCTACGAGGCGGCGCGATACCTCGAACAGCTGCCCGTTCCGGACGCTGACCCGCTGCGCGTCCCGGACGGGGTCTTCATCGTCACCGACACGCTCGCCTGTTTCGACCACGTGCGCCACCGGCTCAAGCTGGTCACCCACGTACGCGCGCAAAAGGAACCGATCGAAGAGCGGTACGCGGAAGCCGTTGCCCGGATCGACAGCCTGGCCCGGCAGCTCAGCCAGCCGGTCCGCCTGCGTCCCATGGAGCCGGCCGACCGCCCGCCGGCCATCGAGCCCGAGGGACAGGTCTCGCAACCGGAATTCTTCAAGGCGGTCGAGGCGGCGAAGTCGCACATCCTCGCCGGCGATATCTACCAGGTGCAGATCGCGCAGCGGTTCACGGCGCCGCTCAAGGCGGAACCGTTCGATGTCTATCGGTTGCTGCGGGCGCTGAATCCGTCGCCGTACATGTACTTTCTGAGACTTCCATCGGCCCTCACCATCCTGGGGACGTCTCCTGAGATTCTCGTGACCGTGCAGGGCCGCCATCTCCGCTACCGGCCGATCGCGGGCACCCGGCGGCGTGGCCGTGATGAGGCGGCCGATCAGCGCATGGAAGAGGAACTGCGGTCAAGTGAGAAGGAGCGGGCCGAGCACGTGATGCTCGTCGACCTGGGACGAAATGACCTGGGGCGCGTGTGTGAGATTGGGAGCGTGAAGGTCACCGAGCTCATGACTGTGGAGCGCTACTCCCATGTCATGCACCTGGTCTCGAACATCACCGGAAGACTGCGACCCGAGTGCACCCCGATGGACGCGCTTCGCGCCTGCTTTCCCGCCGGCACCGTGACGGGCGCGCCCAAGATTCGCGCCATGGAGATCATTGCCGAGCTGGAACATGAGCGTCGCGGCGTCTACGCCGGCGCGATCGGCTATCTCAGCTTCACCGGAGATCTCGATACCTGTATCGCCATTCGAACCATGGTCGTCAAGGATGGCGAGGCGACGGTCCAGGCCGCCGCCGGCATCGTCGCGGATTCGGTCGCTGCCGAAGAGTTCCTGGAGACCCGCAACAAAGCATCAGCGCTGCTCCAGGCGCTGGCCGGCGCCGGCTGAGATGGCGAGCAATCGGATCGTGCTCGTGATCGACAACTACGACTCGTTCACCTACAACCTCGTCCAATACCTTGGCGAGCTGGGCGAAGAAGTTCTGGTTCGACGCAATGACCAGATCACGCTGCCGGAGGTCTTAAGACTCGACCCTGTGGCCACAGTCCTGTCGCCCGGACCCGGAACACCGGCGGAGGCCGGCATCTGCAAAGACCTCTTGCTCGAGTTGGGCCCGACCCTTCCGACGCTGGGGGTCTGCCTCGGGCACCAGTGTCTTGGCGAAGCCTTCGGCGGAACGGTCCGCCGGGCGTCCAAGGTCATGCATGGCAAGGTGTCGGCGGTCGCGCATGATCAACAATCGGTCTTCCGCGGCATTCCCAGTCCGTTTATGGCAACCCGCTACCACTCACTGGTCGTGGATCGCGACTCGGTGCCCGCCGAACTGGAGGTCACCGCATCAACAGAGGACGGTACCGTCATGGGCCTGCGTCATCGGCGATACCCGCTGGCGGGAGTCCAGTTTCACCCGGAGGCCATTCTCACCGAACACGGGCACCAGCTACTAGAGAATTTCCTCCAGGACGCGCGCACCTGGCGGAATACACGCGCGCCAGGCGGGGTTGAATAGTGATGTGCTCACTGTTCAAACGGGCCGTCACATTTTCGTAGCGACGATCCGATGCTTTCGCAATACGGGACCGGTATGCTAGCCGGCGTGAAATTGACCACTGACCGCGATCGTCCCCGTCTCGCCATCATTGCCCACGACGGCAAGAAGGCGGACCTGGTTGCGTTTGCGACGTTCAACCGCTCACGCCTCAGTGCATATGAGCTGGTCGCCACCGGGGCCACTGGAGACCTGTTGCGGGATAAGGTCGGCCTGGAGGTCGAGAGCGTTACTCCAGGTCCACACGGCGGTGATGTGCAGATCGCCAGCCGGGTAGTCCAAGGCGAAGTCGACGCCGTGATCTTCCTGGTCGATCCACTGGATAAGCACCCGCACGATCCCGACATTCAAACCCTGCTGCGGATTTGCAATGTTCGCAACGTGCCGCTGGCGACCAACATCGCGACCGCGGACGTACTGATCAGCTCGCCGCTGCTCGAAGGCCTGCGCGTCGCCAGCTAGGTAACTCCGACATAAGAAGAGGCTGGGCCCATGCGGGCCCAGCCTTTATTTTTCGTCGATCGAGCGCGGTTGCGGCTAGGGAACGGTCGGACGCTGGCCGGCGTTCTCCTGCGCCTCGCGTGCGGCGCTTTCGCCTTGCTCGTGCGTCGGGTCTTCGTTCGGCGTGAACTTGCCGGACCCGCCGCCCGGTCGCTGACCTGCGTTCTCCTGGGCCTCGACCGTGGCGCTCTCGCTCGCCTCGTGGGTCGCGTCCTCGTTTGACTTGAAGGTCCCGGCGCTGGCGCTCGGGCTCGCCGAGGCTGCGATCAGCTGGGTGGGCGACCCAGTGTTGGCCGCGGTAGCGACCAGGGGACCGAAGACGGTCGCGCCGATCACCCCTCCGGCGATCATCGATCCGGCGATCCCGGCAACGGTCACGATTCGCTGAACTGGCGTCAAGCTATTCTTCACCTCCGACACCAGTCTGGGGCGGCGAACCTTTCAAAAGGATTACAGCCGGGGACCGCGGGCAACGGCATTCAAGATCAGAATCCGGCCCGGACGCCTGTGGTCGGCTGCCGCCCCGAGCATGGCGTCGCCGACCCTCTTGAGGTCACGGTCGGCGATCGCGATCACGCTCCCACCGGCGCCGCTGAGGGCCGCGCCCAGGGCTCCCGCCTGCTCGGCGGCCGCGATCGTGTCGTCGAGGTAGGGGTAGGCGCGGGCCCGGCCCGGCTGGTGCATGCGGTCGTCCATCGCGCTCCGCAGCAGCGAGCGATCCCGGTGGGCGCAGGCCAGCACCCATTCGGCGACACGCCCAAGGTTGAAGACCGCGTCCTCTCGCAGCGGACGGCGCGGCACAAGCCGGCGCGCCTCATGGGTGGGGGAGACCTCGTCGGGCACGAAGACGACGGCGCGCCAGCGCTCCGGCCAGTCGAGGCGATGCACGCGCACCCCGCCGTCTTCGAGCGCGGCGATGCAGAAGCCGCCGTGCAGCGCGGCCGCCAGGTTGTCGCCGTGCCCCTCGAGTGGGATGGCTAGCTCGAGGACGCGTTGCGCGGCCATCCGTAGGCCGCGGATCCTGGCGCCCAGGATGATGCCCCCGACGATTGCCGATGCGCTGCTGCCCAGGCCGCGCCCGATCGGCACCTGGTTGTGGACACGAAGCGCGACGCCCTCGAGCGGACGGCTCCATCCGGCAAACGGCTCCTGTGCCGCGCGCACGATCAGGTTCCGCCGGTTGAGTGGGAGCTCGCCCACGCCCTCACCCGTCCACTCGATGGTTGTCGCCGGTGCCTCGCGCGCCGCGACCTCGAGATGGAGATCGAGCGCCAGGGCGAGAACGTCAAAGCCCGGTCCGAGGTTGGCCGACGATGCCGGCACCCGGACTGAGGCGGGTTTCGACACTACAGCTTGAAGGCCTCGTGCAGCGCGGCCACCGCATCTTTCACGCGTTCCGCCTGGATGATGCAGGTGATGCGGACTTCGGAGGTGGAGATCATCTCGATGTTGATCCGGCGCTCGGAGAGCGCGCGAAACATGGTGGCGGCGACCCCCGGCTGGCCCCGAATGCCGCTGCCCACCACCGAGACTTTGGCGAGCCCGTTCTGCGACAGCACGGTGCGCGCCCCGATCTCGCGGGCCAGCCCTTGAAGGATTCGCTCCGCCTCTCGCCCGTCCGTCGACGAAACGGTGAACGACATGTCGGTGACGCCTTCGTGGCTGGCGGTCTGGACGATCACGTCGGCCGCAATGTCGGCTTCGGCGAGCGGGGCAAAGATGGCGGCGGCGATGCCCGGGCGGTCGGGCACGCCCACCACCGAGAGCCGGGCCACGTGCTCCTCGTGCGCGATACCGCGCACGCGATTTCGGTCCTCCATGATCGCCTCCTCCGAACAAATGATGGTACCCGGCCCCGCATGAAAGCTTGACCGAACGTGCAGCTCCATCGAGAACGCCTCGGCGATCTCAACCGCCCGCGGATGCATGACGCGAGCGCCGGCGCTGGCCAGCTCGAGCATCTCAGGGTAGGCAATCCGCGGCAGGAGTCGCGCAGACGGCACGAAGCGTGGATCAGCGGTATAGATGCCCCGCACATCGGTGAAGATTTCACACGCATGGGCCTTGAGCGCCACCGCGATCGCGACCGCCGTCGTGTCGGAGCCGCCGCGACCCAGCGTCGTGACCTCCATCTCGTCGCCGATTCCCTGGAAGCCGGCCACCACGACGACCCGCCCGGCGGCGAGCTCCCGCTCGATCCGGGCGGGCGTGAGGCCGACGATGCGGGCCTTTGCGTGGCGCCGGTCGGTCTGGATCCCGGCCTGGAATCCCAGCAG
>VBEE01000002.1:0-10945 GCA_005881715.1 Chloroflexota bacterium | reverse complement strand
CCTCACCGGTGGAAAGCAGCAGGTCGAGTTCCCGCGCTGTCGGATCCTTCGCGACTCGAGACGCCAGCGTCAGCAACCGGTCGGTCGAGTCACCCATGGCGCTGACCACGGCGACCACGTCGTAGCCAGCGTGCTGGCTGGCGGCGATTCGACGTGCCACCCGCGTAATCCGGGCCGGCGTGCCGAGGGAGGTGCCGCCAAATTTCTGGACGACGACCGGTCTCGCCAAGGTTTCAGCTAACGCGCTCACGCGGGGCGCGGCCCGTCGGCGCGGTCAATATAACCCTCCCGTGTTAGCCACTCCGCGAGCAACACGGCGCCCTTGCCGGCGCCAAGCTTCGTATTGTGCGAAAGAACGACGTACTTGACGCCGCCCAGGACCGGCTCGTCACGCACCCGTCCGACGGTCACGGTCATGCCGTCGCCGGCGTCCCGGTCGCGGCGGGGCTGCGGCCGGAAGGGATCCGGGTCGACCCGCAGCAGGCGGTCGGGCGCCGAGGGCAGACCCTTGAGACCATCNNNCGACGGGACGCTCCATCCCGACGAAAACGGACTCGAGGTGGCCGTCCTTGACATTGACCCGGGTACAGGTGCAGGAGACGGTAAACGGCGCCTGCTCCTGCCATGGGCCGAGGATCTTCCGCGTCTCGCGCTCCACCTTCTCCTCCTCGCCGGGGATGAAGGGGATGACATTGTCGATCACATCGAGCGCAAGCACGCCCTCCTGTCGGCCCGCGCCAGAGATAGCCTGGAGCGACGTCATCAATACGGTGCGAACGCCGAAGGCGTCGTGCAGCGGCTTGAGCGAAACGGCGAGGCCGGTCGTCGTGCAATTCGGGATCGGCGCGATGAACCCGCGCCAGCCGCGCTGACGGCGCTGGTCATGCAGCGCCTCGGCATGCGCATCGTTGATGCCCGGGATCAAGATGGGCACGTCCGGCTCATAGCGAAAGGCCGACGCGGTGCTGATCACCGGGACGCGGGCCGCAAAGCGCGGCTCCCATTCCAACGCGACCTCTTTCGAGACCGCGCTGAAGACCAGGTCGATCGGCTGGGCGAGCAGGCCCTCGTCGTCGAGGCAGCGAAGCGAGAGCAGCGATGGATCGAGCCGGCCCTCGGCAAACCAGCGGCTGGCGCCGGACGGCTCGCGCAGCGCGTCGCTCAGGGTTTTCCCGGCTGAGGCCTGCGACGCGCCCACTGCCGTGACGGTGAACCAGGGATGACCCTCGAGCGCAGCCAGCACCTGCTGCCCGGCGAGCCCGGTGGCTCCAAGAACGCCGACGCGGAGCGGCTCAGTCATCGTGCGACGACGGGCACCCGTTCGGCGTCGGCCAGGGCCTGTTCGAATTCGGAGGCTCGGGCTTTGGTCAGGTGCAGACGCCGGCCCTCGCCAGGATGGAAGAGCTCGGTGGTCTTGAGTCCGTTGCCGGTGATGCAGATCACGACCGTCTCGTGCCGCTCGATGCGTCCATCTTCGACCAGCTGCCGCAGGCCGGCAACCACGACGCCGCCCGCCGGTTCACTCAAGATTCCCTCGGACTCGGCCAGCACCGCCATGCCTTCGAGTACGGCATCTTCGGGACAGGCGGTACCCCAACCGCCCGAGGCCCGCACGGCGCGGGCGGCGTAACGACCGTCTGCCGGGTTGCCGATCGCCAGCGACTTGGCAATGCTGTGCGGCTTGACGGGGGTCACGGTATCGAGACCGCGCTGAATCGCCGTGCTTACCGGCGCACAGCCCTCCGCCTGGGCGGCGTGAATTCGCGTCGGTGCGTCATCGAGCAGGCCAACACCGACCAGCTCCTGAAACGCCTTGGCCGTCTTCGCCAGCAGCGAGCCGGCGGCTACGGGGACCACGATGTGATCCGGAGCCTGCCAGCCGAGTTGCTCGACGACTTCGAAGGCGAGCGTCTTGCTTCCTTCCGAATAGAACGGGCGAAGGTTGACGTTGACGATCGCCCAGCGGTACTGGTCGGCCAGCTCGGCGCAGAGCCGGTTGACGTCGTCGTAGGTGCCATCAACTTCGACGATGGTGGCGCCGTATGCGCTGGCAGCGCCGACCTTGCCGGGTTCGAGGTCCGCCGGGATGAAGACCAGCGCCCGCAGCCCGGCGCGCGCCGCATACGCCGCAACCGAGCCGGCGAGATTGCCGGTCGAGGAACAGGACAGCGTGTCGAAGCCATAAGAGAGCGCGAAGTTCGTCGCCACCGCGACATTGCGGTCCTTGAATGAGCCGGTCGGATTCAGCGTGTCGTTTTTGACATAGAGATGATCGAGGCCCAGCGCTTCGCCCAGATTCTTCGCCTCCACGAGGGGCGTGAAGCCGGTGCCCAGGTCCACGGGATTACCCGGCGGCGCCGGCAGCAGCTCGCGATAGCGCCAGATGCTGGGCGGTCCATCGGCGATCGTGTGGCGGGAGACCCGTTCCCTGATGGCCTCGAGGTCGTAGGCGACCTCGAGAGGTCCAAAACAGTCCTCGCAGACATAGGCGGGCTCGAAGTCACGGAGCCTCCCGCACTCTCGACATCGCAACCGCTTCACCGATTCCTCCTCGACGCGTGATCGCCCCCACCCTACCCTCCCCCGCGAGCGGGGGAGGGAAATAAAAAAAGCCCCGTGGGAGGGGCCGTCATGTCCGTGACCATGTCATCTTCCAAACTCGCGTCTGGCGGACTTTCCACCTTGCCGGGTTCTCCGGTAGGTTGGCAGGCTTCTTCGGGCCGGCCCCTCTGCCACTCTTGATAACCGTCGCTATTCAGTTGTCGGAAAAGACTAACAGCCCCTCGCCGCGCTCGTCAACGCGACTCGGTAATTCGTGGCATTCCGCCATAAACCGGGGTGCACCATTGCCGGTAGCGGGGATCGTTGCCGCGTACGGCGAGGAAGTAGGCATCCTGCATCCCGAGGGTGATCGATCCCGGCCGGCCCGAGCCGATCGGGCGCCCATCCACCTCGACGATGGGCGCCACCTGAACTCCGGTACCACAGAGGAACGCCTCATCGGCCTGATAGACCTCGGTCCGGTCCACGCTTCGCTCGACGATATCGAGCTCGAAGTCGAGTGCCAGCCGCATCACCGCCGCCCGGGTGATGCCCACCAGGATGTCGTCGGTGACGGGTGGCGTCACCAGCGTCCGCCCCTGCACCATGAAGAAGTTGGCGGCGCTTCCCTCGGCGATATGCCCGTCCTCGGTCAGCATCAGACAGTCGTCGTATCCCGCCGCGTTGGCGTCTTCCGCCGCGAGCGCGGTATTGATGTACGCCCCAGTGATCTTGGCCCGCGCCGGGATGCTGTTGTCGCTGATCCTGCGCCATGAGGAGATCGTCACCCGCAGTCCGTCGATCCGGGAGTAGCCGCCCATCGGCATGGCGAAGATTGCGACGTCGTCCTGCGGTGAGTGCAGGTCGACCTTGATGATCGGCGAGGCCTTGTAGGCGATCGGTCGCACGTAGACGTCGGTCCGATAGCCGTCACGCCGGACCACCTCGCGGGTCAGCTCGCACAGTTGCTCGACCGATTCATCGAGCTTGATCTTGAGCAGCGCCGTCGATTTCAGGAACCGCTGGTAGTGTTCGGCCAGCTTGAGCAGGTAGATCTCCTTGTGATCCGGGTTCCAGTAGCCCCGGATACCTTCGAAGCACGCGGTGCCGTAGTTGAGCGCGTGCGTCCCGACACTGACTTTGGCGTCCTCGAAGGGAACGATCGCGCCCTGGAAGTAGGCGAACCCGCCATAGATCGATGTGGCGGGCCCCGCCGGCCCACGCGAGTCGCGCTTTAGTGCGATACGAGCGTTTGAGGCGGTTGTGGTCGGATCCAACTCCGGTTGCGGCTCGACGGCCATCAGGCGACCACCTGGGTGCTGCGCACGATCTCTTCGAGGTCGCGGTCGAGGATGTCCTTTTTGCGGTCGGCGAGGTCCAGGAATTCTTCCCACGCCCGGGCGAAGGCAGCCTCCGGCAGGTGGTAGCCCAACTCCGCCAGACGGAACTGAAACGCGTGCCGCCCCGACCTGGGCGAAAGCACGATCCGGCTCTCGCCCATCCCCACGTCCTCGGGCCGCATGATCTCGTACGTGAGCTTGTCCTTGAGCACGCCGTCCTGGTGAATGCCGGAGGCGTGGGCAAACGCGTTGCCGCCGACCACGGCCTTGTTCGGCTGCACGGGGATGCCGGTCTGCCGCGCGACCAGCGTGCTCACCGCGGCGAGGCGCGTGGTATCGATGCCGGTGCGCAGCCCGAGTGACTTTTCACGCGTGCGCAGGATCATCACCACCTCTTCGAGCGAGGCGTTGCCGGCCCGCTCGCCGATGCCGTTGATGGTGCACTCGACCCGGCGAGCGCCGTTCAGCACCGCCGCCACGCTGTTTGCGGTCGAGAGGCCCAGGTCATTGTGACAATGGACGCTGATCAGGGCCCGCTCGATGTTCGACACGTTGTCCCGGATCGACGCGATCAGGGCACCGAACTCATTCGGCAGGGTGTAGCCGGTGGTGTCCGGAATGTTGACCACTGTCGCGCCCGCGTCGATGACCGCCTCGAGCGTTTCATAGAGGTACTCGGGATCGGCGCGGCCGGCGTCCTCCGGAGAGTACTCGACGTCCTCGCAAAGCGACCGGGCATACTCGACCGCCTCGACGCCTCGGCGGAGCACGTCGCGCCGGTTCGATCGCAGCTTTCGTTCGATGTGGATGTCCGACACCGACAGCACCATGTGGATCTGCTTGCGCTCGGCATCGCGAACCGCCTGCCAGACCGCGTCGATGTCCGGGCGCGCTGCACGGGCCAGCGCCGTGATCATGGGTCCTTCCACCTGGCGCGCGATCCGCTGCACCGCCTCGAAATCGCCGGGCGACGACAGCGGGAAGCCGGCCTCGATGACGTCGACGCCCAGGAGCGCCAGCTGGCGCGCGATCTGGAGCTTCTTGTCAGGATTGAGTGATGCGCCCGGTGATTGCTCGCCGTCGCGTAGCGTCGTATCGAAAATGAAAACCCGCCCGTCCATCAGTTCTTCGCCTTCCCGTCGGGCTTGAGCCACGGCATCATGGCACGCAGCTCCGAGCCCACCTTCTCGATCTGTTCCGACTTCGCCCGTTGACGATAGGCGTTGAACGCCGGCCGGCCGGCCTGGTTCTCGAGGATCCAGGTGCGGGCAAACGTGCCATCCTGGATCTCCCGGAGGATCTGGCGCATCTCCTCACGAACCGTCGGGCTGATCACGCGCGGGCCGCTGACATAGTCACCGAATTCGGCGGTGTCGCTAATGCTGTACCGCATGTAGCTCATACCGCCCTGGTACATGAGGTCGACGATCAGCTTCATCTCGTGCAGGCATTCGAAATAGGCGAGCTCCGGTTGGTAGCCGGCCTCGACGAGCGTGTCGAAGCCGTTCTTGACCAGCGACGTCAGGCCGCCGCAGAGCACGGCCTGCTCGCCGAAGAGATCGGTCTCGGTCTCCTCCTTGAAGCTGGTCTCGAGCACGCCGGCCATCGTCGAGCCGATGCCGCGCGCATAAGCGAGCGTCCGCGCGCGCGCCTGGCCGGTCGTATCCTGGTGGACCGCGAACAACGCCGGCACTCCGACCCGCTCCGTGAAGAGCCGTCGGACGATGTGGCCGGGTCCCTTGGGCGCCACCATAGCGACGTCGACGTCGGACGGCGGCACGATCTGGCTGAAGTGGATGTTGAAGCCGTGCGCGAACATCAGCGCGCTACCCGGCCGCAGGTTGGGCTGGACCGCCTCGTCGTAGAGTCGCTTCTGGGTCTGGTCCGGCACGAGCATCATGATCAGGTTGGCCAGCTCGACCGCCTTTTCGACGGTCTCCACCCGGAGATCTTCCTGCTCCGCCGCGGCCCACGACTTGCTGCCCTTGTAGAGGCCGACCACCACGTCGACGCCGCTGTCCTGCAAGTTGAGGGCGTGGGCATGGCCCTGGCTGCCGTAGCCGATCACCGCGACCCGCTGACCGGCGAGCGCCGACATGTCCGCGTCGTCGTCGTGATAGACCTTCGCCATTACAGGTAAGTCTTGGTGGTGAGGTTGTTGAGGCGAGGATTCAGACCGATGACCTGGTCGGCGTCGACCGGCACATCGACCACGATCGACTGCCCCGTTTGCTCGTAGCAGGCGTCCATGATCTCGCCGAGGTTGCTCAAATCGGGCTTCACCCGGTAGCCGTCCCAGCCGTGCGCGCGGGCCGCGCCGACGAAGTCGATGGACGGCAGTGACGCATGATAGCGCCGGCGTTCCACATCCGGGATGACGACTTCCAGTCCCTTGTCGACGATCCCATAGACGCCGTTGTTGATGATGAACAGGCGGAGGTCGAGGTTGGCCGCATCGGCCAGGGCGCCACCGAACAGCCGCCAGCAGCCATCACCGGAGAACACGAAGGTGTGGAGGCTCGGGTCAGCAAGCTTTGCTCCAACGCCAAGCCCGAAGCCTCCGCCCATCGCCGACCCATCGTGGGTCGTGTGGAAGGGAATGTACGGGTGAGGTCGCTGGGTCACGTATTGCCGATCCTTGTAGGCGATGCAGACGTCGT
This sequence comes from Chloroflexota bacterium, assembly GCA_005881715.1. Classification (GTDB taxonomy): domain Bacteria; phylum Chloroflexota; class Dormibacteria; order CF-121; family CF-121; genus CF-13. The sequence goes on along the minus strand of VBEE01000002.1, from coordinate 4,404 downwards.
CGAACCCGATGCTGTGCGGCCGCCACAACGTGTGCAACGCCTCGTAGAAGGCGATGAAATCGACGGAACCGTCGCGGACGTCCCTGGAGATCTGTCGAGTGTTCAAGCGCTCGGGCAGCTCAACCGGCGGGCGCCGGCCGACGCCGCGGCTGGTGAGCCGCGGAATCAGCTCGCCGAGGACGGCGTCGAGGTCGCCACGCACAACGCTGTAATCGCCGCGCACGCGGTGACGGAACTCACCGGCGATGTGGCCGTACTGCTCGGTCCATCCGGTGAAGTGCCAGAGCTGTCCAGCGGGAATGGTCGCCAGGTTGAGCGAGTACTCGCCAGGATCGAAGCCCAGCGCAATGACGCAATCGTCGGGACCGACGCTCCGCCAGAGCTTCATGGCCTCATCGTTTCCACCGAAGGAGATGTAGCCGAAGCCGTAGCGATTTTCGGGGGAAACGGCGTTCGCGCCGTTGACCGACCAGACGGTCGGTGCCTGCACCAGCTCCGACAGCCGGGTGGTGAGCGCGGGCATGCCCGGCCAGCGGGCGGCCTCGCTGCCGACATAAATCACAACGCGGCGCCCGTCCGCGATCCGGGGAAAATCCTCGACGAACCGTTCGATGTCCTGGGGACGAAAGCCGCGTTCCCGCGGCTGAGAGGGGACGTCGACGTTCACGGTCTTCGACAGGATGTCGGGGTAGAAGGCGATGGCGACCGGCCTCGACTCCATCAGAATGGCCTGCGCCCGCTCCAGCTGTTCCTCCATGGTGTCGATGTCGTCGATGACGATGCAGCCCTCACCCAGCTCCGCCTGGAGCTGCGGGACGATGTTCATGCCGTGAATCGACACATCCTGGAGCGGAGCCTGTCCGATCGACATCGTCGAGTTGAGCGCGACAAGATAGACCGCCGGGATGTTGTGCAACTTGGCGTCGGTGAGGCCGCTTCCGCCAAGCTTGGTCGCGGCGCCGGTCGTTGTAATGCAGCCGCCGATCCGGCCGGAGGCGAGGTAGTAGCCCAGCGGCACGAAGCCGGCGACATACTCGCCCATCGTCAGCAGCCGCGGCGCGCCGTCGGTTGCCTCCGACGGGTCGCTCAGCGGCTCGAGGTGCTTGGTGACATGGATCAACCCGCCACCATTGACGCCGGCATAGGCGGTGATGCCCCAACGACGCAGCGTCTCGATCAGCCAAAAGTTGCCACTGGTCCGTTCCAGGGGCGCAGGGGCAAAGGGCGCGAGTTCGTGCTCAACCCGGTCGATCATGCTGGTACTCACGGGTGCGACGCCCCTCAACCGCTGAACATGCGATTGATCGACTCGGTAACCTCGTGATCTCGCCCGAACTGATGCGACGAGTTTGGCCGCTCGGCGACGGCGGCGGTCAGCGCCTGCGTACAGATGCCGGCCACGTCAATCTGGTGCCTGCGCTCCTGGATCTCGTGGTGCAGCCCGTCGGGAATCTCGATCGTATAGCTGGCCATCGGTACCTCCTTGCAGCTTGCTTGGTCGACCGGCATGCTCTGCTGCAAGGACGAGAGGAACCCCTCCCGCGGTACCACCTTGCTTGCGGCCCCAGAGACCGCCCCTCTTGTTCGAGTCCGCCGGCTCCGGGGGTGAGTAAGCCCCATCAACGCCGGTTGACTCAGGAGGAGACGGTAGCAGCCTCAGCCGAGAGCGTCCATTGTGTGAAGCAACCAAAAGTCCTTGGTTGCTTTGGTCCTTCACGCGAGCCCCCCGGTAAGGCATACTAGTCACTCCCATGGCGCTGACCGTCCGGGAAGCGATGGCGCTGGGGGGATTGAGGAGGGGAGAGGTGCTGGCCGGGGCCGGCGGCCTCGACCGAACCATCACCTGGGTGAAGGTCCTGGAATCCCCCGAAACCATCAGCTGGCTCGCCGAGGGCGAGCTGTTGCTGACGGTTGCGTTCGCCATCAAGGACGACCGGGAGGCCCAGCGTGATTTGATGCGCAACCTGGCCGCCGTCAAGTCGGCCGGCCTGGTGATCAAGCCCGAGCGCTACCTGCCCCAGATCCCGGCCGACATGCTTGGCCAGGCCGACGAGTTCGGCATCCCACTGATCCGGATCCCGCCCGACGTCTCCTACCTCGAGATCATGAACCCGATCCTGGAGCGGATCATCAACGCGCAGAACGCGGAGCTGCGGCGTTCGATCGAGATCCACCGCCAGTTCACCGACCTGGCGCTCGACGCTCAGGGATTGAACGCGATCGTCAAGACGTTAGGTGAGCTGGTGGAAAGCTCGATCGCCCTCGAAGACATCAATTTCCACCTGCTTGCCAGCCACGTCGTCCCCGGCGTGACGGACAAGCACCGGCAACAGACGCTCGCCCATCACGGCACCCCGCCCAAGGTGCAGCAGGCCGCCGCCATCAGGGCCATGCTGCACGAGGTGGTCCAGGGTCGCGTCCCCCACAAGGTCCCCCCGTTCCCGGAGCTCGGCCTGACCGCCCAACGCATCATCGCGCCCGTGCTGGCGGGCCGAGAATGCCTCGGGTATCTGTCTATCATCGATCTCCCGCAGCACCACGAAGAGCTCGCGATGATGGCGATCGAGCACGCCGCGACCGTGATCGCGCTCGAGATGATCAAGCAGCGCGAAGTCGCCGAGGCCGAGGACCGGGTCCGCGGCGAACTGGTCGATGACCTGCTGAATGGCACCTTCGGTGACGAGGCCAACGTCCAGCGTCGCGCGCGACACCTCCGGTACGACCTCTCGGTGCCGCACCGGCTGCTGGTGGTGGACGTCGACCACTTCGGGCGGTTCATCAGGGAGCAGCACTACGAGGAAGGGCGGGTCATCGCGCTCAAGCATCAGCTGTTCCAGGTGGTGACCGGCGCGGTTCGCCGGCAACATCCGCGACACCTGGTCAGCGCCCATAGCGATAGCGTCATCGTCCTCGTCCCCCGGCCTGCCGACGGCAAGGACCCGGAGGCCGAGGCCCTGGCCGGGCGGATCCGCGAGGCGGTCGCCGAGTCGGAGCTCGGCATCACGGTGTCGGTCTCGATCGGCCGGCTGTGCGTCAAGCCCGACGACTTCAAGCCGGCCTTCACGGAAGCCCAGCGCGCGCTGGACCTGATGGTGCGCTTCGGCAAGCGCGAACAGGTCATCAACTACGACCGGCTTGGCGTCTACCGCCTGCTGGCCCAGGTCGAGGACCGCGCCGGGTTGGATGCCTTTGCCGGCCGAATGCTGGCTCCGCTGATCGACTACGATCGGGCCCGCGGCGCGCCGCTGCTCAAGACCCTCGAGGTCTACTTGCAGCGCCACGGCAACCTGCGGCAATCGGCCCGCGACCTGCACATTCACCTCAACACGCTCCATTACCGGCTGCGGCGGATCGGTGAGGTGACCGGTGTCGACCTCAAGGACGCCGATGCGCGCCTCGATCTGCTCCTGGCGCTGCGCGTCCGGGCGCTGGCGGAGAGCAAGTAATGGCGCGGACGATGGCGGACAAGATCTGGGACGACCACGTGGTCGCGGCCCGCGAGGGCGAACCGGACCTGCTTTATGTCGACCTTCACCTCGTTCATGAGGTGACGTCGCCGCAGGCGTTCGAGGGTTTGCGGCTCACCAAGCGACGCGTCCGCCGGCCCGACCTGACGATCGCGACGATGGATCACGACGTGCCCACGGTCGGCGGACGGGCCGCCGCCGATGAGCTGGCCGAGCGCCAGATGTCGGCGCTCGAGGAGAACTGCCGGCGCGAGGGCATCCGGCTGTTCGGCATGGGCAACGCCCGCCAGGGCATCGTCCACGTCATCGGTCCGGAGCTCGGCCTCACCCAGCCGGGGCTGCTGATCGTCTGCGGCGACTCGCACACCTCGACCCACGGCGCCCTGGGCGCGCTTGCCTTCGGGATCGGCACCTCGGAGGTTGAGCATGTGCTCGCCACCCAGTGTCTTCGGCAGCGCCGGCCACCGACCATGGCCGTGACCGTCGAAGGACCGCTCCCCGTCGGCGTCACGGCCAAGGACGTGGCGCTCGGCATCATCGCCCGCATCGGTGTCGAGGGCGGCCGCGGGCACGTCCTCGAGTATCGCGGCTCGACCATCCGGGGCCTGTCGATGGAGGGCCGGATGACGGTATGCAACATGACGATCGAGTCCGGCGCCCGGGCCGGCGTGATCGCGCCGGATGACACCACGTTCGCCTATCTCAGGGGACGAGAGTATGCGCCGGCCGGCGATCAGTGGGATCAGGCCGTTGATCGGTGGCGGAGATCGACGTCCGATCGCGACGCGACTTTCGATCGGGAGGTATCGGTCGACGCCGGTCGCCTGGAGCCGTACGTCACCTGGGGCACCAACCCGGGGCAGTCCGTGCCGGTCAGCGGCAGCGTTCCGGCGCCGTCGACAGAGACGGACGAGCGGGCCCTCCAGTACATGGCGCT
>VBEE01000111.1 GCA_005881715.1 Chloroflexota bacterium | reverse complement strand
AGCCCTGATCCAGCTCGAATCGCGCGGAGTCACCCGGGCCTCCATGACCGAATTCCAGCTGGGCTTCGCCCCGGCCGGCCACCGGAAGGACAACCTGGTCCGCTTCCTCAAAAAGCATGGCGCGACCGACAGCGAGATGGTCGAGGCGGGTCTGGCGATGCGGCCGGAGGGTGGGGGAGAGTTATGGGACCGATTCCGCCAGCGGATCATCATCCCGATCCACGACGAACGCGGCGAGCTGATTGCCTTCGGCGGCCGGGTGATCGACGACAGCAACCAGCCCAAGTATCTGAATACGTCGCAGACGGCGCTCTACGACAAGGGACGCACGCTGTTCAACCTGCACCGGGCACGCAAGTCGATTCACGAGCTCAAGCACGCCGTGCTGATGGAGGGCTACTTTGACGCGATCACGGCCTCGCAGGCGAACGTCCCGAATGTCGTGACCACGTCGGGAACCGCGCTGACCGAGCACCAGGTCCGGCTGCTCAAGCGAGAAACGCAGGAATTGGTGCTCGCCTTTGACCGGGACGACGCCGGACTGAACGCCACCCAGCGGGCGATCGAGCTGGCGTCAAAATCCGGCATACATATAAAGGTTGTTCGCGTCCCGCAGGGCAAAGATCCCGACGACTACCTTCGAGCCCATCCCGACGGTTGGGGCAATCTGCGCGAGCACGCCCTCCCGGAATGGGAATACCTGCTGCGGCAAGCGCTGGCCAGTCTCGACCTGACCGAAGCGGAGGATCGCCGGCGGGGCGCCGAACTGGTGATCCCGGTGCTGGCCAAGATCCCGGAGGCGTCGGTGCTGGAGATCTACGCCCAACAGGCCGGGGGTTGGCTGCGGATTGAGCCGGCCGCGCTGGTTCGGGACGTTCAGCGGGTGAAATCGGGGGTCCCCGCCCTTTCCCCCCGAGGTTACCGGCCACCCCAACCATCCCCCACAAGGGGGGAGGGAGATGTCCGCGGGGCGCAGGGGAACCCTCGAAAAGACGAAGGCTATCTGCTGGGGCTGTTGATCGCACGCCCGGACCTGGTCCCCGAGGTCGCCGGCGAGCTGCGGGCGGTCGCGTTCTCGGCTCCCGCGTACGAGCGGCTTTTCGCTAGGCTGCAACGGATGGTCGAAGAAGAGGCAACGGTGCAGCCCGTCGACCGGCTTTCTGAGTTCGAGCCGGACGAGCAGGGGCTGATTTCGGCGGTCGCCATGACCCGGTACCCCGAGCTCGACAGTGGGTCCGAGGCCGCGCTCCGGCAGTCACTGGAGCAATGTCTCCAAACACTTAAAATAAACGCCTCCCATCGACGGTTGAAGGATTTAGTGGGGGAGATGCGTGCGGTGCGCGCGTCCGGGGATGAGTCAAGGCTCGTTACTCTCATGCAGGAAAATGACCGTTTAGCCCGGGAACTGGATGCGTTGAAAGATATGAGGTACGGAACGAGCTAATGGCACGAGCGAACCTTAAGGACGCCCCTGCCCCTAAAAAGGCAGCGGCCGGCGCCGCAAACGCCAAGTTGAAGCGCGCCGAAGACCCGATGGTTCTCGCGGCCGAGGCCCTGATCGTCAAGGGAAAGGAACAGGGATTCCTCAGCCCGGACGACGTTCTCGCCGGTTTCCCCGAACTCGAGCTCGATCCAGAGCAGCTGTTCCGGATCTTCAACGTGTTCCGGGACATGGGCATCGAAGTCTCGGACGGGGAGAAGGACTTCGAGGAAGTGGTCGAGATCGACGACGACCTGATCTCCACGATCGAGGCGATGGACTCGGTCTCGCTGGACGACCCGGTCCGGATGTACCTCAAGGAGATCGGGCGGGTCTCGCTGCTCAAAGCGGAGCAGGAGGTGACGCTGGCCAAGGCGATCGAGGCCGGTGACGACAACGCCAAGCACAAGCTGACCGAGGCCAACCTCCGGCTGGTGGTCTCGATCGCCAAGAAATACATCGGCCGCGGCATGTCCTTCCTCGACCTGATCCAGGAAGGGAACATGGGCCTGATCCGGGCCGTCGAGAAATTCGATTACCAGAAGGGATTCAAGTTCTCGACCTACGCCACCTGGTGGATCCGGCAGGCGATCACGCGCGCCATCGCCGACCAGGCCCGCACCATCCGGATCCCGGTGCACATGGTGGAGACGATCAACAAGCTGGTCCGGGTCTCGCGCCGCTTGCTCCAGGAGCTGGGCCGCGAACCCACCGACCAGGAGATCGGGGACGAGATGGGGATCAGCGCTGAGAAGGTTCGCGAGATCGTGAAGGTCTCGCAGGACCCCGTGTCGCTGGAAACCCCCATCGGCGAAGAGGAAGATTCGCACCTGGGCGATTTCGTCGAAG
>VBEE01000048.1:38327-60148 GCA_005881715.1 Chloroflexota bacterium | reverse complement strand
GGACGCCGCGCGGGCCGGCGGTTCGGCGAAGTACGCGGAAAAGCTTCGCCAGGAGCACAAGCTGCCGGTGCGACGCCGGCTCGAGCTCCTGCTGGATCCGGACTTCCTGATCGAAGACGGGCTCCTCGCGCACAGCGACGAGCCCGGTTACGGCGCCGATGGGGTGGTAACGGTCGTCGGGCGAATCGAGGGACGCACCGTCTGCGTCATGGCCAACGATCCCACGGTCAAAGCTGGCTCATGGGGACCGCGCACGGTGGAAAAAATCGTTCGCATCCAGGAGACAGCGATGCGGTTACAGGTGCCGATTTTCTACCTGGTGGACTCGGCCGGGGCTCGGATCACCGACCAGGTTCAGATGTTTCCCGGTCGGCGGCATGCGGGCCGCATCTTCTACCAGGAGGTGCAGCTCTCGGGCGTTGTCCCGCAAATCTGCCTCCTCTTCGGCCCCTCGGCCGCGGGCGGCGCCTATATCCCGGCGTTCTGCGACGTCACGATCATGGTCGAGGACAACGCCAGCATGTACCTCGGCTCACCCCGGATGGCCGAGATGGTCATCAGCGAAAAGGTGACCCTGGAAGAGATGGGCGGAGCCCGGATGCATGCCACCGTGAGCGGCTCTTGCGACGTCCTGCTGGCCTCAGAGGAAGAGGCGATCGATGCCGGTCGACGCTACCTTACGTATTTCCCCCAGAACTGGACAGGCCTTCCGTCAGTGCGACCGACAGCCGATCCCAAACCGCCAGCATCGCTTGAAACCCTCGTCCCCGAGGACGAAGGGCGTGCCTTCAACATGCAGCACTTGATCGATGGCGTCATCGACGAGGGCAGCTTCCTCGAGATCAAGAAGCTTTACGCGAAGGAGATCATTTGTGGGCTGGCTCGGATCGACGGGAGGGTCGTGGGTGTCATCGCCAACCAGCCAATGCACAAGGGCGGGATCCTGTTCGTCGACTCGGCCGACAAGGCGGCGCGCTTCATCTGGCTCTGCGATGCCTTCAACATCGCGCTGCTGTTCCTTGCCGACGTGCCCGGCTTCATGATCGGGACGGCGGTCGAGCGGCAGGGGATCATCCGCCACGGCGCCAAGCTGATCGCGGCGGTGGCCGAGGCGACCGTACCAAAGATCTCCGTCATCGTGCGCAAGGCTTACGGGGCCGGGCTGTACGCCATGGCCGGCCCGGCCTATGAACCCAATGCCACCCTGGCGCTGCCCACCGCCATGATCGGCGTGATGGGCCCCAGCGCCGCCGTCAATGCCGTCTTCTACAACAAGATCCAGGAACTGCCGGAGGCCGAGCGACCGGCCTTTATCAAGAAGCTCCAGGAGGAATACAGGAAAGACATCGATCTTTATCGGCTGGCGTCGGATCTGATCGTCGATGCCGTGGTCAGCCCCACCGATCTTCGCACCGAGCTCGCGAACCGGTTTGCGGCCTACGCGACCAGCCAGCGGCCGCGGGTGAATCGCAAGCACGGCGTGTTTCCGGTCTAGCGAAAGCCGACGGCTATATTAGGTCCAGGGTATCGGTGGAATTCATCCTGGTCGGCCTCAGCCATCAGACCGCCCCTGTCGACATCCGGGAACAGGTGTTCATTCCCGAAGCCGCGGTGGGCGAGTGCGTTCGCCGTCTCATCGACCATGACCTGATCGAGAGCGGCGTTCTGCTGTCGACCTGCAACCGGACGGAGCTCTACGCGGTCACCGCCACGTCCGACGCGCAGGACCGGCTTCTCGAGTCCTTCGGCTGGTGGCCGCACGCCCTGCCGTTTGCGGCCTGGCGACGGCATGCCTACCAGTTCACCGGCGACCATGCGATGACACACCTATTCCGGGTCGCCAGCGGCCTCGAGTCGATGGTCATCGGTGAGGCCCAGATTCTTGGCCAGATCAAGGCAGCACTGGCTCGCGCACACGCGGCCGGCATCGTGGAGGTCAGGCTCGAGATCATCATCCACGGCGCAATCCGGGCGGGACGGCGCGCCCGCAACGAAACGGAACTCGGACGTAACCCCGTCTCCGCCGGTCATGCGGCGGTAGCCACGGCCGCGCAGCTGCTTGGCGACCTGGCTGGCCGCGGCGTGCTGCTCGTGGGCGCGGGCCGCATGAGCGAGGTCGCCCTCCGCCTCCTGCGCAACCGGCGCATCGGACCGGTCTACCTCACCTCGCGGACGCTCCAACGAGCCGATCGGGTTGCCCGGCCGCTCGGCGGGCAGGCAGTCGAGTTCGAGGCGATCGGTGACATCGTTGACGACGTCGACATCATCCTCTCGTCGAGCGACGCCCCGCATCACCTCTTTGACAAACACGCTGTCGAAGTCTTCCAGTCGCGGCGTGGTGGCCCAACCTCTTGAATATCGATGACCTTCACACGGTTGCCGAGGCCAACCGCGAGCGCCGCACCGCCTGGGTTCCGTCCGCCGAGCGAATCATCGAAGAGGAGTTGCGAAAGACCCGCCTCGCGCTGGAGGCCCGCGACTCGGCGCCGACGATTCGAGCCCTGGTCGACCGCGTGGAGGGCCTTGCGGAGACTGTGCTGGAACGACATCTGGCCCGGGTGCCCGCCGCCGATCTGAAGACGCGTGCGTCAATGCGCAACCTCGCCGACGCGCTCGCCGCCAACTTCCTGCACGGACCAATTCGCGCGCTGCGAGAAAGTCCGGATCCCGCGCTCGAAGCATCGGTGATGAACGATGCCTTCGACCTCGACCGGGAGCTGTCGTAGGCATCGATCGATCGGCGGCGCTGTTCGAGGAGGCGAAAAGCCTGATCCCCGGCGGCGTCAACAGCCCGGTTCGAGCCCATGGCGCGGTCGGGGGGATCCCGCCCTTTATCGTCCGGGGCGAGGGTCCCTGGGTCTGGGACGTCGACGGGAACCGATACCTCGATCTCATCGGTTCCTGGGGACCGCTGATCTTGGGTCATCGCCCGGCGGCCGTCATCGAGGCACTGCAAGCCCAGCTGGCGCGAGGCTGGACCTTTGGCGCCCCGACCGAGGCCGAGGTGCGACTGGCTTCGCTTGTTTCCGACCGCATGCCGGCGATCGAGATGCTCCGCCTTGTCAATTCCGGAACCGAGGCCGCCATGTCCGCGGTCCGGCTCGCGCGGGCTTTCACCGGCAGGCGCAAGCTCATCAAGTTCGCCGGCGCCTACCACGGGCATGCCGACGCCCTGCTTGTGGAAGCCGGCTCGGGCGTGGCCACGCTGGGCATCCCGGGGACCCCGGGTATCACGCCGGCCGCCGCGCAGGACACCGTGGTGGCCCGATACAACAACCTCAGCGACGTCGAATCGGCAATGGCGCGCTGGCCCAGGCAGGTTGCCGCCGTCATCGTCGAACCGGTCGCGGGGAACATGGGCGTCGTGCCTCCGCTGGCCGGCTTCCTCGCCGGGCTGCGCGAGATGACTCGCGACAGTGAAAGCCTGCTGATTTTCGACGAAGTCATCACCGGCTTCCGGGTCGCCCGTGGTGGAGCCCAGGAACTCTACGGCGTGACCCCCGATCTCACCTGCCTGGGCAAGGTGCTGGGGGGCGGCCTTCCGATCGGCGGGTACGGTGGGCGCCGAGAAATCATGGAGCAGGTTGCGCCAGCCGGTCCGGTCTATCAGGCCGGCACGCTGTCGGGAAATCCCCTGGCCGTCGCGGCCGGCCTGGCCACGCTCGACGCGCTGGACGACAGCATCTACCGCCAGCTTGAATCGGTTGGTGCTCGAGTTGCCGCCGAGCTGGCGTCAGCCGCTGCCGCGGCCGGCGTGCCGCTGACCGTCAACCGGGTCGGATCGATGCTGACCGCCTTCTTTGCGGCAGGCGCGATAACCGAATACGCAACGGCGAAGCAGTCCGACACGGCGCAGTTTGCCGCCTGGTTTCGGAGTCTCCTGGCACGGGGCGTCTCGATTCCCCCCTCGCAGTTTGAGGCGGCGTTTCTTTCCACGGCGCACGACGACGATGCCATCACGTTTTTGCACTCGAAACTCGAGGAATCCTTCACGAGCCTTCTGGCGTCCACGACGACGTAGCGCTCCTCGGCCTTAACGCCACCCCGATCAGGCCGCCCAGCGCCGCCGTGCCTGCGGCAAGGCCGATCCCGACCGCCACCGTGGCCAGGAGGCCAATCACCGAAGGAAGCGCGACGGCAACGCCGGATGGAGAGGATTCGAAACCTATCGGCGGTGGCGTTATGAAAAAGCCGGCGGGCGGCGTCGGGGGGACAACGCCAGGCGGTGGCGTTGGCCCAAAGCTGAATGAGAAGGAACCACCGCTGCCACCCCGGATGGCGCTGGTTTGGGGACACAGCGTATTGACGTCCTGGAGCCGGTGGGTGACGGCGGGAGCAAACGGGACTGTGAGCAGCAACGCCACACCAGCAATGACGCCGAACAGGAGACCGGCCAGTGTCGCCTGACCTACCGATCCAACCGCGCGACCTGTGGCCGTGCCGACCGCGGCCGCGAGCAACACGAACACGATCAGGGCGGCAGCATCGAAAAGAAGGGCGGCGAACGGGCCGAATCGGCAGAGGTCAGCCGGTCGAACGAGAAGGATCCAGAGGTTGGCGGCCAGGGTCGTAGCGACGGCCATGATTCCGCCGATCACGCCGATTCGAGCCGAGGCTGGCTTCACGGCGAGGTCGGAGGGCTCGCATCCAACCGAGCCCTCCTGCTCGGTCTCAGGTCAATGGGCGGCTCTGAGCTGTCCGCGAATCTCGCCTGCCGGGAGTTGCGAGGTGTGGACATTTACGTACGCATTGCCGGTTTCGATCGCCGCCAGCAATTCAGGGGTTGGCGTAAACGTCCCCTCGGCCAGGATGCCGTCGGTTCGACCAGGTCGCAGCTGCGGCGGTGGTCCGGACACCGGATACAGCCACTGCCTGATCGGCCCAGCGACGCCCCTTGGGGCCACGTGGATGTGCGCCATGATCACGTTGGTGATATTGGCGACGATCAGCTTGTAGCTGACGGTGCCGTCGGCGTTCAGGTGCATGATGACCTGGCCCTGAGCCAGGCTGTCGTTGGGCGGTGTTTCCTGGTCCCCCACCAGATGAGCGATGAACAGATTGGTCCGCGCCGGCGCCGCCGTGGCCGTGGCTGGGAGCGCGATCGCTCCAAGCGTGAGCATCGCAACAACGATCAAGCGTTTCATATGACTCCTCCCGGTAACGAAGCGATCTGGGCTGAGCACGGGACTCCTCCCCTGACCAACGACTACCGTTTCTAGTTACATCCTGGCGGGCGGGCTCGTCAAGTGGTCCGTACGGTCAGCTCGCAACCGACGCCGGGATCGAGGAGCAACGTGAGCCGCCCCCTGGTGGCATCCCATTGCGAGCCGGCAAGACAGGTTCCGCGGCCAACTGGAGCCGGCAACGTCAGCGCCGACCATCCGATCACGACCGGCTGATCCGCATGCCCCGCGTCCACCCGGATCGTCAGGGACCCCTGCACGCCGTCTCCCCGCCCGGGGTGAATGCCGCCCGGCGCGGCGATCACATACGGCCTCGCCAGATGCCGCAGGGCCGGCTCATTGACGGTCTCTCCTTGCGCATCGCGAATCCCCCACCACCGGTTTTCCCGCCATTGCCACCAGGCCCAGCCGATCCCCAGCCGATCGGCCTCGTCGAGGGCGGCGTCGGCGTACGACAGCGCGCCATTCTGGGTCAGGTCGTATCCGAGTTCGCCCAGCCACAGCGGCGCCGGGACCTCACCCGCCTCTTTGACCCGCTGCTGAATGCGCTGTCGCAGGAAGGCCGGATCGCCAGTCCAGAAGGGCGGGATCAGCGAGCCCTCGTAGAGGTGCGTACCGTAAACCAGATTCGGAGCCTTGAGGTGGACCACGACGGTGTTCATGGTGAGCAGCAGGATGCCCTCGACGATGAACAGGTGGTTGGGATCCACGGCGCCGATCGCCTCGATCGCCTCCTTGAACAGCGGCCAGAGATAGTACTTGTCGAAGATGCGCGGTGGGATCGGCAGCGGATGGGCTTCGTTGAAGATGTCATAGCCCGCGATCCCCGACGTGTCCTTGAAGCGCGCCGCCACCGCCTGCCAGGTTTGATAGAAATCCTTCTTCCAGTCGGACGACAGCCAGAAATAGGTATCCGACGTAAACGAGGCCGGAGACAGCGACGGGCTCCAGGAGTACTGCGGCAGCGGATTCCAGTTCGGGACGCCGATGGTCGCCCATCCCGGCGCGCCCGAGTAGCCGAAGCGCGGACTCCAGCCAAGCCGAAAGTGCATGTCGAGAACGACGTAGAGCCCGTGCCGGTTGAGCATCGCCACCCTGCCGGCGACCCGTTCGAGGTACGCCCGGTCGATCCGGCCGCGCACCGGCTCGAGCTGGGACCAATCGATGCCCAGACGGACGACGTCGAAGCCCGCGCGTTGCATCAGCGTGGCGTCCGCCTCGTCGAGCGGCGCCGGCGGACTCTTCGGGTACACCACGAGCGCGTCGGTGTTGAAGCCGCGGAGGAGCACCTTTCGGCCCTGCTCGTCGACGATCCGGCCGCGGTCCGTCCGCAGCCAGGAGAGCCCTTGGTCATCGGGGCCGTACCGGGCGGGCGACACCGAGGCGGTCAGGCTGCCGGCCGGTAGGTAGGCCACGACCGTGACCAGGATGACCACGGCGAGGACGCCCAGCGCGATGCGGCGCAGCCGCTGCCAGCGGCGTTTCGGAGCACGGCGCGACGGCTGAAGCGAGGCTTTGGATTCCCGCCGTCGGCTTAGCGGTGCGCGGCGCTTGACGGTTGGTCCACGGCGGCCCCGGCGGCCGCCACCACCTCCTCGATGGTGTCGCAGATCTCGGCACCGGCCCGCTTCAATGCCTGCACTTTCGACGACGCCGTCCCGGTATTGCCCGAGATGATGGCGCCGGCATGCCCCATGCGCTTTCCCGGCGGGGCTGTGCGCCCACTGATGAAGCCGACGACCGGCTTGCCGAAATCCCGGCCGATCACGCTCTCGGCGGCGGCCTCCTCGTCGCTACCGCCGATCTCGCCGATCATGACGACGACGTGGGTGGCCGGGTCCTCCTTGAACAGGCGCAGCACGTCCTGAAAGGACAGGCCGAGGATGGGATCGCCACCGATGCCGACGGAGGTGGTTTGGCCTACGCCGGCCTGACTCAGGCCCTGGATCACTTCGTAGGTCAGGGTGCCGCTGCGCGACACGATGCCGACGGGGCCCTCGTGATTGATGTGGTTGGGGATGATGCCGACCTTCGCCTGGCCGGCCGTCACCAACCCCGGGCAGTTCGGTCCGATCAGCTTGACGCCGGCATCCTCGACGAACGCCCGAGCCCGCACCATGTCGTAAAGGGGAATCCCCTCGGTGATGCAAACGATGAGCTCGATGCCGGCGGCCGCCGCTTCCATGATCGCATCGGCGGCGAAGGGGGCTGGGACGAAAATGCCGCTGACGTCGGCGCCGGTCTCGCGCTTCGCGTCGGCCACCGTGTCAAAGATTGGGACGCCGAGGTGCGTGCTGCCACCCTTGCCCGGGCTGACGCCGGCGACCAGGTTGGTACCGTAGGCCTTCATCTGCTCGGCGTGGAACGTCCCCTCGCGACCGGTCAGCCCCTGGACGAGCACCCGGCTCTGGCTGGAGAGCAGGATGCTCATGAGGCCGCCGCGGGCCTGGTCGTGCCGGCGGCAGCGAGCTCCACGATTTTCCGGGCCGCCGCGCTGGCGCCGGCTTCGGGCGGAATCCCGGCTTCCCTGAGCAACTGCCGCCCTTCCTCTTCACGGGTGCCGGTCATCCGGACCACCAGCGGCACGTTGAGATTCAGATCCCGCGTGGCGTCGATGATCCCGTGGGCCACTTCGTCGCCGCGCGTAATGCCGCCGAAGATGTTGATCAGGATCCCCTTCACCCGCGGATCGCTGGCCAGCAGCTCCAGCGCACTGTGCACCACTTCGGCCTTCGCCCCGCCGCCGATATCGAGAAAGTCGGCGGCATGACCCCCCTCCCGCTCCACCAGGTCCAGGGTATTCATCACCAGCCCGGCGCCGTTACCGATCACCCCGATGGACCCGTCGAGCCGGACGTAGGTCAGCTTCCGGCGCTTCGCCTCGGCCTCGAGCGGATCTTCATCGGACTCATCGGCGCCGTGCAGGTCTTTATGGCGAAACATGGCGTTCTCGTCAATCTCGAGCTTGCCGTCCGCCGCCACCAGGCCGCCGTCGCGCGTCAGCGCCAGTGGATTGATCTCAATCGTCAGCGCGTCGTAGGTGCGGCCGAGCGCGTACAGCTTGGTGACGAGTGGCATCAGCTGCGCCTGCAGCGGGCCGAGCCCGGCCCGGAAGATCAGGTCGCGGACCTGGAAAGTGAGCGGGCCACGCCACGGGTCCGGGTGCAGCTTCGCGATCGCATCGGGACGCGTCTGGGCCACCTCTTCGATGTCCATCCCGCCCTGCGCGCTCAGGATCAGCACGGGTTTGCGGGCGTCGCGGTCGAGTGTTAGACCCAGGTAGAGCTCGCGCACGATCTCCTGTGCGGTCTCGCACCAGACCTCCCTGACGGTATACCCCTTGATCGTCATCCCCAGGATTTCGCCGGCAGCCCGCTTGGCGTCCACTGGCGTCCTGGCCAGCTTGATACCGCCGGCCTTCCCGCGGCCGCCGATGGGAACCTGCGCCTTGACCACCACGGAGCCCAGGGCGCCGGCCGCGAGTGCCGCCTCGTCCGGGTTGCGCGCCAGCCGACCGTCGGGGACCGGGATGCCGGCGGCCCTGAACCGCTCCTTCACCTGGTACTCGAGAAATTTCAAAGGGGGATGTTTCCATGGCGGCGGGTTGGGCGCTCCACCCGCTTGTCCCTCAGCAGGTGCAGGGACCGGATCAAGGTGGGCCGGGTCTCCTGCGGCTCGATGACGTCGTCCAGGAAGCCCCGTTCGGCGGCCACGTAGGGATTGGCGAACTTCTCCTTGTAATCGTCAACAAGCTGCTCCGCTTTCTTTTCCGGCTCCTTGGCGGCGGCAATCTCCCGCTTGAAGATCACGTTAACCGCGGCCTGCGGGCCCATTACGGCGATCTCGGCCGCCGGCCACGCATAGTTGAAATCGCCGCCAATGTGTTTCGAGGACATCACGTCGTAGGCACCGCCATACGCCTTGCGGGTGATCACCGTCAGCTTTGGCACGGTCGCCTCCGCAAAGGCGTACAGCAACTTCGCGCCGTGCCGGATGATGCCGTTGTACTCCTGGGCCGTTCCCGGCAGGAAGCCGGGTACATCGACGAACGTGACCAACGGGATGTTGAAGGCGTCGCAGAACCGAACGAAGCGCGCGCCCTTGACCGAGGCATTGATGTCGAGCGCACCGGCCAGGATCCGGGGCTGGTTTCCGACGATGCCAACCACTTCTCCATCCAGTCGGGCAAAGCCGATCACCAGGTTCTGTGCGAAGTGCTCCTGGACCTCGGTGAAGCTTCCCTGATCGACGATTGCGGAGATGGCGGCCTTCATGTCGTAGGGCTGGTGCGGGTTCTCCGGAATCAGTGACTGCAGGGACCCATCGCGGCGCTGCGGATCGTCGCTCGGCCGGGAGCTGGGGGGCCGCTCCCGGTTGCTTCCCGGAAGGTATGACAGCAGCCGGCGCACGCCGGCAAACGCCTCCGCCTCCGACTCGTGTAGAAAGTGCGCCACTCCGCTCTTGATGTTGTGGACCTGCGCGCCGCCCAGCTCGTCGAAGCCGACCTTCTCGCCGGTCGTGACTCGGATCACCTCCGGCCCGGTGATGAACATGTAGCCGAGGTGCTCGACCATGAAGATGAAATCCGTGATGGCCGGCGAGTACACGGCGCCGCCCGTGCACGGGCCGGCGATCACCGAGATCTGCGGCACCACGCCGGAGGATTGGACGTTTCGGTAGAAGATATCCGCATACCCGGCGAGGCTGACCACCCCTTCCTGGATGCGAGCCCCGCCCGAGTCATTGATCCCAAGGCAGGGACGGCCCGCCCGGACGGCCAGGTCCATCACCTTGCAGACTTTCTCGGCGAAGACCTCGCCCAGCGAGCCGCCAAACACGCTGGCGTCATGCGAAAAGATGAAGACGTCGCGGCCGTCGACCGCGCCGTAGCCGGTGACGACGCCGTCGCCCGGGATCTTTTTCTCGCCCATCCCGAAGGCCTCCGTCCGGTGCACCGCAAAGGCGTCGAGTTCGGTAAAGGATCCAGGGTCAACCAGGAGCTCGATGCGCTCGCGCGCGGTGAGCTTGCCTTTCGGGTGCTGTTTGTCGTCCGGATCGCCGCCCCGGTGCATGGCATCGTACTTGCGCTTCCGGAGCAGGTTGATCTGGCGCTCCGACGGTGATGGGGCGGCGTCTTTCGCGGCGCGGGTCGCCATGGATTAGCTGCGTGTCCCCGGCCGGTATTCGCCAAACACGTCGCGCAACACCCCGCACACCTCTCCTATGGTGGCATAGGCCTTTAACGCGTCCCGCATCGGCGGGAGCAGGTTCGCGCTGCCCTCCGCGGCCCGGCGCACTTCGGCAAGCTGGGCCTCGACCCGGGCCGCGTCGCGTTCGGCCCGAAGCTGGCGAAGCGCTTCCACCTGTTCGCGCTCGTGTTTGGGACTGATCTTCACGATCTCGACGGCGTCGTCGTCGCCGGTGAAGCGGTTGACGCCAACCACCACCCGCCGGCCCTCCTCGACCGCCTGCTGAAACCGGTAGGCACTCTCCTGGATGGCATCCTGGGTGAAGCCGGTTTCAATTGCCTCGATCGCGCCGCCCCGCCGGTCCACCTCGCCGATCAGCGCTCTGGCGCCCGATTCCAGCTCGGTGGTCAAAGCCTCCACCAGGTAACTGCCGCCCAGCGGATCGGCGACGCTGGCCACATTGGTCTCGTGGGCGATGAGCTGCTGGGTTCGCACCGAGAGGGTGGCCGCCGTCTCCGAGGGCAGCCCGAGCGCCTCGTCGAAGGAATTTGCGTGCAGGCTCTGGGTGCCGCCAAGGACGGCGCTCATCGCCTGCAGCGCCACCCGGACGATGTTGTTGTACGGCTGCTGCGCGGTCAGGGTGCTGCCACCGGTCTGGGTATGGAAGCGAAGCGCCTGGGCCCGTCCATCCCTCACGCCGTAGCGATCCATCATCAAGCGGGCCCAGATCGTTCGGGCGGCGCGGAACTTGGCCACCTCCTCGAAGAAGTCGGAGAAGACGGCGAAAAAGAATGACAGGCGGGGCGCGAACTCGGCGACCTCGAGGCCGGCGGCGCGGGCCGCATCGACATACGCGATCGCGTGCGCCATGGTGAACCCCAGCTCCTGGACCGCCGTCGCCCCTGCCTCCCGCAGGTGGTAGCCCGAAATCGAGATCGTGTTCCAACTCGGAAGCCGCTGCTTGCAGTAGGCGAACAGATCGGTCGTGAGACGCATCGATGGCCGGGGCGGAAAGATGTAGGTGCCCCTGGCAGCGTATTCCTTCAGGATGTCGTTCTGGACGGTGCCGTTGAGCCGATTCCCGGGCACGCCTTGCTGCTCGGCAACGAGCTCATAGAGCAGCAGCAGCAGAGCGGCGGGGGCATTGATCGTCATCGAGGTGCTGACTTCGCTCAGCGGGATGCCATCGAGCAGTGTCTCCATGTCCTTCAGCGAAGAGATAGACACCCCAACCTTCCCGACCTCGCCGCGAGCCATGATGGCGTCGGCGTCGTGACCCATCTGGGTGGGCAGGTCGAAAGCGACCGAAAGACCGGTCTGACCCTGCCCGAGCAGATAACGGAAGCGACGATTCGTCTCGGCCGCGCTGCCAAAGCCGGCGTACTGCCGGATCGTCCAGGGCCGCCGTCGGTACATCTCCGGGTAGATGCCGCGTGTGAACGGGTACTGCCCGGGGTCGGGCGGCTGTGGACCGGCGTCCTGCGCCCGGTAGACCGGCTTGAGCGTAAGCCCGCTATCGGTGGTCGACTCGGACCGGTGGTCCGAACCGGGCTTAGGAGCCAGACTGGCCATCCGCTTCCACGAACTCGGTCAGAACGCCGCAGATGCTCTTGGGATGGACGAACCCGATCAGGGTGCCATGCGCTCCGGGCCGAGCTACCTCGTCCAGCAACTGCCCACCTGCAGCGGCGGCCCGGGCCAGGGAGGCGCCCACGTCACTGGTCGCAAAGGCCACGTGATGGACGGCCTCGCCGCGGTCTTGCAGGAACTTCTCGACCTTCGACTGCGCGTTCAGGGGCGTAATGAGCTCGATCCGGCTTTCTCCAATCGGGATCATGGCGATCTCGATCCCCTCATTCTCCAGCCGCTCCCGGCCGCTCGCCCGTAGCCCAAGGCGCCGCTCGTAGACCTCGATCGCCTGATCGAGATCCCGGACCGCGATCCCCACGTGATCGATCCGGCTCAGCATTGGTTGATTCTAAGGCGGCCTCCCGAAGTGTCCCGAATCCAGCGCCAGACTGCCGGGTTTGACAACCTGTGCACCCTTTGTAGTAGGGTTTAACACGGCCAGTTACATAACGGACGGACTTCTTCTCTGCACTTAGGGTTCTGAACGGCCGCTGTAGACGGCGCATCTGATCCAACTGAGGGAAGGAGGTTGGACCGTGATCCGCACCGTTGGTGTGACCCTGCGCCGCGGCGCGGGTGGCGGCGCGATCTTCGTACTCGGCCTTGGCGCCTGGTCCTCGGCACCCCATCAGCTGGTGTCCGCGGCGGCCGCCGGCCCTGCCCTTCCACTCACGAGTCCCGTTCAGGGCAGTTCGGTCCGCGATAACGACCCTCCGCGGGCGTTGGCCTCCCCGCCCGTCATTGAGATTTACGTGCTGGCGGCTCCCACGACGACGGCGGTCGTCACGTCGCGAGCGCCAGCTGCCGCCCCCTCAGGGCGCCGGGTCCAAACGGCGGTTCGGTCGGGGCCTGCCTGGTCGGCTGGGCCGGTCTCGGGCGGCGCGAACGGCTTCACGTACGGCTACTGCACCTGGTGGGTCGCCCACAAACGCTACGTACCGTGGCGCGGCAACGCCGCCCAGTGGTGGTGGAACGCGCGCGCATTCGGCTTCGCCGAGGGATCCGTGCCCCGAGCCGGTGCCATCATGGTGATGGGGATCAGCGCCACGTCGCCGCAAGGCCATGTCGGCTACGTCGAGTCGGTGAACGCGAACGGCTCCTTTCTGGTGTCGGAGATGAATTGGTGGGGCGTGCCCGGCGGGGGCTGGGGCCGCGTCGACTACCGCACAGTGACGGCGATGCGCGGCATCCTCGGCTTTATCTATTGACGGCCGCGCTACCGAAACCTATCCACTGCGCTTCAGCAGCCCCAACCGCTTGGCCCGCTCTTCGGCCCGGCCGAAGCACCAGACCGAGGCAGGCACCAGGACGATGCCCATGACCAGCAGGATGCCGACATCGGGCAGGGCGCCGGTGAGTGACAGCCCGTGCAGCAAGGCCTCCCGTACGCCGTCGAGCGTGTAGGTCAGCGGCGAAAGGATGCCCGCCAGATGCAGCGGCCCCGGCAGCACCGTGATCGGGTAATAGACACCGGAGATCAGCAACAGGACGCCCTGCACCGCGAAGGCCATCTGCTCGCCCTTCTCCGGCGAAAGCAGTGGAAGGATCGACGTGAAGATGCCAAGGCCCAACAGCGGCAGAGTCGCAGCCGCGAAAATCGCCAGCGCCGCCCAGTAGTTGGCGTGCGAGAGATCAAGGTTGAACAGGAAAACGAGCGCCAGCCCGATGAGCGCCGCCCGCGCGATCCCATAGATCAACGACGCCGCGCACATCCCCAGCAGGTGGGTCAACCGCCTGATCGGCGCCATGAACGTGTACTCGATCGTCCCTTCCCACCGCTCCCAGGTGATGGCGAACGCGATCTCGAAGAACACCATCGAGAGATAGGTCCACAGGAGCGCCCCCACCAACAGGTACAGCTGGGCCTGCTGAAGGTTGCTATGGCCCGGCTCGAGGCCGAGCGTTGACAGTCCCGAGGCAAGGTAGCCGATGCTCAGCACACTGACGAGGTTGTAGAGCAGCCAGACCGCTTCCCAGGCCCAGTAGCGGCGATACAGGTTCTTTTGCCGCTCGATAAACCCGGTAAAGGCGTTGAGTTCCCAGCGAAGGCTATTCCCAATCATTCCTCCTTTTCCTCCTCGTCTTCCTCGAGCCGCTTACCGGTCAGGCGCATGAAGGCGTCCTCCAGGCTGCCGCCGTCGGGCCCGGCGTGGATGCGGATGAGATCGGCCGGCGTTCCCTCCGCCAGGACACGGCCGTGGTCGATGACGACCACCCGGTCGCAGAGCACCTCGGCCTCCTGCAGATCGTGGGTACAGAGCAACACCGTCGCGGCGCGGTCCCGGCGGATCGACGTCACCAGGTCCTGGACCTCACGCTTCGAGCGTGGGTCGAGGCCGGTCGTTGGCTCGTCCATCAGCAAGAGGGAGGGCGAGGTCAGAAAGCTGCGCGCGATCGCCACCTTCTGTTGCTGGCCGCGCGACAGCTGCTTCATCGGCTTGTCCAGCGTGTCGAGGGGCAGCCCCAGGCGCTCCAGCATCGCCTCCACCCGGCTCCGCGTCCCGTCGCCGCCACCGCCGTACAGGCGCGCGGCATAGAGCATGTTCTCCCAGGGGCTCATTTCCTTGAAGAAGGACGCCTCGACCGACACCCGGTTGATGTGCCGGCGCACGTCGGCCGCCTGCGTCACGACGTCATAACCAAACACGCACGCCCTACCGGCATCGGGCGTCAGCAATGTCGCCAGGATGCGGATCAGCGTCGACTTGCCGCTGCCGTTGGCGCCCAGGATGCCCGTGATCCGCCCGGTATCGACGTGCAGGGAAACCCGGTCGAGCGCCAGCTTGGGCGTCTTTGGCTTTCGCCATGGCATCAGCTGGCGCATGCGGCCGACCTGGCCAAAGCGCTTCGAGATCGACTCGATCTCGACCGCCGCCGCATTGAGATCGCTTACTCGGATCGCCATGATGTCAACTCCTCGATGGTTTGGCTGGACACAAAAAAACCGTGGGCCGGCGGGCCACACGGTCGAAAGCGCTCGAAAAGGGATCTAGCTTACTTGGCTTTCAATGCTGTGAGGCCCGGAAAGGGCAGGCTCCGCCCCGGAAGGTCGGGATGCCTGCTGAACGGATCCGCCGCCTCATAGCCTCCGTACAGTACGCCCCCGGCAGCACCAAAGTCAACCAGACGTGGTGGTCAGGCGTGGTGCCTCGCCGTCGATCGACTCGGCCAGGTACTGGACGAGGTCTTTCACCTGCAACCGGGTCTCGGCGCCCTTCGCCGCGATCCCGTCGCGGAACATCGTCAGACAGAAGGGACAGGCGGTCGCCACCCGCGGCGCCTGGGTGCGCAGCGTTTGCTCGACGCGCTCGTGGTTGATTCGCTTGCCGATCTTCTCCTCCATCCACATCCGCCCGCCGCCGGCGCCGCAGCAGAAGCCGCGCTTGTGGTGGCGCTCGATCTCGACCAGCTTCGCGCCCGGGATCGCTTCGATGACCTCGCGCGGTGGGTCGTAGATGTCGTTCCAGCGACCGAGATAGCACGAGTCGTGGTAGGTGAACCTGCCGTCGATCGCCTTGCTCGGCCTGAGGCGGCCATCCTTGATCAAGCCAGCCAGGAACTGGGTATGGTGCACAACTTCGTAGGTGCCGCCGAACTGGGGGAACTCGTTCTTGATGGTGTTGAAGCAGTGCGGGCAGCTGGCGATCACCTTCCTCACCTTGGCTGTGTTCATCGCCTCGATGTTCGCCTGCGCCTGGGTCTGGTAGAGGTACTCGTTCCCGATGCGCCGCGCCGGATCGCCGTTGCAGGTCTCCCGAGGGCCGAGGATTGCGAAATCGACACCGGCCTTCTGCAGCAGCTTGACGAAGGCCCGTGCCACCGCCCGGTTGGCTTCGTCGTAGGAAGCCGCGCAGCCGACGAAATAGAGATACTCGGCGTCCGGCTTCTCCTCGACGGTCTTGACGCCGAGCCCGCCCGCCCAGTCGCTTCGCTGCGCGCGGGGGAGACCGTAGGGATTGCCCTGGGTCTCGATGCTCCGCAGGGCGTTCTGCGCTTCCTTGGGGAACTTACTCTCTTCCAGCACAAGGCTGCGGCGCATATCCATGATCTTCGGGACATGCTCGATCAGCACCGGGCACTCCTGCTGGCAGGCGCCGCAGGCGACGCAGGCCCAGATCTCATCCTCCTTGATGGCCTCCCCGATGAGCTTCTGGGGTTGGGGCGGATCTCGCCGCTGCCCGGCCGGCGCGTCGCGGACCGTCTTGTAGAGGTTCTCGCGCGCGTCGACGATGATCATCTTGGGGTTGAGCGGCTTTCCGGTCAGGAAGGCCGGACACTGCTCCTGGCAGCGACCGCATTCCGTGCAGGAGTACAGGTCGAGCAGGTTTTTCCAGGACCACTGGGTTACCTGGCTGACGCCGTAGTGCTCGGCGTGTTCGAGATCGATCGGCGCGAGCGCGGCGCCGGCTTTGGGACCAAGCTTGCGGAAAAAGATGTTGGGAATGGCGACGATGATGTGCAGGTGCTTCGAGCTGGGAATGTAGACGAGAAAGGCCAGTACCGCCAGGATGTGGACCCAGTAAAAGGCCTCATGCGACGGGACGGCTGCGCTGCCCCGCCAGCCGACGCCTTCGAAGAGGCGCGCGATCGCGGAAGAGGCCGGCCGCCAGGACGCTGACGGGTCGCCACCCTGGACGATCCGGGCCGCGTTCTGGCCCAGCATCCCGACCATGATGGTGGCGATCAGCCCGAGGATGATCAGGGCATCGACTTCGTTGCTCTCGTGGAACTGGCGCGGTCGGATGATGAGCCGGTTGATCAGCGCCATCAGCACCCCGGCCAGGACCAGCACCCCGAATAGATCCTGCAGGGACGCGATCCAGGTGTTCCCGCCGATCGGGGCCAGGCTGAAGCCCGGAATGATGCCTTCGCCGAAAGCCTGAATGATCGCGGTCAAGAGGACCACGAATCCCCAGAAGATGAAGAAATGGAGAATGCCCGAGTACAGGTTGCGGAACATCCTGGTGTGAAGGCCGACGTAGCTGAGGACACCTCGGATCCGCTCCGGAATGTGGTCGAACCGATTTTCGTTGGGGCCGAGCCGCAACATGCGGTACAGCCGGCGCGCCCGGACGGCGAAGTAGGCGACCGCCGCCAGCAGCACCGCCAGCACGGCAACCGACTTCACCAGGGTCATCTCTGGTAATCGTAGCGTCACTGATATGCGAGTTCTCGGCCTCACCGGCGGGATTGGTTCCGGCAAGTCACTGGTGGCGGGGATGTTCCGCAAGCTCGGAGCCGAGGTGATCGATGCCGACCGGCTCGCTCGCGACGTCGTCGAACCCGGGCAGCCCGCGCTCAACGAGATCGTCATGGCCTTCGGCCGGGACGTTCTGCTGCCGGATGGCTCCCTCAACCGGGCCAGCTTGGCCGCCATCATCTTCGCGGACGCCGCGGCCCGCCAACGCCTCAACGCCATCACTCACCCCCGGATCCGGGCACGGATGGAGACGGAGGTGGCGGCCCGTAACCAGCGCTCTGGCATCCTTATTCTGGACATCCCGCTGCTGTACGAGAACGGCCTGGCTGGCAGCGTCGAGAAGGTCATCGTGGTCTGGGTCGACCCTCGAACGCAGCTCCAGCGCCTGACCGAGCGCGACCGGCTCAGCGTTGACGAGGCCCGCCGTCGGATCGCGGCCCAGATGCCCCTCGATGACAAGCGCGCCCGGGCCGACGAGGTGATCGACAACAGTGGCGACCGGGAACGCACCCGCCGGCAGGTGCAGGCGATCTATCAACGTTATGCGCCCCCTGGGGCGATGCCTCGCTGATCCGGGCTCAGCCGGCCTTCCGTCGACGATCCGGCAGTTCGCGCCGATCGGCAAGGTCGATTTCAATCGATCGCCGCACCCGAACCGTGAAGCGGGTCAGAAAGACGACCGCGAGGCCCACGACGAAGAGCACGGTGCCGGGGGCGGCGTCGGAGAGTTTGCTCTTGAGACCGATGACCTCGCCCACCCAGCTGCTCGAGCCGGCCACGCCGTGGAAGAAGAGGAGGATGCCACCGATCACGCAGGCCAACCCGAGGACCAGCCCGGCCAGTGAGTAGACGAGCTGAAGCGACGCCAGCCGGCTCCAGAAATGCCGCTCACGGGGGTCCGGCGGCAACTCCAGGGCGACGAGCGTGAACTGCAGCCCGGTCAGAAGCGATTGCAGCAGCTTCAAGACTCCTCCCGGTTTTCAGCTTAGGCATCAAACGCTACAGAGCTGAAGCGCGCGGCCTTTCGTCGCCGGACCGTAACCGGCTTCTCGCCAAGCCGTCGCCCGAACCGGCTAGATCGTGGAGTAGAAGGCCGCGGGCGTGGGTGCCGGCGATTGCCCCGGGGTGGCCCCCGGACTCGGCGGCCCGCCCTTGTGACCAGAGCGGAACTTCAGGCGCGAGCCAACCCGCGCCAACATGGCATCTTCCTGCGCCTGCGTGATCGTTCCCGCCTTGACGGCCTTGTCGAGCACGCCCTTCGCGGCGTTTTTCATGGCAGTCTTCACCGCGCTATCGCTGACCTTTTGCTGCGCCTCGAGGTCGCTGAGCGACTTCCCCGCCTTCAAGGCATTCTTCAAGTCCGTCGCGCTCATGTGCAGGGCACTGGCGACGGCGTTCGCTTCAGCGGTGGCCAGCTCCTGCATCACAGCCCGATCCCCCTTGAAGCCTCCGGGGCGCAGGCCGAAACCGCCCATCGGGCCAAGGCCCTGGCCGGCATTGATCCTTGCCTTCATGGCGTCCGCCTGCTGCTGGGTGATCGTGCCGTCCTTCAGCATCTGGTCGACGGTCTGCAGCTCCGCCTGCTTCAGCGCATCCTTCGTTTGGCTCGAGTTCAGATGCAGAATCGCGGCCAGCTTGTCGACAAAAACCTGGGCGTAATTCTTCGACCCGCTCGCCGACGGCGAGGGCGCGGCCTCGACCGCGACGATCCCGATGATGACCGCCGCCAGCCCGGCTACGGGTACCACGACCCAGCGCTTTCCCTTCATCAGCGACATCTCCTTCCTGGGGTTACGACCTTACTATGCTCGCCGATCTCGATGAAGCGCCGCTGAGAGGCGGCTTAGAAAGCGGTAAGAGATCGTCAGGCCGGGCGTAACCTCACCCGGTACAAGCCTCAAAGGGGCTTCTTCGGGCCCTCTCACGGGACGCAAGGAGGCAAGGCATGCGACTCAGACGGTTAACCCTGGCAATCGCTCTGGCAACCGGGCTCCTCAGCCTTTCAGCCATTGGCGCCGGCGCTGGTGCCGGCAAGACGGCGTTCACCCAAACCAATCTGGTATCGAATCGGACGGACCAGGGCGCCAGCGTCATTGACCCCAGCCTGCAGAACCCCTGGGGCATATCCGCCGGACCGTCGACCCCGATGTGGGTGTCGGACAATGGCGCCGGCGTCACCACCCTCTATCGCGGCGACGGTTCAAAAGTGCCGTTGACCGTCGTCATCCCGCCCGGCGCGGGCTCGGGCGAGGCCCAGGGAACGCCCACCGGTACGGTCTTCAACGGAAACGGCGCGGCGTTTCGCGGTGACCGCTTCCTGTTCGCGACCGAGGATGGCACGATTGCCGGTTGGCAGCCGGCCTATGGCACGGTCGCGCACACCCAGGTCGACAATTCCCTACCGGCGCCGGGCGCGGTCTACAAGGGTCTGGCGATCGGCTCGACCGCAACCGGCGACCGCATCTACGCAGCGAATTTCCGGGGCGGTGCCGTGGATGTTTTCAACGGCAACTACGCCCCAGCCGGATCCTTCACCGATCCGAAAATCCCGGCCAACTACGCGCCCTTCAACGTCCAGAACCTTGGCGGCGTTCTCTATGTCACGTTCGCCATGCGCGATGCCACCGGCCACGATGACATCGCCGGCCAGGGGCATGGCTTTGTGGACGCCTTCGATACGAATGGCAACCTGCTGCGACGGCTTGTCTCGCATGGACGGCTCGACTCACCCTGGGGACTCGCCATCGCGCCCGCCAGCTTCGGGGATTTCGCCGGCGACCTGCTGGTTGGAAACTTCGGCGATGGCCGCATCAACGCCTACACCGTCGACAAGGGGAACTTCCGCGGCGTGCTGACCGGGACGAACGGAGCCCCGATCACCATCGATGGGCTGTGGGCACTCCGAGTCGGCAACACTGCCGCCGACCCCAACGCCGTGTACTTCACCGCCGGCATCAACAACGAGGCCGACGGCCTGTTCGGCAAGATCACGAACGCTCAGAGCTGAGGCTATCGTGCTGAGGCGGCGCGGACGCCGCCTCAGTCCTCGTTCAGCTCGGCCAGTCCCAGAACCGGCTCCACGCAGACGTCGCGGTCCCTGAAGCGCGCCATCCATTCGTCCCGCGTTGCCGAGGCGAGCGCCGACTGCACGTCGTCGACGGCGGATGGGTCGAACTGGCGTTCCGTCAGCGCGTCACGGCCGATCGTGTGGCAGAATTCCGCCCAGAAATCCGCCTCCAGTGCAGCGACCGTCAGGCAGCCGCCGGGAACCGGATAGACGTGGTAGCAGGGAAGCTCGCCGGTGAGCGGCAAGCCGGAAAGGCCGGCTTTCAGCGCCGCCCGGGGTAGCGCTGTCCAACTGAGCATCAGGCCGGTCATCGAGACCTCGACCCGGCTGCCCCGTCCGGTCTTTACGCGCCCCGCGAGCGCGGCACCAATCAAGAAGGCGGCCTGGAGCCCGCCGGCGAGATCGGCGACCTGCAATCCGGGGATGGTCGGCACGCCGTCGCGCTGCGGCATCAGCGACAGGGCGCCGCTCCGCGCGAGGTAGTTGAGGTCGTGACCGGCGCGGCGCGCCATCGGGCCGCTCGAGCCGTAGCCCGTGATGGCGCAATAGACGAGCGCCGGATTGATGGCAGACAGCGCGGCATAGCCGAGTTCGATCCGGTCGAGGACGCCGGGCCGAAAGCCCTCCACAAGGACGTCCGCATCGACGATTCGCCGCCGGAGCGCCTTTTGCCCGCTCTCGGTCCGGAGATCGAGGGTCAGGAGCTGCTGGCCGCGGTGCAGGGCATCGAAATACGCCTCGCCGCCGGGCAGCCCGCGGATGGGATCGCCGGTTGGCGGCTCAATCTTGGTGATGTCCGCGCCCTGCGCCTGGAGCAGCTGGGTGCAGTATGCGCCCGGGAGCAGGCGGGAAAGATCGAGGACGCGGACGCCGGAAAGCAGCATGCCCTGCTAGGTTAGCGACGTGCGGAATGCCGACGTCGCGGCCATGCTCAACCGGGTGGCCGACCTGCTCGAGATCAAGGGCGAGAACTTTTTCAAGATCCGCGCCTACCGCGAGGCCGTCCGGCAGCTCGACAACCTGACCACCGAGGTCGAGGACCTGATCAAAGACGGACGGCTCAAAGACATCCCCGGCATCGGTGAGGCGATGGAGAAGAAGATTGTCGAGTTTGTCACGAGCGGACAGCTGGAATTCCTGACTCGACTCGAGAGCGAGGTCCCGCCGGCGCTCCTCGAGCTGACCCGCGTCCCGGGGCTGGGACCGCGAACGGCCAAGGATATCTACGACGCGCTCGGCATCCTCAGCCTCGATGCGCTGGAGGAGGCGGCGCAGGCGCATCGGCTACTTCTCGTGCGGGGCATCAAAGCCAGGACGGAGGAGAACATCCTCAAGGGCATCGCCATGCTCAAACGGACCGAGGGCCGCAGGTTCTTTCCCGAGGGTTGGATCCTGGCGGATTCCCTGCTGACGACCCTTCGGTCGATGCCGGGAGTCCTTCGCGCGGAGATCGCGGGAAGCCTACGACGCGCCCGCGAGACCATCAGCGACCTCGACCTGCTGGTCGCTGCGAATGATCCGGATGCGATCTGCCGGGAGTTCGCGCACTTGCC
>VBEE01000048.1:37658-38279 GCA_005881715.1 Chloroflexota bacterium | reverse complement strand
GCCGTGAAGCCGGAAAGCTTTGGCGCCGCCTGGCAGTATTTCACCGGTTCGCAGGCCCACAACGTTCAGCTACGCGGCCGCTCGGAGCGCAGCGGCAAGCTGAAGATCAACGAGTATGGCGTCTTCAGAGAGGACGGCACAAGAATCGCCGGCGAGACTGAAGAGGAGGTGTACGCCGCCGTGGGCTGTGCCTGGATTCCACCGGAGTTACGCGAGGGCCGTGGCGAGATCGAGCTGGCGGCGCAGGGTCCCCTGCCGCAACTGGTCCAGCAGCGAGACCTTCGCGGGGATCTGCATACCCACAGCAACTGGAGTGACGGCCGCAACGAGATCGCCGTCATGGCGCGGGCGGCCAGGGAGCGCGGTTACAGCTACCTGGTGATGACCGACCACACGCAGTCGCTGCTGATCGCCCAGGGGTTGACGCCGCAACGCTTTTCGGAGCGGGCCGCCGAGATCGCTTCGGTCAACGCCAGCCCGGGGGTGGCGCGCGTCCTGAATGGTGCCGAAGTCGACATTCTGCCCGATGGCAGCCTCGATCTTCCGGACGAATGCCTCGCCGAGCTCGAGGTCGTCGTCGCCTCGGTCCACACGGCGCTGGACCAGCCGAAAGATCTGATC
>VBEE01000048.1:0-37613 GCA_005881715.1 Chloroflexota bacterium | reverse complement strand
ATCCGACCTCGCGCCGGCTGGATCGCCGCGGAGAGACCAGCCTCGATATCGACGCGGTGATCGCCGAGGCGGTCAAGACCGGCACCGCTCTGGAGATCAACAGCAGTCCGTGGCGCCTCGATCTCAACGACAGCTGGGCGCGCAAGGCGCGGGACGCCGGCGCCATCCTCGCCATCGACACCGACGCGCACTACCCCGCCGAGTTCGACTCGGTCCGCTACGGATGCGCGATTGGCCGCCGCGCCGGCCTCACCCCGGACCGGGTCCTGAATACGGGTGACGCCGACACCGTGTTGGACCACTGCCGGGCAAAAACAGCAAGAGCTGTCGCGAATTTCCGTTGAATGTGTTAACGCCGGTATAATCAAAGGCAGAAGGAGAGTCTGGCGAATGCTTCAGGAGCTCGTCATCAAAGTGCCGGCTCCCTTTCAGGGTCGGCCTGACGTCGGGTTCTCCACCCGCTATCCGGCGCAAGCTGCCCAGGCTCCTTTAAAGGATGTCCCCTTCATCATCGAGGGACCGTCCGGACCGATGCGCCAGCTTCAATCGCGGCTGGAGCTTTTCCGCCAGAAGCGCAGCCCGATCCCTGACGCGCCCGAGGAAGCCTACAGCTGGACGGACCTGATTCCACTGAGTGACGAGCTGTTCATCCTGGCCTTCCGGGACGAGAGCCTGGCCGACTCGGCCGCCGATCGCGCGTCGGAGCACCGATACATCGTCAACCTCGTCCGCCCGCTGGTGTTCCCCTTCCTCAAAGACTGCGTCCGGATCGGCGAGCTGGCCCTGCGCGATCACATCCTGCTCGCGGTGCTCGACGATACGCGCGTGATGGCCGAGATCGAGCTCCAGCGGGCCCAGATCGTGCCGCGGAACGGCTCGATCGTGCTGGGAGAGGCGATCGCCGGCTAGCCTCGCTCAGGCTATGGCGAGGCGGATGCCTTGGGGCTGCCGCTCGGCGAGGCGGACGCTGTCGGGCTTGGCGAGGGGCATGGGGTCGGCGACGCGCTCGTGACCACCGTCGCCGATGGGCTGAGAGACCCGGAGGCCGAGGGCTTCGGGGTTGGGGTGGGCGTCGAACTGGGACTCGCGGCCGCCGACCCGGACGGCGTGGAGGAAGCCGACAGGCAGCTCGGGGCCGGCGTGGGTTGCAGCAGGGTTTGGTTCGACGGGGCCGTCGTTCTGGCGTTGCCTTCCAGGATCAGGGCGGCCGGCACGACCAGGAGGCCGAGAATGACCGTGACCACGAAAGCCAGCGCGCCCCATTCGTGGAGCCAGAAGGCCCGCGACGAGTTACGGATCAGGGTTCGTCGTCCGATTCGGGCTGGGGCTTGTTACGGGTATTGAGAATGCGGACGAAGTCCTGCGCCCGCGCCAGAGCTTTCCACCGCTCTGGAAAGAAGTCCTGCGCGACCACCTGCTTTGATGGCAGCTGAAAAACCGTGACGCACCACTTGTTCAGTGTGTGCGACACCTCGACCTCGAAGTCGCCCTCGGTGTTCAAATACCGAACGACCCGGTCCTCGTCGGATCTGCGTCTCCCTGAAACTGCCATGTCTGGACCTGATTGCGGTATCGCTAAAGCCATTCAACGGACCCCTCATTATAGGCTCGGAACCGCCGCCCGACGAGTGGCTGGGGCGGCGGATTCCCTAGGCGCTGAGGCCGTCCAGGCTCTTTAAGTAGCTCAGCAGCTCCTCGCGGAGCCCGGGCCGCTCGAGGGCGAACGCGATGGAGGTCTTGAGAAAGCCGCTGACCGTCCCCACATCGAAGTAGGTGCCGTCGAATTCGAGGCCAAGCATCTTCTCCTGTTGGGCCATGGTGCGCAACGCGTCGGTCAGCTGGATCTCGCCGCCCACGCCCTCGTGGGTCGTCTCCAGGATGCCGAAGATCGACGGCTTGAGCAGATAGCGGCCCAGGATGGCAAGGTTGGAGGGCGCCTTGGTCGGGTCCGGCTTCTCCACCATGTCGACCACCTCATGGATCCGACCGTCGCTCTGTGCCACCTTGACCACGCCGTAGCGGGAAACCTGCTCGGGTTCCACCCGCTGCAGCGCGAGCACTGAGACCTGCTGCTGGGCGTACACCTCCATCATCTGTTTGATCACGGGAGTCTGCGAGCGGATGATGTCGTCAGCCAGAAAGACGGCGAACGGCTCGTTGCCGACCACATCTTTGGCCATCAACACGGCATGGCCCAGGCCGAGCGGCTCCTTCTGATGGATGTAGGTGATGTCGACCATGTCTGAGATCTTGCGCACGACCTGAAGCTCTCGGGTCTTGCCCCGATCCTTCAAATAGTGCTCGAGTTCGAAGGAGATGTCGAAGTGGTCCACGATCGCGCGCTTGTCACGGCCGGTGACCACGATGATCTGATCGATTCCGGCGGCAACCGCCTCTTCGACCCCGTATTGGATGATCGGCTTGTCCACCACCGGCAGCATCTCTTTCGGCTGCGCCTTGGTTGCGGGCAGGAAGCGCGTGCCCAGTCCGGCGGCCGGGAACACCGCTTTGCGGATCGCGGTCACGGATCTACTTTACTTTTTCTTCTTCTTCGCGCGGTCGCGGAGGGACAGCTGGATCCGCTTGACGCCGGCGTTGTCGATGACCATCTTCGGGGGCCTTGCCTTGCGATCCCGGGCCCGGATGCGGGCCGCCTCCCGGGCCGACAGTTCGTCGTCGGTGGTCATGCTCCCACGCTTTACGTTTCAGCGAACGGCAGCGATCGCCGGCTTCACGGCGCCGCGCTGCCGCCAGACGGCAAAGCCAACCACACCCAGCAACACCAGGGCGGCACCGCCCACCACGGGCGTCCACTTTGGGTCGAGGTTGCCCAAGCGGCGGTTCATCTCCGACTCGAGCCGCACCCAGCCGGCCGGCGCGGGGTTGGCCGGAATCCGCAGCGCCCGCATCACCCGCCGCCGCAATCGGTCCTGCCGGCTGCTCGCGACCGTCATCCGGGGAAAGCTGTCGTTGAGGTACGAGACGAGCGCCAACGACGCAGGTGGGACTACGGGACCCGTCGCGTCGCCGGACTCGGCGAAGACGACACGGTCGATCGCCTTCGCCAGGGCGTCGATATCTTCTGGCCGTGGATTCATCGCGGCTTCTCCTGTTCGTGAAGTCGCCGGCGCAGGCCGTGAACCGCCCGGAACAGCAATAGCTTCACCGCGCCCTCGCTGCGACCCATGATCACGCCAATCTCCCTGTTCTTGAGACGCCCCTCGAATTTGAGCAGGACCGCCTCGCGCTGGTCGAGCGGCAACGTACGGACGGCCTTGTGCAGCTCATCGCCCTGCTCCCGCCGAAGCCACAGCCGTTCTGGATCGTTCTCGCCGCTGCCGGCGATTGGATCGGGCAGCTCGATCCAGGGCGGCCGGCGTCGCCGCTTGGACATCAGATTCGACGCGACTTTGTACAACCATGCTGAGTATGGGATGCCTCGCCACTCAAAATCGTCCAGCCCCTCCAGCGCCCGCTGGAAGGTCTCGCTGGCCAGGTCCTCCGCCTCCTCGCGCCGGCCGGAGTGGTAGTAGCAGTACGAGTAGATCTGATCGAAGTATCGGTCGTACAGCGCCGCAAACGCTTTGCGGTCCCGCTTGGCGGCTTCGATCAGGCGCGCCTCGTCTTGCAGCTCCGCTGCCGAACGCTCGGTCACGCCGTTGACCTATTCATATATGTGGCTTTGGTGATGAAGGTTACGCGATAACCCCAAGTTCCTTGCCGCCTTTCTCGAAAGCCTCCAGCGCCCGATCCAGCTGCTGATCAGTGTGAACGCTGGTCACGATGGTCCGGATCCGGGCTCGCCCCTCCGGCACCGTTGGGTATCCGATCCCCTGGGCAAAGACCCCCAGGCCGAACAGGCGGTCGGACAGCTCCATCGCTACCGAGCCTTTCCCGACGATCACGGGCGTGATCGGGGTTTCGCTGGCGCCGGTCTCAAATCCGAGGCGTTTGAGGCCGGCCTTGAAGCGGGCCGTGTTGGCCCACAACCTCTCGATGCGCTCCGGCTCCGCCAGCAGGACGTCGATGGCGGCGATGCAGGCCGCCGCGACCCCAGGTGGATGCGAGGTGCTGAACAGGAAGGGCCGGGCGCGATGGATCAGAAAGTCGCGGACCGGCTGGGGCGCCGCGACGTAGCCGCCGAGGACGCCGATCGCCTTTGACAGGGTGCCCATCTGCAAGTCGACCCGGCCGTCGAGCCCGAAATGGTTGACCGATCCGCGGCCATTCTTTCCCAGCACGCCGCTGGCGTGGGCGTCGTCGACCATGATCATGGCGCCAAACCGCTCCGCCCGATCCACGATGCCGGCGAGTGGCGCGATGTCGCCGTCCATGCTGAAGACGCCGTCGGTGACGACCAGCTTGACGCGCTTCTCGCGGTGCTTTTCGAGGTGTCGCTCGAGGTCGTCCAGATCGCGGTGCTTGAAGATCGAACGCTCGGCCTTCGAGAGCCGGATGCCGTCGATGATCGACGCATGGTTCAGCTCGTCGCTGATGATGACGTCGCCCTCTTTGACCAGCGATTGGAGGACGCCGAGATTCGCGGTGAAACCCGACTGGAAGACCAGCGACGCCTCGGTGTGCTTGAACTCGGCAAGCCGGCGCTCGAGCTCTTCGTGGATCGCCATGGTCCCGGCGATGGTGCGCACCGCCCCTGAACCGGCGCCCAATTCTTCGGTGGCCTTGACCATGGCGCGCTTCAGCCGGGGATGGGTTGTCAGACCAAGGTAGTTATTCGACGACAGGTTGAGCACGCGCTTGCCATCCACGACCACCTCGGTGTCCTGCGCCGACGCCAGCACCCGAAGCGGGCGGAACAGACCGTTCTTTTTGAGCTGGTCGAGCTCCTCGACCAGGAACTGCGTCTTTTTTTCGGTGATCATATGATCCCTCCTAACCGCCGCTCGGCAGCAGTACGACTTTCCCCGCCCGGCCGCTCTTCATCTGGGCCATCGCCTCCTGGAAGTCGTCAAGCGGGAACCGGTGGGTGATGAGCGGCGAGACGTCGACCCTGCCGGTGCTCAGGTAGCTCGAGGTGCGCTCCCAGGTATCCCAGATGCGCCGCCCGAAGATGCCGTAAATCGTGATGCTTTTGGTGACCACGAGGTCGTTGAGATCGAGCGTGACCGGCCGGTCGCCGATGCCGAGCAAACTGATCCACCCCCCGTTATGGAGGACCTGTAGCCCCTGCTCGACCGCCGTCGGATGTCCAGACATCTCGAGGACGATATCCACACCAACGCCGCCGTTGACCCTCCGGATGTCCTGCACGGTCGCATCGCCGGGGGGGAAAACGGCAGTCGCCCCCATCCGCTCGGCCAGCGCCCGCCTATACGGATTGGGCTCCACCCCATAGACCGCCGCCGCACCCTCGGCCCGGGCGATGCCGACGGCACAGAGGCCGATCGGCCCCAGCCCAAAGATCGCCACGGCGTTGTCTTTCAGCGGTCCCGCCAGAGCCGCGTGGACGGCATTCCCGAATGGCTCCTGCAGGGCGGCGACTTCGGGGCTGAGCCCGGGCGCGTTACGCCAGCAATTTTCGGCCGGCAGGAGCACGTAGCGCGCGAACGATCCGTCGCGATCGACGCCGAGGACCCGCACGTTCTCGCACAGATGGTAGAGGCCGCGCTGGCACTGCCGGCAGGTGTGGTCGACGACATGAGTTTCCGCCGCAACGTAGGTCCCCGGTTCAACTTCTCGAACGTCAGAACCAACGGCGACCACCCGGCCGGACATCTCGTGCCCGAAGACCCGGGGCGGGCGGATATGGCGACGGGCCCAGTCATTCCAATCGAAGATGTGGACGTCGGTACCACAGATGGACGACGCGGCCACCTCGATCAAAACATCCTTGCCGGTTGGCTCGGGGATGGCAATCTGATCGATCTCGGCGCCCGGGCCGGCAGCGGCCTTCACCACTGCCGTCATGGACGTCATGGGTTCATCTTAGCGTCGGCCAAACCCGTATCCTGAACATCGAAATTCGTTCAGGAGGGTGCAATGCGGGCGTATGTGCTGATCAACGCGTCGGCCGGAAAGGCGATCGAGGTGGCCAGGTCGCTTCAGGGCGTTAAGGGCATCGAGCTGGCCGATGCCATCACCGGCGAATATGACGTGATCGCCGCCGTCGAGGCCCCCGACGTGGCCGGCATTGGCTCGATCATCGTCGAGAAGATCCAGAAGATCGATGGTGTCTTCAAGACGGTCACCTGCCTGGCGGTTCGCTAGCGCAGCTGGCCGTAGGCGCGCTCGACCGAGATGGAGAGCAGCAGGCGCTGCTCCTTGACCATGGCGGCGTCGTATTCGGCCCAGTCGGGATGGTCGCCGCGGACTTTGCGGTAATAGTGCCGCAGGGCTTCGGCCAGGCCATCCCCCTCGATGAGCCGCGCGGCTCCCTCGGCGACCAGGTATTCATAGCGGTCGCGCCCCTGGACGTGAAGACTGGCCCGCGGGTCTCGGCGGAGGTTGAGCGTTTTGGCCCTCGTCTGGGTGACGGAGATCTTGATGCGGCCGTCTTCATCGAGGAAGTAGAGGATGTTCGAGAGTTGCGGCCGCCCGTCACGCTTGATGGTGGCGAGGATACCGTCGTGCCGGACTTTGAGGAAGGGACGGGCGCGATCGAGATCGATCATGCCCACCAATGCTACAGCCGGCACCCGAAGGCACCGGCTGCATTGAAGTCAGCTTGAAAAGCTAACCTACTTCTTCTTCGACGACTTCTTCGCGGCTTTCTTCTTTCCGCCTGCTTTCTTCTTTGCGGCCATCCGGGCTCACCTCCTTCTTAGCAAGATTCCCCCGGTCGGCCGCTTGTACGCCGCCGCCGAACGCGCGTGAGCGCCACGGGTACCGTGGACGCGCGGGCGCCGGCGAGGCCGGGTACCGGAAGCAAAGAGGAGAGAGAGAAATGAGGGGAGCGATGGCGCGCCGCAGTCGACCCTCGGGTTCCGCGATGCCATGTGCCGATGCGTATCGATGTGGACCGCGGAGTTGTTTGAATGTTGCCCTTCTTCAGATCCTCGCCCTGATCCACGCGATGATCAGAGCGCGGCTGCGCGCTCATTAAGTGCGACCATAGCATGAATCGAGCCGTTTTGCACAGCCTCGACCCAAATTTTTCTCGAGCCGCCGCGGTGATGAGCCTCAGCGCAGGGCAACGGCAGAATTTTTCAGAATTTTCGCGGCGTCATGAGCAACGACCGCCATCGCAGCAGGTTTCGTAATAGAGGCCACACCCACGACAACGAAATTTGCGTCCGTCCCACGTCGTCGGACCTCCGCATGGGCATTCTGGCCCGTCATGCGACCACTGAGGATGGCGATGAGCGCTCTCATCGTGCCGGAATGAGGACTGGGAAGGAACCGCGACGGTTCCTTCCCGTAACTTTGCTAGCTGCAGCCGCTCGTGCTGCCGCAGTTGAGGCACTTGTAGCAGGTGCCGTTGCGAATCATGATCGAGCCGCAGTCAGAACAGGCCGGCGCGTCCTCCTGCCCCTGGAAACTGATCTTGATCGCGCTGGATTCGATTGTCGTGGGCTTTGCCGGCGTGACGGGAGCGGCCGGCGCAGCCTCAACCTCGACGATTGGCTCTCGGCGTACGATGCCGATCGCCTCTTGCTGCGTCCCGCTGAGGAATTTTGACGCGAGCCAGCGGAAGATGTAGTCGGTGATCGACTTGGCGATCGGGATTTCAGGGTTCTTCGTGAAGCCCGACGGCTCGAAACGCGTATGCGCGAACTTCTTGACCAGCACCTCCAGCGGAACCCCGTACTGCAGCGCCAGCGAGATGCTCGTCGCGAACGCATCCATCAGGCCGGAGATCGTGCTGCCTTCCTTGGACATGACCAGGAAGATCTCGCCGGGCCTGCCGTCCTCGTAGATGCCGACCGTGATATAGCCCTCGTGACCCTGGATATCGAACTTGTGGGTGATCGCCCGGCGCTCGTCGGGCAGCTTGCGGCGCACGGCCCGGGCCGGCTCGCTCGCGACCTCCCTGGTCGAAGGGACCTGAGCCGCGGTGCTCTTCTTGCTGTCGAGCGCCGTGTTCAGCGGCTGGGAACGCTTGGAGCCATCTCGGTAGATGGCGATCGCCTTGAGGCCCATCCGCCAGCCTTCGAGGTAGACCTCCATGATGTCCTCGGGGGTCGCCAGCTCGGGCATATTGACCGTCTTGGAGATGGCACCGGAGATGAATGGCTGGGCCGCGGCCATCATCTTGACGTGCCCCATGTAGTGGATCGTCCGGGAGCCCTTCGCCGGCTTGAAGGCGCAATCGAACACGGCCAGGTCATCGGGCCGCAGGTGCGGCGCCCCCTCGATGGTGTCGTTCTCGTCGATGTACTGGAGGATCTCGGAGACCTGGGGCTCGGGGTAGCCGATCCGGCGAAGGGCGATCGGCACGGTCTGGTTGACGATCTTCAGCATGCCGCCGCCGACCAGCTTCTTGTACTTGACCAGGGCGATGTCCGGCTCGATGCCGGTGGTGTCGCAGTCCATCATGAATCCGATCGTCCCGGTGGGGGCGATCACGGTCGCCTGCGAGTTGCGGTAGCCATAGAGGTCGCCCAGCTGGCAGGCTTTGTCCCAGGCGTCTCGTGCGGCGCTCAGCAGCGGCAGCGGAACATGCGCCGGGTTGATGTGGTCGACCGAGCGTCGGTGCTGGTCCATGACGCGCAGCATCGGCTCGCGGTTGATGGCGAAGCCGTTGAAGGGGCCCTTCCTCTGGGCGATGCGGGCTGATTGGGCATAGGCCTCACCGGTCATCACCGCCGTGAGCGCCGCCGCCACGTCGCGCCCGGCGTCGCTGTCATACGGCAGACCCGACGCCATCAGCAGGGCGCCCAGGTTGGCATAGCCGAGCCCCAGCGGCCGGAAGTCCCGGCTGTTCTGCGTGATGGCCTCCGTTGGATAGCTGGCGTTGTCGACCAGGATCTCCTGGGCGGTGATCAAGATACGGCAGGCCTCTCGATAGGCCTCGACGTCGAACTCGCCGCGCTCGTCCAGGAACTTCATCAGGTTGATCGACGCCAGGTTGCAGGAGGTGTTATCGAGGAACATGTACTCCGAGCACGGGTTCGAGGCGTTGATCCGGTCGGTGTTCGGGCAGGTGTGCCAGTGGTTGACGGTCGTGTCGTACTGCAGCCCCGGATCGCCGCATGCCCACGCCGCATCGGCCATCATCCGAATCAGATCGCGGGCCTTGTAGGTATCCATGATCTGGCCGGTGGTGATGGCGAAGGTGTGCCACTCGGCGTCCTCTTCCACCGCCTTCATGAAATCGTCCTTGACCCGGACACTGTTGTTGGAGTTCTGGAAGAAGATCGAGCTGTAGGCTGGGCCGTTGAACGATGGATCGTATCCGCCCTCGATCAACGTCCAGGCCTTGCGCTCCTCCTCGACCTTGCAGTTGATGAACTCGACGATGTCGGGATGGTCGGCGTTGAGGATCACCATTTTGGCCGCCCGCCGGGTCTTGCCGCCGGACTTGATCACGCCGGCGAAGGCGTCAAAGCCCTTCATGAAGGAGACGGGGCCGGATGCCGTGCCGCCGCCCGCGAGCAGCTCGCGCGAGGAGCGAAGTGGCGACAGATTCGTGCCGGTGCCCGAGCCGTACTTGAAGAGCATGCCCTCGGTCTTGGCCAGGGTGAGGATTGACTCCATCCTGTCCTCGACCTTATTGATAAAGCACGCCGAAAGTTGAGGGCGTTGCTCGATGCCGGCGTTGAACCAGACGGGACTGTTGAAGGCGGCCTTCTGATGCACCAGCAGATGCGTCAGCTCATCCCGGAAGATCTCCGCCGCCTCAGGCGTCGCGAAGTATCCCTGCTTGTTCGCCCACCCGTGGATGGTGCGCACGACCCGCCCGATCAGTTGCTTGACGCTCCGCTCGCGCTCGGGCGTCCCGAGCACCCCACGGAAATACTTCGAAACCACCACATTCGTCGCGACCTGTGACCAGGTGGTCGGAATCTCAACCTCGTGTTGCTCGAAGACGACCTCACCCTTCTCGTTGGTGATGCTGGCCTCGCGCGTCTCCCATTGGACTTCGTCGAATGGCGCCACGCCCGGCCGGGTGAAGTACCGCTTCCAGGGAAGCCCGTTGCGGTTACGTCTGGGCGCAGTACTGGGCGCCGCCGCGGTCACGTTGGGTCGGTCAGTTGAAGTCTTCTGGGTGGATCGGGCCATCGATGAACCTCCGTAGGGTGGGGTGGAGAGCGGCCCACATCGTATGCCGTAGGATGAAGCCTGTCAAGCAGTTTACCACAGCCTGTAGGGTTTCCCAGTGCCTTAGGCCACAACATATGCTAATACCAGCCTGATGCTGATCTGGGGCCTCGGACTCGGCCTTGCCGGAATTCTCCTGCTTCGAATCGCCCTCCGGCAAGCCCGGCGGGTCGCCCTGTTCTCCAGCGCCTTCTGGCAGACCTTTCCCCAGTTCGCCCGCTACCGGCTGAAGCGGCTCTGGCCGGCCCCCCTTGGCCTGGCCGGCGCCATCCTACTTATATGGGGCCTGGTTTTGCTCTTCCAATGGCTGCTCGGCTTCTACGCCGCTCGGCTCGGCCACCCCATCGGCTGATCAGCTAACCGGAGGGCTCATGCGTCTGTCGTTCGATCTCGCGCTGGTCGCGCGCGGCATCGGCATCGCCGCGCTCGAGCTTGGCGTCCCGCCGGTTGATGTCAGCCTCCGAGCGATCCAGTGAGTTGCGGGAGTGCTCGATCCGCTGCCGAGCCGAGCGGATTGCCTCGTGGGCCGATTCCTGAGAGCTCAGGGCGTCCAGACCGAGACGCGCCGACCGTTCCCGGACCCGCTGCTTCGATCTGCCGTTCTCGGGCATCAAGAGCCGCCTCCCGATCGTCCGCGAGGCGTTCGCGCTCGTCGGCCAGCCCCTCGCGTTCATCGGCCAGTCGTTCCCGCACATCGGCCGTTTGATCGCGCTCATTGGTGACAGGGTCGTCCCCTGGTGCCGTCACAGCTCAAGCTTAGGATTCCGCAACCCGGCGCCTAGCCGGCCGCCGGCAATTCGCGCTTGCGGAGCTTGATCCGCTCGCTCGCGATCAAGACGCGCTTTCGCATCCGGATTCCCTTCGGCGTCACCTCCACCAGTTCGTCGTCTTCGATGAAGTCGAGGCATTCCTCCAGTGACATCTGGCGCGGCGGGACCAGTTTGACAGTAGCGTCTTCAGTGGAGGCGCGCATATTCGTTTTCTGCTTCTGCTTGGTGGCGTTGACGTCGATATCGCCGCCGCGCCGGTTGAGCCCGATGATCATGCCCTCGTAGACCTGCGTTCCCGGCCCAATAAAGGGCTGACCGCGCTCCTGGACGCCCTGCAACCCATAGGCGACGGCCATGCCGGTCTGGCTCGCGGTGAGCACCCCGTTGCGCGTTCGAGATGGCAGCGTCCGCCACCGCTCCCAGCCGACCAGCCTGGTTGACATCACGCCGGTTCCACGAGTGAGCGTCAGGATCAGGCTCCGCAATCCGATCAGCGCCCGGGTTGGGGCGAGGTAGGTGAGCCGGGCTCCGCTGCCGGCATCGGTCCGCATGGTCTGCAACTGCGCCCCCCGTGAGCCGAGCGCCTCGGTGATGGCCCCTACGGCATCGAGGCTGCAGTCGATGATGCACTCCTCGACCGGTTCGTGCCGTTGGCCGTCGATGTCGCGCGTGATGACGGCCGGACGTGAAACCTCGAACTCATACCCCTCCCGTCGCATGGTCTCGATCAGGATCGCCAGATGCAGTTCGCCCCGGCCGCTGACCTCGAAGATGTCGGCGGTCGCCCCGTCGGCAACTTTGAGCGCAATATTGGTCTGCAATTCGCGTGCGAGCCGGGCGCGGAGCTGGCGCGAGGTGCTGCTGGTGGTCGCCTCACGACCGGCGAACGGCGACTGGTTCACCGAGAATTGCATCCGCAACGTCGGCTGGCTGACCTCGAGCCGTGGCAGGGGCTCGGGATACTCGGCATCCGCCACGGTGTCTCCCACCGCGATGTCGGGAAGGCCGGCGAGATACACGATCTCCCCCGCCGCCGCGACGTCGGCCGGACTCCGCTGCAAGGCTTCAACCGTCAGCAGGGTGGTGATGCGCTGCGGCGGGCCGATGCCGGCCTCGCTGCATCTGACCACGTCCTGCCCTTGCCGGATGGTGCCACGTGCGATCCGGCCGATCGCCAGCCGTCCGATGTGATTGTCGTGATCCAGGTTGCTGACCAGCAGCTGTAACGGGCCCAGCGGGTCCCCTTTTGGCGGCGGGACGTAGGCGAGCAGCGCGTCGAGGAGCGGTTCGAGCGTCCTGCCGGGGTGGCGCAGGTCGGCGGTCGCGGTACCCGCCCGCGCGTTGGTGTAGATCACCGGAGCACTGAGCTGATCGGAATGCTTGGCCAGCTCGAGCAGCAGGTCGTGGGTCATTTCCACGGTCTCGGCCGGTCGCGCGTTGACCCGGTCGATCTTGTTCACGACGATGATCGGCGCCAGGCCCAGCTCGAGCGCGAGCCGAAGCACCACCCGCGTTTGCGGCATCGGCCCTTCGAGCGCGTCCACCAGCAGCAGGCAGCCGTCCGCCATCCCCAGCACACGCTCGACTTCGCCGCCGAAATCGGCATGGCCGGGGGTATCGATGATGTTGATCTTGATCCCCCGGTAGCGGATCGAGGTGGTCTTGGCCAGGATGGTGATGCCCTTCTCTCGCTCCAGCACGTTGGAGTCCATGATCAACTCGCCCACCTGCTCGTGCGCGGCGAACACATGCGATTGCTTCAGCAGCGCATCCACGAGCGTGGTCTTCCCGTGGTCAACGTGCGCGATGATCGCCACGTTTCGGAGATCGTCGCGATGCATCGGTTCGCCGGCGACCGTCAGGCGACCCCTTCGCCGCGCCGGCTCATCGGCTCGCTGAGGAAATCAAGGACGAGTTTGTTGAACCGGTTAGGCTCTTCCATCTGAGGCGTATGGCCACTATTCTCGAAGATCTCGACCCGGCCATTGCGCATTTTGAGTTTCGCCGTCTCGGCGTGACTCGCCGGGAAGATGTGGTCGTGGCGGCCCCAGATCAGCAACGTCGGCATCGGCAGTTCAGCGAGACGACCCTCAACGGTGATCCCGTCCCGGAGCTGGCCCATCCTGGCGATCGAACGGAGCGCTGAGAGGTAGGCCGCCCGGTACTCGGGCGTCGAGAGCAGCGTGCCGTGATTGGCGATCCGCTCATCGCTCAGGATCGTGTCCACCCGCCCTGGGCGGCGAAGGTACCAGCCCCAGAACCGCCGAATGGTCGCCGGATTCATGCGGCGCAGCGCCCGGGCTGTCCCGCTCAGGGTGAGCTCACCCAGACCTTTGGTCAGCAGGATGCGATAGGCGAGCACGCGCCGCGGCGGGCCGACGCCGAGCGCATCCACCAGCACCAATCGCTCGACGAGCTCCGGCCATTCGAGCGCCAGGCCGAGCGCCACGCGCCCGCCCATTGAAACCCCCATCACGGCGGCCCGCGTCAGCTCCTCGGACGCCATCACATCGCGGACGGCCTTTACGAAGAGCTCGATTGTGTACTCGAGCACCGGCTTATCGGAGTGGCCGAAGCCGGGAAGGTCGATGGCGAGCACGCGGTGGTTCGCCGCCAGCGGCTCCAGGTTGAAGTAGAACTCGACGGCGGCCGAGCTGCCCAGGCCGTGCACCAGGACCAGCGGCGAGCCGCTTCCGCCGCAGACGTAGTGGATATTGACCCCATCGATCGCTACCGTGCGGCTATCGAACGAAGGGAAGGGCGCCGCCATAACCTGAGTCTATCGGCGTTAGGCCTGGCTGCGGACCGAGACCGTCGCCGCAAACCCGAAGTAGGCGAGGACGGCACCGGTAACCAGGTGCAGCGGGATGTCGAAGCCGGCCAGGGGAAGAACGCCGAGGAGGTTGCCGGCAAAAACTCCCAGGAGTCCAAGGATGAGCAGGATGACACCGACAACCTGGCAGAAGCTCCGCGAGTTGGCGACGCTGCTGGCGGCGGCCAGCCCCGCGATCCCGATCACCAGGTGCACCAGGTTGTGGAGGAGATTGATGTCGGCGATCCCCAGCAGCGTGTGCCGGTCCTGCGTGATCGTGATGAAGCTGCTCGTTCCAATCAGCGGGCCGATGAACCCAAGCACCCCAACCGCGAAATAGATGACACCGAAGACCAGGCTAACGGTTTGCACGAGCGCTCGATTCCCCATTGCATCACCCCTGCGCGAGAGTTGGACTCATGGTACGGCCGCTCGATCCGCTACGCCTTCGCCATCAGCTCGCGGTAGGCGCGCTCGATCCGTACCGCCGGCTCGCCGCGGAGCTCGGGCAGGTTGATGGCCACATTGGCCAGCGCGCCATCGCGGCCCGTCTGCAACAGCTCGCTGCCGGCGGAGAGGTCAGACGCCGTCATGTCCCAGGCGTTCCTGCTCGTCTCCGCGGCCAGTGCGAGCCCACGCGTGGCCGCCGAGGCGGCCGCCAGTGGCACCTCGGCCGCCCGTTCATAGGCCCGCTCGAGCGAGGCAGCCGGGGCGCCAGACTTTCGCGCGTCGATCACCGCCCGGTAGGCATCGATGTCGTCCTGACTAAGCTCGAGCAGGCGGTCGGCGAGCTGATCCAGCTCGGGCACGAGTCCAGTCAGGGCCGCCCGAATCTTGTCAGTCCTGGCCTTCTTCGCGCTCAGCTTCGCCACCATGCTCACCAGGGCGGCGCCCATCGCCGCGGCGAGCGCGGCCGCACTGCCGCCGCCGGGTACCGCCGCGGTTGAGCCGAGCGCCTGCAGGTAGTCGCCGATCGTCTGATCCTTGACGCGTGTCATTCGCCCGCCCAGACGCGTTTCTCCAGGATCTGGTCCATGCGGAAGGCCGGCTCGATGACTGCGTCTTTGATGACGCCGACGGCCGCCGCCAGGGGAATCGTGCCGACGATCTCGGAGGCGTCGACGTCCACACCTCGGCTACGGGCCTCGTCGCGGATGACTGAAAAGACCTTCCAGATGTTCGTGACCCGGTAGTCGGTGAGATTCATGGAGACCTGCACCAGCCCGCGGTCGGCCAGCTCGAACCCGAGCGCCTTGACGTTTGGTAGGCCGCCGGAGGAAGCGCGAATGGCCTTCGCGATGTCCTTGGCCACCTGCAGGTCGGTTGTCTTCAGGTTCACGTTGTAGGCGATCAAGGGGATGCGGGCGCCGACCGCCGTCGCCCCCGCGCTCGGATGCACCGTGGGTGGCCCCTCGTCCGGCGCGCGATCAGGATCGCCCAAGTGGGCCAGCAGGTCTTCGAAACCACCCCGGCGAACCCGCTCCAGTTCCCGCCGGTCGGGCCGGGTGGCCGCCTCCCCGTAGTAGTAGACCGGCACGCGAAGCTCAGTCCAGAGCCGCGAGCCAAACCGGCGGGCCAGGTCGACACAGACGCTCATCGGCAGGTCGGCGAACGGCACGAAGGGGACGACGTCGGTGGCGCCCATTCGCGGATGCTCACCGAGATGCCGGCGCAGGTCGATGCGCTCCGTGGCCACCGCGGCACCGGCAATGGCCGCTTCCACCGCCAGGTCCGGTTCTGCCACAAATGTCACCACCATCCGGTTGTGCGCGGCATCGGCCTGGACATCGATCACCCGGGCCCCGGCGGCGCGGATCGCGTCACCGATCGCCGTGATCACGTCCGAACGGCGACCCTCAGAAAAATTCGGGACGCACTCTACGAGGGCCGCCAGACCACGCCTCCGGCAACCGTCTGAAGTACCCGGTTCACGCCGACATAGTAGGGAATGGC
Source organism: Chloroflexota bacterium (assembly GCA_005881715.1). GTDB lineage: Bacteria > Chloroflexota > Dormibacteria > CF-121 > CF-121 > CF-13. The sequence continues at coordinate 21,857 of VBEE01000048.1, read as the reverse complement.
CTCCGGCGTTTCGACATCGAGAACGATGCAATCGGCAAAGCTGCCCGGCCGAAGACATCCGGCGAGCCCTTCGAGCCCGAGCGACCGCGCCGGGTGCAGCGTTGCACCCCGCAGCGCCTCCAAGGGGCTGATCCCCCATGCCACGCAGGCGAGGCTCATGGCGTACGGCAGGCTCTCCGAATTGCTGGTGCCCGGGTTGAGATCGGACGCAATCGCCATCGGCAGCCTCGCGTCGCGCATCGCCTCGATCGGTGGGCGGGGACCATGTGTCGTGAAGTTGGCCCCGGGGCAGAGCACCGCGACGGTGCCCGCCGCGGCCAGCGCCTTGACCTGCACCGGCGTGGCAAACTCCAGGTGGTCGGCGCTACGGGCGCCCAGCTCGGCCGCAATCTCCGGCCCTTCGCCGGGCGCCAGCTGCGCCGCGTGGATACGCAGTTGGTAACCAAGCGCCTTCGCCCGCCCGAGGATGGCGCGCGTTTCCGCCGGCGTGAACGCCGGCTCGTCACACCAGGCGTCGCAGAATATGGCCTGGGCTTTGAACGTGGGCAGCATCTCCTCCGTCAGGGCTCGCAGATACGCCGCGCGGTCGGTGGCGGGTGGAACGACGTGGGCGCCGAGAAAGGTCGGGACGATCCGAAGCGGTAGCCGGGCGGCGAGCTGCCGCAGCACGTCGAAGGACTTCGCCTCATGCGTCAGGTCCAGCCCATAACCGGTCTTCGCCTCGATGGTGGTGGTGCCGTTGACGAGGAACCGGTTCGCCCGGGCCTCGGTGAGCCGCAGCAGGGTGGCGGCATCGGCGTCCCGAGTGGCCCGCACGGTGCGGGCGATGCCACGCTCGCCCGATTGCTGCGCCGGGTACGCGGCACCGCTCACCCGCTCCGCGAACTCATCCTCTCGGGAACCCGCGAAGACCGGGTGGGTGTGAGCATCAACCAGGCCGGGGATGACGCATGCACCCGCCGCATCGAGCAGGTCGCCGTCGAGGTCGACCTCGCCCTCCAGCCGGCGATCCTCACCGATCCAGACCACTCGTCCCTCGCGCGCCGCCAGGGCGCCGTCCCTGATGCGGCCGAGGGGATCGTCGGCATTCGGCAGCATGGTCGCCAGTTGACCCGCGTGCCGAAGGGCGAAGTCGGCGTGGATCACGCCGCGTTCACCTCAAATCGCGCGATCGATGCCGTGCTCCCGGGCGAAGTCGATGGCCGTCTCATAGCCGGCATCGGCATGCCGGATCACCCCCATCCCCGGGTCCGTAGTGAGCACCCGCTGCAGTCGGTCCGCCATCGCCTCGGTGCCGTCAGCAACCACCACCATGCCGGCATGGATGGAGTTGCCGATGCCCACGCCGCCGCCGTGATGGACGGAGACCCAGCTGGCCCCGGCGGCGGTGTTCACCAGCGCGTTCAGGATGGGCCAGTCGGCAATCGCGTCGCTGCCGTCACGCATCCGCTCGGTCTCGCGATACGGGGAGGCGACCGAACCGGCATCGAGATGGTCCCGCCCGATGACGATCGGGGCTGCCAGCTCGCCGGACTTCACCATCTCGTTGAAGCGTAGGCCGACCTTTTCGCGCTCGCCGTAGCCGAGCCAGCAGATCCGGGCCGGCAGCCCCTGGAACTGGACGCGCTGGCGCGCCAGCCGCAACCAGCGATGCAGGGGCTCGTTCTCGGGCAGGGTCTCCATCACCGCGCGGTCGGTGCGGTAGATATCCTCCGGTTCGCCGCTGAGCGCCACCCAGCGGAACGGCCCTTTGCCCTCGCAGAACAGCGGCCGGATGTACGCGGGGACGAACCCGGGGATATCAAAGGCGTCCGTGACGCCGGCCTCGAGTGCCTGGCCGCGCAGGTTGTTGCCGTAGTCGAACGTCTCGATACCTTTGCGCCGGAAGCCGAGCATCGCGCCGACGTGATCCCGCACCGACTGCTTGACCATCTCCAGGTACTCGAGCGGGTCGCGTTCCCGCAGCTCGGCCGCCTCCTTGACGGTCAGGGGCGCCGGAATGTAGCCGCGCAGCGGATCGTGAGCCGATGTCTGGTCGGTGACGACGTCGGGTTCGAAGCCGCGGCGTAGGAGTTCCGGGTACACCTCCGCCGCATTCCCAACCAGGCCAATCGACGCCGGTGCGTTCCGGGCACGGGCTTCCTCGGCCCACGCCACCGCCTCATCGAGCTTGGCCGTGGCTCGGTCGAGGTAGTGCGTCCTGAGCCGGCGCTCGATGCGCGCCTCGTCGACCTCGACGCACAGCGCGACACCTTCGTTCATGGTGACCGCCAGTGGCTGCGCGCCACCCATCCCGCCAAGCCCGCTGGTCAGCACGATCCGGCCGCGGAGGGTGCCGTCGAAACGCTGGGTCGCCAGCGCCCCAAATGTCTCGTAGGTGCCCTGCAGGATCCCCTGGCTGCCGATATAGATCCAGCTGCCGGCCGTCATCTGCCCGTACATGATCAGGCCGAGCCGCTCCAGCTCCCAGAACGTTTCCCAGGTCGCCCAGCGCGGCACCAGCAGGCTGTTCGCGATCAGCACCCGCGGCGCGTACTCGTGCGTCCGGAAGATGCCCACCGGTTTTCCGGACTGGACCAGGAGCGTCTCGTCGTCTTTCAACCGCCGCAAGGCGGCCACGATGGCATGGAAGGCCGGCCAGTCGCGCGCCGCCTTTCCGGTACCGCCATAGACGACCAGATCCTCTGGCCGCTCGGCGACCTCAGGATCCAGATTGTTGCAGAGCATGCGCAATGCCGCCTCCTGCTGCCAGCCGCGGGTACTCAGCTGCCTCCCCCGCGCGGCGCGGATTGGGGTTGAGATGCTCATGCGGGCCGCGCTTTCGACCCAACCGTCGCCAGCGTCCCGCGTCGCACCAGATCGATGGCGGCCTCGATCTCCGGTTGCAGCACGCGGTCGTGGTCGAGCGGCGGCACCTGCTCGCGGATCGCGGCATGGGCTTGCGCGGTCAATTTCCCTGGCCGCAGGGGCGAGAGCAGGTCGATGCCCTGTGCCGCGCCCAGCGCCTCGAGGGCGAGGATGGCCTCCACGTTGCTCGCCACCTGGCGGGCACGCTGAGCGCTGTGCCAGCCCATGCTGTTGTGATCTTCCTGGTCCGCCGAGGTCGGCAGCGAGTGCACGCTGGCCGGCATCGCCAGCAACTGGTTATCGGTGACGAGCGCGGCGGCGGTGTACTGCAAGAGCATGTAGCCCGAATCGAGGCCAGAGTGCCGGGTGAGAAAAGGAGGCAGCTCGGAGAGGAACCCGGTGAGCATCCGGAAGAGGCGCCGCTCTGAAATACTGCCGAGCTCGCTGAGCCCGATAGCGGCCGTGTCGAGGGCGAGCGCCAGCGGTTCGCCATGAAAGTTTCCGCCGGAAAGAACGGCCTCCTCGCTCGCGAACACCAATGGGTTGTCGGTGCCGGCGTTGAGCTCGATGTCCAGCACGCGACGCAGGTAGTCGATCGCGTCCCCGCAGGCCCCGTGGACCTGGGCGGCGCAGCGTAACGAGTATGCGTCCTGAACACGGTCGCAGAGCACGTGCGACTCCGCGATTCCACTCCCCTCGGTCAGCGCGAAGATCCGGGCCGCCGATGCCACCTGGCCGGGATGGGGACGCACCCCGTGGATACGCGGATCGAAGGCGGTACGCGAACCGCGCAACGCCTCGACGCTGAGCGCCGCAACCACGTCTGCGGTCAGCAGGAGCTGCTGCGCGTCGGCCAGCAGGAGGCTGGCCGCGCCGGTCATGAAGTGCGTGCCGTTGAGGATGCTGAGCGCATCCTTCGCCTGCAGTTCCAGGGGTTCAATCCCCAGGGCATTCAGCACGTCAGCGCCACGCTTGCGCTCACCCTTGAGGAGCACCTCTCCCTCGCCGATCAGCAACAGGCCGAGGTGGGCTGAGGGCGCCAGGTCGCCGCTGGCTCCGAGTGATCCCTTCTCGGGCACCCAGGCACACACGTCACGATTCAGCAGCTCCACCAGCCGCTCCGCGATCTTCGGACTCACCCCCGAGGTGCCCTGACAGAACTGGTTGATCCGGACCAGCATCCCGGCGCGCACCAGCTCCTCGGGCAGCGCTGGCCCGACGCCGACCGCGTGGCTCATCAGCAGATTCCGCTGCAACTGCCGGCCATCGGCCGGGGGGATCCGTACGTTCTTCAACGCACCGACGCCGGTGGTCAGCCCGTAGACGACCCGATCCTCGCGCACCAGCCGGTCGACGAGGTCGCGGGCCGTTCGAAGCCGGCGTGCCGCTTCCGGACTAATGCTGACCCGCTCGCCGTGGCGCGCCACCGCCACGACATCGGCAGGGCGGAGCGACTGGCCGTCGAGCGTGAGGCTCAAGCTTCAGCCCATGTTACCGAGGGCAGCGGGATACCAGGCGTCGGTGTTGAATCAGGCCACGGGCTCGAATGTGCGGGGGAGCGCCACCGGACGTAGAATTGGGTCGCAACATTTGGCCATGTTCAGTACCTCGCCAGGGCGAGCGGCGGGGAGATGAGAACCGCGTCCGTTGGACGCCTTGCGCTGAGCGCCCTCCTCGCCTCATCGCTGGGGGCGTGCGCCGTTTCCGGTTCGGGGGTCGTCAAGGCGACGCCCTCGACGTCGCCATTCGCCATCGTCAGCCCGACGCCGCCCACCATAACCCCGCCGACGAACCTGGTGCGCCCGGGCACCATTACCTTCCTCTCCGACACCACCTACCCGCCGCAGGAATCGATTGATCCCGGGACCCAGCAGGCGGTTGGCTTCGATATCGACATTGCCCAGGCGATTGCGGCGAAGATGGGCCTTGCCGCCACCATCCAGAAGACCGATTCGCCCCAGATCGTTGGTGCGCTGCTGGCGAAGAAAGGTGACGCGATCATTTCCGCGTTGCAGATCACGCCGGACCTCGAGCGCCAGGTGGCGCTCGTTGCGTATTTCCGAGCTGGCCAGGCGATCCTGGTGCGCAAGGGCAACCCGTCCGGCATCGGTGGCCTGACCGACCTCTGCGGCAAGAATGTCTCGGTCCAGGTGCAGAGTCCCGAGGAAAATACGGTCGACGAGGCGAACGGTGGCGTCTGCAAAGGCAACGCGATCAAGAAGCACGTCTATCCAACGGACCTCCAGGCCGTCCTGATCCTCAAACAGCGTGGGGTCGATGCCGCCCTCGATGATTCGCCGGTCGCGGCGTACTTCGTCAAGCAGACGCCCGATCAGCTCGAACTGGCGGGCGGCCCATTCAAGACCAATCCCGAGGGGATTGCGATTGATCCCAAAAACGGCGACGTGCTCAAGGCCGTGCAGCAGGCGATGCTGGCGATCTACCAGGACGGCAGCTACCGGCAAATCCTCACGAAATGGAATCTCCTGGACGGCGAGATTCCGGTGTCGCAGATCGTCGTAAGCCCCAGCCCGACGACATCCTGAGCTAGCGTCGGCCGGCGATCTCGGGAGGTTCGACCTTCCAGTCGGCGTCCTCTTCCTGCGCGGGCGGGCTGACGAGCCGCCGGTGGTACATCTCGATCCGGATGATGCCGACGATCGTCACGGCAAGCGCCAGCCCGATCCCCAGGACCGCCTGGTTTCGCGACGCGACCGGCGATAGGCTGCTGTCGGCGAAGGCGGAACCCTGCACCAGGTTGAGGATCACTCCACTCAGACCGCCCACGGCGAGGGACGCAAGCAGGAGGGCGGCCGCCAGCCGGGCGAGCAGCGATTCGGTGGCCCCCAGCCCGTGCCACCGTTCACGCGCCATCACGGTGATGGCGCCAAAGGCGAGGAGGAGAAGCAGCAGCAGGACGATCGCCTCGATCAGGCCGGTCCGGTAGAACCCGGCCAGCTGGTCCATGCCGTCATCGTAGGCGCAAGCCCTTAGCTCGAGAAGCGGGCCTGCAGGGCCAGCAGTTCAGCCTGGGCGTCGGCCATCGCGCGGCCAGGGCTGGCGGCGCCGAGTACCAGGTCGTGGAGGTGTCGCTGCAGCACCGCCGACGCTTCCACGTAGTGCACGAGCTTCGGGCGGGGCCGCGCGTTCGCCAGGTTGGTGAGGAAGACGCCGATCTGGGGGTTGGCCTTCCGAACCTCCGTCGAATTCTGCAGCGAGGTCCAGATGGGCAGCTCGGCGGTCTGCTGAGCCTGGACTTCGGGGCTCGTCAGGTAGCGTAGCCAGGCCACCGCCAGGTCGGGATGGGCGCTGTTGGCGAGCACACCGAGGCCAAGGAAACCGCTGACCGAGGCCGCCGCCGCGCCGGTCGAGGCTGCGGCCGGGATGGGGGCAACCGCTCCCTGCCCGACGATCTGCGAGTAGACAGGATCGTCCATGGCTCCCCAGACGAAATTCCAATTGGTGGTGAAGGCAACGCCCCCGGCGAGATAGGCACGCATCGCGTCCGGTTCGGTGCTGGCCGCGATCTCGGCGCGCACCAGGCGTTCATCGATCAGCTGCCGCATGAAGGCCGCAGCTCGCTGCGCCGGTTGCTGCAGGAGTTGCGGCTTGCCGGCCGCGTCGAAGAGATCGCCGCCAAATTGTCCGGTGATCCGAACGAAGTCGGAAACCAGGCCTTCATCCTGGGCCCAAGAGTCGGCGTACGGGGTGACCCGGCGGCGAAGCGCCGTCATCTGCTGATACCAGTCCTCGAGCGTCTTCGGCGGTTCGCCGAAGCCGGCCGTGCGCAGCTGGCTCTTGTTGTAGTAAAGGCTCTGGACGTTCAACACGTGTGGCATGGCCCAGCTCGTGCCTTTGTAGGCGAAGGCGTCGAGCAGGCTCGGCATCAGATCGGAGCGGGCATCATCGGGGATCTGGTCCTTCAGGCTGAGCAATTGCCTGCGGGTGGCGAACTCCGGCACCCAAACCTGGTCAAGCGCCACGACGTCGAAGGGAGCGGGCTTCGAGAGCCCGGCGGCAAGGATGCTCTCGTACAGCTCGCGGTAGTGCGCGGTTTCGATCGAGACGAAGACCTTGTCATCGTGTAGGGCGCGGAACTTGTTGGCCAGCGTCTGCAGCACGCTCGGGTCGTATCCGACCTGGTCGAAGAGCCGTGCGCGGATCACCGTCGCGCCAGGCGGCGGGGTCGGTGCAATCGCGCCGGGCCCGTTGCCGCACGCATCGAGGACCGAGGCCAGCGCGACACCGCCGGAGATACCCATCGCGATGCGAAGACCGCGGTCGAGGACAGAGCGGCGGGTGTACCGGCGTGGCAAAGTGAAAGGCGTGTCGCGCACGTCGCTGTGAGGCTATCAGCGGTTTGTTAACAGGCTCATCGGGACGAGTCGGTGGGCGGCGACAATACCGTCACGGTGGGGTAACAAGCATTGACCGGCGGCCTCACCTGTCACGCGCCGCGTCGACGTGCCGACGCCCGCAGTCCATAGAATCGCGAGATGGGCGTGGCCTGGCTCCGTGGCGTCTTTCCGCCAATCGCGACGGCGTTTGCCCCGGACGGCCCCCTGCGACCGCCACCCGCACGCTTCCTCGAGCACCTACGGGACGGGGGCCTCGACGGCGTGGTGGCGCTGGGATCCAACGGGGAAGCGGCCCAGCTCAGCGATGGGGAACGGCTGGAGTGGATTCGATCGGTGCGGACCACCTTGCCCACCCCGCTCCGCCTGATCGCCGGCACCGGCGCCGAGTCAACCAGCGCGACGATCGCGCGCACGCGGGCAGCCGCGGCGGAGGGCGCGCAAGCCGCCCTGGTAATCGCGCCCTCGTACTTTCGGGCCCAGCTCACCGCGGACGCGCTGCGCGCCCACTACCATGCGGTCGCCGACGCCAGCCCAATTCCGATCCTCATCTACAACGTGCCGGTGCACATGGGCTACGACCTGGGCGCCGAGTGGATCACGCGGCTGACGGACCACCCCAACATCGCCGGGCTCAAGGACTCCTCGGGGGACATGGCCCGGCTGCCCGGGCTGCGCGCTCGGCTGGGGCCTGATTTCGTATTGCTGGCCGGCGCCGGAGAAAAGATGGTCGACGCGCTGGCGGCCGGAGCGGACGGCGCGATCGCCGCGCTGGCCAACCTGGCGCCCAGCGCCACCGCCGGCATCCGCAAGGCTTGGTTTGGCGGCCGCGCCGAGGAGGCCCGCCAACTGCAACGGACGATCGCACCGCTGGGCGAGGCCTTGACTCGAGGATACGGCGTGCCCGGATTAAAGGCCGCGCTTCAAATGCTCGGCTTCGACCACGGCGACCCCAGGCCGCCCCTGCCACCGCTGCCGGCCAGGGACCGGCCCAAGCTTCACCGCCTGCTCGAGGAGGCGCAGTTGATGCCCCGCGCGCTTGCCTCGTGATCCCGATTCGCGATTACAACCCGACCCGTCGCCCCTCGCTGCTGACCTGGGGGCTGATCCTGATCAATTTCGCGGTTTACTTTTACCTGGCGCAGAACCCGGTGATGGATGAGAATGCCATCGCGCAATATGCCGTCATCCCGGCCGATATCTCAGGCGGGCGTCATCTTGGCACCCTGATCACCTCGTTGTTCCTGCACGCCAATTTGTTGCACGTCGCCGGCAACATGCTCTTTTTGTGGATCTTCGGGAACAACGTCGAGGACCGAGTCGGAGAGATCAAGTTCCTGATCATCTATTTCGCGGCGGGAATCGGCGGCAGCCTGCTCCAGGTATTCATCACGCCGACGTCCACCGTCCCCATGCTGGGAGCGAGCGGCGCCATCTCGGGCCTCCTGGCCGCCTACGTCCTCTACTTCCCCAGGGCGCGTGTATTGACATTTATCGTCCCCATCTTCTTCGTCACGCTGTCGGCCTACGTATTCATCGGCTATTGGATCGCCCTGCAGGCCCTCAATGCCTTCCTGAACCTGGGCGTCATCGGGGGCGGGGTCGCGTTCTTCGCCCATGTCGGCGGCTTCGTCACCGGCCTCATCATGGCCATCCTGCTCCGGCCGCGGCTCCACCCCGACCCACACCCGGGCTACGGCGGATATCCCTAGTGGCGCCGGTACGCCGCCGGTTCGACTAGCGCGCGTACTGCCGAATGCGACCGTTCTCCACGCAGAAGAGATGGTCGGACACCGGGATGGCCGCCTCCCGATGACGCTCCTGGACGTCGTGCCGCAACCGGCCCAGCAACTGCGCCTGCTGGCCGGCGGCGATCAGCGACCCGCGTTCGGGGACTCCGACCACTGGTACGTCCTCCAGCATCTCCTCCAGCCAGGCCCAGACCTCGGGCAGCAGCATGAGGGCCGCGCCGTAGGGCCGCGGATCGACGTAGCTCAGCATCAGCATCCGGGGCCGCCCGTTTTTGTCGGTTTCCAGGCCGGTGAACTTCATCCCGTTGCGGAACATCAGGGCCAGGTTGGTGAGGGCGATCACCTCGACGTGGTCCCGTCCGACGTTCCAGGCCGCCAGGTCCTGCGGCAGCAGATAGCGCATTCCCTGCGCATAGTGGGCCGCGTAGGTGACGACCATGTCGGTCAGCATCCGGCGATACACCACCGGGCCGCCCGCCGAATCCAGAAAACTCGCCGGCCGCAGGACCGGAAGAATCAGCGGTGCCCCGAAGAGCGCCTCGCTGTCGCACTCCTGGTCGAGCCGGCGGAGCCGGGCCGCGAACAGCCGGTCGAGGGCGGACGGTTGCTCGCGATACTGCTGGTAGAAACTGTCGAGATTGAAGCGCAGGTCCGTTTCCCGCACTCGGCGGATGGTCAGCTGAAACGGCTCCGGGCCTTTCCTCACGGTCCATCCCGGGCGCAGCGCGGTCAAGCGCTTCAGCACGTGGTTTTCGAAGTCGTGGGCGTTCATCGCCGTCTGCTGGCCCATTGCCGATGTAACGGGGTGCGGAAGACAGGCTTGCAGGCTCCCGGTGGGCGACACCATGCCGCTTAGCCGATGGTTTTCCGGTGGCCGTCCGCGGCTCAAGGACCGGGTGGTGAAGGGATTACAACAGGCTCGCGACGGTGACGTGGATGGCGCGATCGAAACGATCGCGGAAAGGTTTCACGACGCGCTGAGCGAGCTGCAGGCCCGGCAGCCACCGCAAGACAGCGGATGGCTCCGGCTGGCCGCCCGGCTCGCCTACCGCGCCGGTGATATGCCCGCGGCGGCGGATTCTGCCCAGCGGGCGCTCGACCGCGACGAGGATGCAGCGACGTGGAACCTGTTGGGGCGGCTCCGGATCTGGCTGAAACGTAACGATGCGATGCCCGCGTTTCGACGGGCGGCCTCCCTCGATCGCGGTCGCTTCGTCGTCCCCCATCGGGTCACGCGCGACCGGTTCGCCCGGCTCGCCGAGATGGCGCTGGCCGGGGTGCCGGACGAGTTCCAGGCGAAGATGTCCAACACGATGATCGTGGTCGACGACCTGCCCGATCTCGACGCGGTCCGCGAGGGCGAGGACCCCGACCTCCTCGGGCTTTACGAGGGCGCCACCGTGCTCGAGCACGGGCTCCCGGAGCGAATCGTGCTCTATCAGCGCAACCACGAGAACGTCGCCGCCGATGAGCGCGAGCTGGAACGCGAGGTGCAGGAAACGATGCGGCACGAGATCGGCCACCACTTCGGGATGGAGGAGGACGAGCTCCCCTACTGAGTTCGTGAGGTCTTGACCGGGAAGGGATTTCCCGACGGCGGGAGGGCCAGGGTTCCGCCCTGGTCGATGGTGCTCAGCGCGGCGATGAAGTCGCGGAAGCCTTGCGCGGGATCGTAGCCGGTTAGCGACCGGTAGCAGGCGCCCAACGCGGGGCCGCCGGCCGAACAGATCGACGGCCAGTCGAAGGTCAACTGCGAGTGCAGGTAATAGAGGAAGAGGTCGCCACAACCCGATGCGAGCTGGTCGGTGTCACCAGCCGAGTTGTCGTTGACGTGGTCGGGGTGCCCGGACGCCCACCAATCCTGCTCGGTCTGATTGAAGTCGCCGGCGATCTCCGGATGACGGTCGAAAGCCAGCACCCGGGAGAGAGATTCGCCGTTGGTGACGCCGCAGTCCCAGCCATTGTTGAGCGCGGCTTCAAACACTTCGACGATCTCAGCTGTCAAGAACCCAGGGGCAAGCGCGGAGTCGGAAAGCACGTGCACATCGGTGCCGGCGCAGCTCAGGTGGTAGGCGCCGCCGGCGTTCGGATCGGCGTATACGTAGAAGGGAAGGTTCGGTGGCGTCAGTCCGCCGAACCATTGCTGAGTGGCCTGAAAGTCGCCTTCGGCGCTGGCCAGCATCGCCTGCGCCGCGGCATCGCCGTTCGCCGTGCCGTCACTGAAGACGATGAAGTTCGTGGTCTGGCCCGCCCGGCGCTCGCGAAGCGCCGGGGTGTGGCGCGCACGGTGGGCCCGCAACACCTCCGTCGAAAGGGTGGCGCCCGGCCGGAGAAAGACGCGCGCCCGGGCACCGGAGCCAAACAGTCGTCGGAACATGCGGTCCGCCGCCCGGTTACACCTTCTTTCTGGACGAGGTGCTGGCGGCTCCCTCGATTCGGAATCCGATGCGGACCAGCACCTGGTACTCCGTGAGCTTGTTGTTCTGGACGACAGCCTTTGACTGCGCGACCTCGACTGTCTCGATCCCGCGAACCGTTTTCGCGGCCTCGTTGACGGCCTCGCGTGCCGCATCACTCCAACTCTGCTTCGAGGTCCCCACCAGCTCGAGGATTTTCAGAACTGCCATACCTGCCTCCTATAACCCATAGAGTCGCTTGGCCGCCGCCACGATATGCCGGGCTGAAATCTCCGCCTTGTCCATCAACTCCGCCGGCTTGCCCGATCCGGGAAGATGCCGGACCGCAAGATGCACGATGCGCGGAGGATCCATATCCGCCGCCAGAGCCTCCATCACGGCGGCGCCCAGTCCTCCCTCGGGATAGTGATCTTCAACGACGATCATCCGGCCGCGCGTGAGTGCCGCCGCCTCCTGCAGGGTCTTGCGGTCGACTGGCTTGACGCTGTAGAGGTCGATCACGCGGCTCTTGATGCCTTCGCGTTCCAGGTCGTCGGCGGCCGCCAGACAGTTGTGCAGCGTCACGCCGGCGCCGATCAGGGTCACCCGGTCGTTGGGATCGCTGCGAACGAGCTTTGAGCCGCCAATGTGGAATTCGGCGCCGTCCTCGTAGAGCACCGGATAAGCGCCCCTGGTTGTACGGATGTAGCTGATGCCCTGTTGATCAGCCATGGCTTTCACCAGCAGGGCGGTCGATGTGGCATCCGACGGATAGAGCACGGTCGAGCCATGCACCGCCCGCATCGCCGCCAGGTCCTCGAGCGCCATCTGCGATGGTCCGTCTTCACCGATCTCCACGCCGGCGTGTGAACCGCAAAGGCGGATGTTGGCTTCGGAGATCGCCGCCATCCGAATGAAGTCATACGCCCGCGAAAGAAAGGCGGCAAAGGTCGATGCGAAGGGGATGTAATGCCGCACGCTCATCCCGACGGCGGTCGCGACCAGCTGCTGCTCGGCGATGAACATCTCGAAGTAACGCTCCGGATAGGCCTTGGCGAATTCCTCGGCGAAGGTGGAGTTGCTCACCTCTCCATCCATCGCCACCACCGTCGGTCGCGCCCCCAGGGCTTTGAGTGCATCGCCATAGGCTTTGCGGGTCGCCACCTTGTCCCCTTTCTTATAGGTAGGAAGCGTGACGGTCACGTTGCCGTCCTTGATGGCCGGCTCGCCGGGCTCTGGCTTCAGCCCGTCGATCCGGAGGTGGCGGACGCCGCCCAGCTCGGCAATGGCGCGCTCCGCCATATCGGAGGGCAACGCCTTGCCATGCCAGCCGTCTTTGTTCTCGATTTCGCGAAAGCCCTTGCCCTTCACCGTGCGCGCGATCACGACCGTCGGCTTACCGGTGGCCTCACGCGCCTGCGCCAGCGCTTGATCGACCTGCTCCAGGTCGTGGCCGTCAATCACGATGGCGCGGCAACCGAACGCCTGGACCCGATCGCGATAGTGGTCGGTCTCCCACTCATATTCGGTTGGGCCCCGCTGACCCAGCCGGTTGATATCGAAGATCGCCGTGAAATTCGCCAGGCCGTAGTAGCCCGCCTTGTCGAGTCCCTCCCAGATGGAGCCCTCCGTCAGCTCGCTGTCGCCCGTGAGCGTCCACACATGGTATGGCAGCTGATCCAGTTTGCGGCCGGCGAGGGCCACGCCCACCGCGATCGGCAGCCCTTGTCCCAGGGAGCCCGTGGCGACATCGACCCAGGGCAGCGCCGGCGTGGGATGGCCTTGCAGGCGCGACCCGAACTTGCGAAAGGTCAGCATCTCATCGTCGGTGATGACGCCCACCGCCTTGAAGATCGCGTAAAGCAGCGGCGACGCGTGGCCTTTGGAGAAGATGAGGTGGTCGTTGTTCGGCTGTCGCGGGTCGTTCCAGTCATACAGGAAGTACCGCGTGATGAGCACCGCCATCAGGTCGGCGGCGGACATCGATGAGGTGGGATGGCCGGAGCCGGCCGTCGTGCTCGATCGAATGCTGTCGACCCGCAGCTGTTGCCCGAGCTCCCGGATGAAGTCGAAGCCCTGGGTCGTTCGGACCTCGGTTACGGAACTCTTTGCCATCGGCTCACCCCGTTTCAGATGGATGTCCCTTGCCTAGATTAGCCTCCGGCCGATGCCCGATGCTGATCGGAAGGATTCGGTCGCCGTCCCCGCGGACGGCGGCGACGGCGGTTCCACGGCTCGCTCCGCCGGGTGTCACTCCGCGCGATGTCCCCCCGGCCGTGGCCGTTTGGCCGAGCTTCGGTAAGGGATGCGGCGACGTAGCGCCAGTCGCCTTCGCTCAGCAGATGCTTGACGTCGAGCTCGGGTAGGGCCGGCGCACCCTGGCGGCGCAACATTCGCCAGGCCGGTTCATCCTCAGGGGTGAGAAAGGTCAGTGCCCGACCCTTGACACCCATGCGCGCGGTGCGTCCGACGCGGTGGGTCAGCCACTGGGGCGAGTCCGGGAGGTCGTAGTTGATCACCAGGTCCACATGGCTGATGTCGAGGCCGCGCGCGGCCACATTCGTGGCCACCAGCACATTCGTGCGCAGCCCACGAAAGGCGTCCATCGTTCGATCACGAACGTTCTGGGAGAGATTGCCCTGCAGGTCCGCGCTGTCGTGGCCCAGGTTGCGGAGGTCGCGGCTCAACTTTCGCACACCGTATTTGGTCCGGCCGAAGACGATGGCCGAACCCCGATGGTTGCGAAGCAGCCGGCTCAGTGTCCGAAGCTTTTCCGGCCGGGTCACGCGAAGCAGCCCGTGCTCGAGCGCCTCCTCGGCAGGACCGGCAATCGAAATCCGGACCGGGTCATCGAGGTGTCGTTGGATCATGCGGGTGACCCAGTCGGGCATGGTAGCCGAGGCCAGCACAATTTGGGGTTGGTAGGTTAGCTCGATGATGCGCTCGACATCGGGCGCAAAGCCGGCATCCAGCATCTCATCGCCTTCATCGAGGACGAGCAGCTGGACGCGACTCAGGGAGAGCCGGCGACGAGATACCATATCGAGGATTCGGCCGGGGGTGCCGATCACGAGGTCCACCCCATTCCGTAGCGCCTGCTCCTGCGTGGCGTATCCGACGCCGCCGTAAACCAGTGCGGATTTCAACTCCGTGCTGAGTGATTGGAAGACCCGCTCCACCTGGATCGCCAGCTCCCGAGTCGGGGTAACAACGAGCGCACGCGGCCCCGGCCCGTTCACCGCCAGCAGCCGTTCCACCAGCGGAAGGATGAAGGCCAGCGTCTTCCCGGACCCGGTGGGCGCCTGGATCACCACATCGCGGCCGAGCCGTAGCGGCGGAATGGCCTCGACCTGGACGGTCACGGGGGTTTCGATCGAATTGCGGGCGAGCGCGTTGAGTAAGCGGGCACTCAGGCCCAGGTCAGCAAACGTTGCGGTCAAGAAGGGTACTCCTCGGTCCCCTCTACCTTTCTTTTAATGGCCGCGATCTTCAGGACACCGTTCTAAGACGGGGAGGAGAACCGAGAGCGGGCGACCTGTTATCTCTTGAGGTCGTTCACCAGTGTACCAGCTTTAGCGACGGCCTAAACGCGCTGCAGCAGCTTAACCGGGTATGGGAGCTATACGTCCTGCCATGATGGCGTCATGGAGGCGCGGGCGATGTCGTCCCCGCTCGAACCAATCTTCGGCCGGGCTCAAGCGCCCGCGGCGTTCAAGGCGCAGTTCCTCCATTCTGTCGACGATCCCTCCAGGATCGTGCTCGAGGGTACGCTGCACCATGTCTGGCACCGGCCTCGCTGGTTGAGGCCTCTGTTTCAGGTTCTCGGCCGGCTACATATTCTGGTTCCGGACACTGGGACCGAGATCCCGACCACACTCGAGGTCGTCGCCAAGCGGCTGCCCGACGGACGGGCGATCCATGTCTGGTGGCGCACGATGCATTTTCCGAAGGTGCGACACTTCCCAACCACGATCGTCCACGATGCACGGCGTGACCGGCTTATTGATCTCGTCGGACCAGGAAACGCCATCAACATGGTCTGGCGTGCGAAGTTCAGCCCGCCTAACACCTTCACGCTCGACACCGACGCGTGCGGCATCGACCTCCTTGGGCGTGTTCGATGGCTCCCGCCCTGGTTTTGGCCCTGGGTCCTCGGCACGGTACGTTTCGTCCAGCGCGCTGACAACCTCGATATCAAGCGTGTGGAGATTGAACTCGTCATTTCCCATCCACTCCTCGGTGATGTCTTCGGTTACGACGGGACTTTTTGGGTCCGGCGATATGAGAGTTGAGCCAGCGGCTGCTCGACACCGTGACTCCTCCGCACTCGATCCCTACCGACCCTGGCTGATGGCGGCTGCTATCTACAACCTCGTCGCGGGAGCGGCGGTTGTGTTTGCACCGACGCTGTATTTCCGCATCGTCCACATCCCGCCACCCAACTACCTTCCCCTCTGGCAGGTCGTAGGGATGTTCGTGCTTGTTTACTCAGCGGGATACTGGTGGGCGTCTCGCGATCCGGTCGCGCACAGCCATCTCGTGCTGATCGGCCTGCTCGGCAAGATTCTGGGTCCAATCGGCTTTGCCTGGTCGGCATGGACCGGCCAGCTGCCGATGGTCTTCGGAGTGATTCTGATCACCAATGACCTCGTGTGGTGGCCGGCCTTCATTACATTCGTGACGAAGGCGGCGCGTCTGAGTGGCGGCTGGCGCGTCTACCTACTGGGAGGCTAGCGATGGGCAGCGGTTCATACCCCCAGGCGGAATCGAACCGCCGTTCCGGCCTTGAAAGGGCCGTGTCCTAGCCGCTAGACGATGGGGGCACGGGCGAATTCATGCTAGCAAGAGAGCGGCGACTGCCGATCGAAGTTTGCTACTCGCCCCACCGAGTCTTCAACCGCTCGTACGACAGCGAGATCAACGTCTGGGCGGTGTAGTCCCAGTTGCGCCCCTGCGTCCAGGTCACCACCAGGGCTCGAGTCGCGAGGGACAGCGACTCGTAAAGCGGATACCGGGCACCGCGGTACTCCGGCCGAACCTGACAGTACGCATCGAGAAAGACCCGGCGCGCCTCGTTGGATCGCTCTGTGTCGGACCAGTGCTTTGGTGCTGAGGGCGCGAGGTGTCCGCAGTACTTGCCCAGATCAAAGCTCGGCTCGGCCTGCACGAAATACTCGACATCGATGAGGCCGAACTGGTTGCCGTCATAAAGAAATTGGTTGTATTTGTAGTCACCGTGCGATGGCACGGGGGCTTCAGGTGGGACGCGTTCGACGCGGGCAGTGATCTGCTTGAGCAGGTCGCGCAGCGCCAGGTAGACCTTGGGCGATGACATCTTGAACTGCTCCAGCCGGTCGTACAACCGCTGAATCTCCACGTCGATCGTATGTGGCGTCCCGACGGTGATCCCGGAAGCGTGGATATGCCCGATCGTTCTGCCGGCCATTTCCGATTCAGCCATGAACAGGTCTGAGTGCCGGTCGCCTTTGACATCTTCACCTGGCAACTCGGTCTGCAGCATCAGGTCGAGGTCGGGATAGTAACCGAGCGGCTCCGACAAAAGCATTTCGCCACTGGCACGAGCCGGTAGATCCCAGAGCGCCTTCATCACGTCGTAGGTAAACGCGCCGCGGCGGCTATGCTGCACCTTTCCATAGATCGAAAGCGGCCGCTCCTCCCCAATATCGGCCTCATACCGAACGATGCAGGAGATTTCCGGCAAGTATTTGACGCGCACCGCCCTGAGCGACCGGATGCTGGCGTCCGGCCGGACGTATCTGAAGTGAGGCTCCAGAACCGGACGCATCGCCTCCGGATCAAACACGGTAGGAAGGGCCGGGAACGTCGGATCCGTGGGGAAGAAGTAAAGAAAGAGCCGGTGCTCCGGGAAGAACTTGACGAAGCCCTGCGGATCGAGAGGGTTGCCGTTTCGATGCTTGAGCATCCAACGAATACGGTGGCGATACTCTTCGCAGTCCGAATCATTGAAGAACGCTTTGGTCCAGACCAGCGGACGAATCTCCGTTCCCCCCGGCAGTTCCAGCTCCGCTTCGTAAACATTCCAGAGGACTCGAGGGGCCTCAAACCTCCGGCCCGACGTGGCCCTGACCTTCTTAACGGCGACCGCGGGCAGTACCGGGTTGATGACCTCATCGGCCAGGAACGTCGCCATGACGTCCGGCTCGGACATCGCCTTGATCGACGAGTAGGTCGCGCTCATGTCCCTCCCTTCAACAGCTTACGCACTTTCACGCCGGACCAAAGAAAAAGCCGCCGGGCTGCTCGCAACCCGACGGCTTCTCATCCGCCCTACCGAAGGAACCTCGACAGAATCTCGCGCCGCTTGATGTATGCGGCTGCCAGCAGAGCGATCAGGCCGGCGATGCCTCCGGTCGCCGCCGGCGACGACTCCGCCCGATTCAGCAGGCCTTGCCCGGTCGTTGCCAGGGTCCCGACCTGTGCACCCGCCGCGCCAGCACCAACTTCGCCCGTCGTTTCCGTCACGGTCCCGCCGCCGCCCGCGCCGCCGGCGCCAACGGAGCCCGTCGTCTCGATGACGGTTCCACCCGCCATCGTTGACTGGGTCGAATTGACGCCCGTGCCGGCCGCGCCGGTCGCGTTCGTCGACTGGGTCGAATTGACGCCCGTGCCGGCCGCGCCGGTCGCGTTCGTCGACTGGGTCGAGTTGACGCCCGTGCCGGCCGCGCCGGTCGCGTTCGTGGACTGGGTCGAATTGACGCCTGTGCCGGCCGCGCCGGTCGCGTTCGTTGACTGGGTCGAGTTGACGCCCGTGCCGGCCGCGCCGGTCGCGTTCGTTGACTGGGTCGAGTTGACGCCCGTGCCGGCCGCGCCGGTCGCGTTCGTTGACTGGGTCGAGTTGACGCCCGTGCCGGCCGCGCCGGTCGCGTTCGTTGATTGGGTCGAACCCTGGCCCGTGCCAGCGCCTCCGGTTTGCTGCCCACTCGACTGCCCGGAGCCGGCGCCAGTGCCAGCGCCACCGGTCGGCTGCCCACTCGACTGCCCGGAACCGGCGCCAGTGCCAGCGCCACCGGTCGGCTGCCCACTCGACTGGCCGGAACCGGCGCCCGTACCTGCGCCACCCGTCTGCTGTCCGCTCGACTGCCCGGAGCCGGCAGCCGTACCCGCAGCACCGGTTTTGGCGACGCTCGACTGCCCGGACCCGGCGGCGGTACCCGCAGCCCCGCTTTTCGCGACGCTCGACTGCCCGGACCCGGCGGCGGTACCCGCAGCCCCGCTTTTCGCGACGCTCGACTGCCCGGACCCGGCGGCCGTTCCCGCCGCACCGCTCTTCGCGACGCTCGACTGCCCCGACCCGGCGGCCGTTCCCGCCGCACCGCTCTTCGCCCCGCTTGACTGCCCGGACCCGGCGGCCGTACCAGCGGCACCCGTCTTCGCCCCGCTCGACTGCCCGGAACCGGCGGCCGTACCAGCGGCACCCGTCTTCGCCCCGCTCGACTGCCCGGAACCGGCGGCCGTACCAGCGGCACCCGTCTTCGCTACGCTCGACTGCCCGGAGCCTGACCCCGTTCCGGCAGCTCCGGTGTGAGCTGAGCCATGCGAATCGTTCTCATTGGAGTGCTGGCTCTTCGACTGGTCTCCCCCACCGCTCTTGCCGTCGTGCGAGTGGTTGCCATCATGTCCACCGCCGTCCCCACCCTCCCCGCTGTCGCCGGCGTTGAAGGCGAGCACCTCCTCAGCCGCGCTGCGCTTGACCGCGCTAGACGGATCGATGTTTCCGTTCGACTTCGGTACCGGCGTGTTCGGTGAAGGGCTGGACTTGCCGACCATTAAGACTTGCAGTGGGCTCGACGCCGCATGATACGTCGGCGTCCACGTGACGTCGCCGTAGCTGGCAGAGCGCCCGACGATCAGGAGGCCCGCAAACACGAAGCCCGATAGCTTTAGAGGCCATGTCGATTTCGAAATCAGGACTTCCGAGTCGACTGTGTCATAAACGGCACGGTTTACCAGATATGAGGACGTGACGTTCACTCCATTTCCCTCCAAACCCGTTGTTATCGTCGCCCGGTCTCCCAGCACGCAGTGTGACGGTAAATCACGGTGCGGTCAACAATCCTATTGGTTTAGACGATAAGCTACCTCTGCCTCTGCTGTCAATGGCTACGATATGAAATCTGATACCGGAGATGGCCCATTTTTGGGCCGGAAGCCGGCCGACACAGCGAAAGCCGCCGGGCTCGCTTGAACCCGGCGGCTCTGATACCTCGATAGGTTCGCGTTAGCGAATCAGCCTGCGGAGTACCTCCCTCGGTTTCAGCAAGGCCGCTCCGATCAAGGCGAGAAGCGCTCCCAGCAAGGTCTCGGCCGCAAGGGGAGCCCCACCGGTGCTCGCCAGCTGCCCGGCTTGTCCGCCGGCGACCACCGACGTCGTCGTCTCCGTCACGGTGCCAGCTGCGCCGCCCTGGGTCACCGTCTCGGCGCTGCCGGTGCTGCCCACCACGGTGGATTGGGTTGAGCCCTGTCCGGTCCCTGCCGCGCCGGTGGCAACTGTCGACTCGGCGGATCCGACGCCGGTTCCCGCCGCACCGGTGGCTACCGTCGATTGGGTCGACTCGACGCCCGTACCCGCCGCGCCGGTGGCTACCGTCGATTGCGTCGACTGGACGCCCGTGCCCGCCGCGCCGGTGGCAACCGACGACTCGGTCGAGCCGATCGCCGTGCCCGCCCCGCCGCTCGGTGCCGCCGTCGACTGCGTAGATCCGGGAGCCGTCCCGGCCGCCCCTGTGGGAGCCGCAGTTGACTGAGCCGACCCGAAGCCGGTTCCTGCGGCACCCGTCGGTGCCGCCGTTGACCCGACGGAACCCGCGCCCGTTCCGGCTGCGCCGGTCGGCGCTGCGGTTGACTGCGTGGACCCGAAGGCCGTTCCGGCTGCCCCGGATGGGGCGGCGGTGGATTGCGTTGATCCGAAACCAGTCCCCGCAGCACCGGTTGGCGCGGCGGTCGACTGGGTCGAGCCGGGCGCAGTCCCCGCTGCCCCGGTTGGCGCCGCGGTCGAGCCTACCGATCCAGGTCCGGTTCCAGCACCGCCGCTGGCTGGGGCTGTCGACTGCGTCGATCCGGGTGCGGTTCCGGCTGCGCCCGTGGCGACGGCCGTCGATTGGGTCGAGCCGGGGGCAGTGCCTGCGGCTCCAGTCGGGGCCGCCGTCGACTGGGTTGAACCGGGTGCCGTTCCCGCCGCGCCTGTCGGCGCCGCGGTCGAGCCTACCGATCCAGGGCCGGTGCCGGCCGCTCCGGTCGGCGCCGCCGTCGATTGGGTTGAGCCGGGTGCCGTTCCGGCCGCCCCGGTCGCCACCGCTGTCGATTGCGTCGAGCCTGGTGCTGTGCCGGCCGCGCCGGTTGGCGCCGCTGTCGATTGCGTCGAACCAGGAGCCGTCCCCGCCGCACCGGTCGGTGCTGCCGTCGAGCCAATTGAACCCGGGCCGGTGCCGGCCGCGCCGGTCGGGGCCGCCGTCGATGCCTGCGAACCGGGAGCGGTCCCGGCCGCGCCGGTGGCCACAGCTGTCGATTGCGTCGAACCAGGAGCGGTGCCCGCTGCACCGGTTGGCGCTGCCGTCGATTGGGTTGAGCCCGGAGCCGTTCCGGCCGCACCGGTCGGAGCCGCTGTCGAGCCTACCGAACCCGCGCCCGTGCCGGCCGCGCCGGTCGGCGCCGCGGTTGACCCCTGCGAACCGACTCCCGTCCCAGCCGCTCCGGTTGCCGTCGCGGTCGATTGCGTCGAGCCCGGTCCCGTTCCCGCTGCGCCAGTTGGCGCTGCCGTGGATTGCGTGGAACCGGGTGCCGTGCCTGCCGCGCCCGTCGGCGCCGCCGTTGACTGTGTCGATCCCGGCGCTGTCCCCGCCGCGCCCGTCGGAGCTGCGGTGGACGCCTGTGAACCGGGTGCCGTGCCGGCCGCACCGGTGGCTACGGCGGTCGATTGCGTCGAACCGGGGGCCGTGCCCGCCGCGCCGGTTGGGGCCGCCGTCGATTGCGTCGAACCAGGAGCCGTCCCCGCCGCACCGGTCGGTGCTGCCGTCGAGCCAATTGAACCCGGGCCGGTGCCGGCCGCGCCGGTCGGGGCCGCCGTCGATGCCTGCGAACCGGGAGCGGTCCCGGCCGCGCCGGTGGCCACAGCTGTCGATTGCGTCGAACCAGGAGCGGTGCCCGCTGCACCGGTTGGCGCTGCCGTCGATTGGGTTGAGCCCGGAGCCGTTCCGGCCGCACCGGTCGGAGCCGCTGTCGAGCCTACCGAACCCGCGCCCGTGCCGGCCGCGCCGGTCGGCGCCGCGGTTGACCCCTGCGAACCGACTCCCGTCCCAGCCGCTCCGGTTGCCGTCGCGGTCGATTGCGTCGAGCCCGGTCCCGTTCCCGCTGCGCCAGTTGGCGCTGCCGTGGATTGCGTGGAACCGGGTGCCGTGCCTGCCGCGCCCGTCGGCGCCGCCGTTGACTGTGTCGATCCCGGCGCTGTCCCCGCCGCGCCCGTCGGAGCT
>VBEE01000047.1:6502-28470 GCA_005881715.1 Chloroflexota bacterium | reverse complement strand
TGGATTGCTGAGAAGCGTTGCCGGTACCCGCGCCGCCGGTCGCCTGACCGGTCGATCCGCTGGATCCCTGGCCGGTCCCCGCGCCGCCCGTTCCTTGGGCGGTGGATTGCTGCGAGCCGCTGCCAGTGCCCGCGCCGCCGGTCGCCTGGGCCGTGGACCCATTCGACCCCTGGCCCGTCCCGGCCGCCCCGGTTGCCTGCGCCGTGGACTGCTGGGACCCGTTGCCAGTCCCTGCGCCGCCGGTTGCCTGACCGGTCGAACCGCTGGACCCCTGGCCGGTCCCTGCCCCACCCGTTGCCTGTCCGCTCGACTGCTGAGAGCCGTTACCGGTTCCGGCGCCGCCGGTCGCCTGTCCGGTCGATGCGCCGGACCCCTGGCCCGTGCCCGCGCCGCCCGTTCCCTGCGCGGTCGATTGCGTTGAACCTTGACCCGTCCCAGCTGCTCCGGTCGCCTGGGTAGTCGACTGCTGCGAGCCGGTGCCGGTGCCCGCGCCGCCGGTCGCCTGACCGGTCGATCCGCTGGATCCCTGGCCGGTGCCCGCGCCGCCCGTTCCCTGCGCGGTCGATTGCGTTGAACCCTGACCCGTCCCACCCGCACCCGTCGCCTGAGTGGTTGACTGCTGCGAGCCATTAGCGGTGCCCGCGCCGCCGGTGGCCTGACCGGTCGATCCGCTGGATCCCTGGCCAGTGCCAGCGCCGCCCGTCGCCTGGGTCGTGGATTGCTGCGAGCCGTTGCCCGTCCCGGCGGCTCCGGTCGCTTGGGTCGTGGATTGCTGCGAGCCATTGGCGGTACCAGCGCCGCCGGTCGCCTGGCCGGTCGATCCGCTGGATCCCTGGCCAGTGCCAGCGCCACCCGTCGCTTGCGTCGTCGATTGCTGCGAGCCGTTGGCCGTGCCGGCTCCGCCGGTCGCCTGACCAGTGGAACCACTGGACCCCTGGCCGGTACCGGCGCCACCCGTCGCCTGGGTCGTGGATTGCGTCGAACCCTGCGCAGTCCCGGCGGCTCCGGACGCTTGCGCTGTTGACTGGTGAGAGCCGTTACCGGTTCCCGCTCCACCGGTGGCCTGGCCGGTGGATCCGCTGGACCCCTGGCCGGTGCCCGCGCCACCTGTTGCCTGGGTTGTGGACTGGCCGGCCGAACCTTGACCTGTGCCCGCGCCGCCAGTTGCCTGCGAGGTCGACTGCGTCGAACCCTGGGCCGTGCCGCCGACGCCGGTCGCCTGGGTCGTGGACTGATTCGATCCACCCCGAGTCCCCGCCCCACCTGTGGCCTGCGCTGTCGAATCGTTTGAGGCCTGGCCTGTGCCGTCGCCACCTGTTGCCTGCGCAGTTGATTGTTGTGAGCCGTTGCCCGTGCCTGCAGCGCCGGTCGCCTGAGTCGTCGACTGGTTAGACGCGTTCCCAGTACCGCCGCCGCCTGACGCTTGCGCCGTTGATTGACTCGATCCCTGAGCCGTCCCGGCCGCGCCGGTGGCATGTGCTGTGGATCCGCCGGATCCCTGGCCGGTGCCGGCGCCACCCGTCGCCTGGGTGGTGGATTGCGTCGAGCCTTGCCCGGTACCCGCAGCCCCCGTAGCCTGTGCCGTTGACTGCTGTGACCCGTTGCCGGTGCCCGCTCCACCGGTCGCCTGCCCGGTGGAACCGTTGGATCCTTGGCCTGTGCCAGCCCCGCCTGTCCCCTGCGTGGTCGACTGCTGAGAGCCGTTGCCGGTGCCGGCCCCGCCGGTCGCCTGGCCCGTTGACCCACTGGAACCCTGGCCCGTGCCGGCTCCGCCGGTCGCCTGGGCCGTTGACTGCGCTGAACCCTGGGCCGTGCCGCCGGCACCTGTCGCCTGAGCCGTTGATTGCTGCGAAGCATTGCCGGTCCCGGCTCCGCCGGTCGCCTGGCCCGTTGACCCACTGGAACCCTGGCCCGTGCCGGCTCCGCCGGTTGCCTGGGCCGTTGACTGGGTTGAACCCTGGGCCGTGCCGCCGGCACCTGTCGCCTGAGCCGTTGATTGCTGCGAAGCATTGCCGGTCCCGGCTCCGCCGGTCGCCTGGCCAGTCGATCCGGTCGACCCCTGGCCCGTGCCGGCGCCGCCGGTCGCCTGGGCCGTTGACTGCGTTGAACCCTGGGCCGTCCCGCCGGCACCAGTCGCCTGACCGGTTGACTGTTGCGAAGCATTGCCGGTCCCGGCTCCGCCGGTCGCCTGGCCAGTCGATCCGGTCGACCCCTGGCCCGTGCCGGCGCCGCCGGTCGCCTGGGTTGTCGATTGCTGCGAGCCATTGCCGGTGCCCGCAGCTCCGGTCGCCTGGGTCGTGGATTGAGTCGACCCCTGGCCCGTTCCCGCGCCGCCGGTCCCCTGGGTGGTTGATTGCTGCGAGCCGTTCGCGGTACCCGCGGCGCCCGTTGCCTGGGTAGTCGATTGGCTCGACCCCTGGCCTGTGCCGGCGCCACCGGTGGCCTGAGTCGTCGACTGTGTGGATCCTTGAGCCGTACCTGCCGCGCCGCTCGCCTGGGTCGTTGATTGAGTCGACCCCTGGCCCGTCCCGGCGCCGCCACTCGCTTGAGTGGTTGATTGCTGCGAGCCGTTCGCGGTGCCGGCACCGCCGGTTGCCTGGGTGGTCGACTGATTCGACCCCTGGCCCGTCCCGGCACCACCGGTCGCCTGCGCTGTCGACTGCGTCGACCCCTGGGCCGTACCGGCCGCTCCGGTCGCGGCTGCTGTGGATTGGGTCGAGCCCGGCGCAGTCCCTGCCGCACCAGTCGGAGCGGCGGTGGACTGACTGGAGCCTGGCGCCGTTCCCGCGGCACCGGTCGGGGCTGCGGTTGATTGCGTGGATCCGGGCGCCGTGCCGGCCGCGCCGGTCGGCGCGGCGGTTGATTGCGTCGATCCAGGCGCCGTGCCGGCCGCGCCCGTGGGGGCCGCTGTTGATTGCGTGGATCCGGGCGCCGTGCCGGCCGCTCCGGTCGGGGCGGCTGTCGATTGCGTCGATCCAGGCGCCGTGCCGGCCGCGCCGGTCGCGACCGCCGTCGATTGCGTCGATCCCGGGGCGGTTCCGGCCGCGCCCGTCGGGGCCGCGGTGGATTGCGTTGATCCAGGGGCGGTGCCCGCCGCGCCGGTCGGGGCAGCGGTTGACTGCGTCGATCCGGGCGCGGTGCCGGCCGCGCCCGTGGGGGCGGCCGTTGACTGCGTCGACCCCGGCGCCGTGCCGCCGCCGCCAGTTGCGATCGCCGTCGATTGCGTTGAGCCGGGTGCGGTGCCCGCCGCCCCGGTCGGTGCTGCGGTCGACTGGGTTGAACCAGGGGCCGTGCCCGCGGCGCCGGTCGGCGCTGCGGTCGATTGGGTTGAACCGGGGGCGGTACCCGCGGCGCCCGTGGGGGCGCCCGTGGACTGGGTCGACCCTGGAGCGGTGCCGCCCGCACCCGTCGCGATCGCCGTCGATTGCGTTGAACCGGGTCCGGTGCCCGCGGCGCCGGTCGGGGCTGCCGTCGATTGCGTTGAACCGGGGCCCGTGCCGGCGGCGCCCGTCGGCGCCGTCGTCGACTGGGTCGATCCCGGACCTGTACCGGCTGCACCGCTGGGTGCGGCTGTGGACTGGGTCGATCCCGGTGCCGTGCCGGCGGCGCCCGTCGCAATGGCGGTCGATTGGGTTGAACCGGGGGCCGTACCGGCGGCACCCGTCGCCACCGTCGACTGCGTGGAGGCGGGGGCTGTCCCCGCACCCGCGGTCGGAGCGGCCGTCGATTGCGTGGACCCAGGTGCGGTACCGGCCGCGCCGGTCGGGGCAGCCGTTGATTGCGTTGAACCTGGCGCCGTACCCTGCGCGCCAGTTGGGGCGGCGGTCGACTGGGTCGAGCCGGGGGCCGTACCCTGTGCGCCCGTGGGCGCGGCGGTCGATGCAGTCGACCCGGGGGCGGTGCCAGCTGCTCCTGTTGGCGCTGCTGTCGACTGTGTCGAACCGGGCGCAGTGCCCTGCGCGCCCGTGGGCGCGGCGGTGGACGCTGTCGACCCGGGCGCCGTGCCGGCGGCACCGGTTGGGGCAGCCGTGGATTGCGTCGAGGCGGGAGCGGTGCCAACGCCACCGGTAGGCGCTGTCGATTGGGTCGAGCCCGGCGCCGTTCCGGCCCCGCCGGTCGCCGCCATCGTTGACTGCGTCGATTCAGAGGCTGTGCCGGCCGCGCCCGTTGCCGGGAGAGTGGACTGGGCAGAAGCGGCGCCTGTCCCGGCGGCCCCGGTCGCTGGACCGGTCGACTGCGTCGAACCGGGCGCGGTACCCGCCGCGCCTGTCGTCCCACCGACGGTTCCGGCTCCGGAGTCCACGCCGGTGACGCCAGCCGGGGTCGCGCCCGAGACGTCGCCTTCGCCCTCCGTTGTGGTATCGGCATTCTTGCCCGGGGAGAACGCAATGACTTCCGAGGCAGCCGCGCGCTTGCTCAGCGCAGCATTGCTGATGTTGGGGATCGTCTTGGGAACCTGGGGAAGGGGGTGCGAGGGGACCTGATTCTTGACGATGACCGTCAATGGAGCGCTTGACTGGTGGAAGGTCGGGTTCCACACTACGTTTCCGGAGCTCGCGGAACGCCCCAGCACCAGGAGGACGCCGCACACCAGGCCGGAGAGTTTCAGTGACCACGTCGCCTTCGAAATCAGTTGATCGGACTCGCCGTCCTGCTCATAGGCCATACGGCGTAAAAGCGTACCGTCGGTGCTCACTGTTTCCCTCCCGGCTCCCGGTTCTCCCTGGATACGATTGACGGCTATAAGTGCAGACGCAATCACGTAGGGCTATGCCTACATCTGATCTCAACACTAGTGTCCGGCGAACTCGCTGTCAATATAGTTCGTACAAAACCTGATACTTCCTGGGTCAGTTTTAGGTTGGGCACAGCGGCTCGGCTATGATGCGGGCATACCCAAGGGACTTTTCGCTGTCGCCCTCGCGGTGCTGGTCGCCGCGCTCGCGGCGTGCTCCAGCTCCGACCCCATCCGAGTGCCACTCAGCGACCAGGGCAACATCCAGTTGCCGCGCGAGAACGTCGCCAAGCTGCCCCTGTTCGACTTGCTCACGTTGGACTCCAGGCGTGGCTATCTTTACGTCGCCCACACCAGCAATTCGACGGTGGATATCGTGGACGTCAAGACCAAAAAGGTAGTCGGCAGCATTGCTGGCGTGGGGGGTGTCAAGCAAATCGCCATCACGCCCGACTCCAATATCATCTTTGCGTCCGCCAGCGCGGCGGGCGCCGTGCTCGAAATCGACGTCGACGCACGAAAAGTCCTCGCCACCATCCCGGTGGACGGGTCCCCCGATGCCATCGACTACGATCCGGTTCACGACTACGTGGTCGTCTGCCTGGGAGGCGCCAAGAAAGTCGCCGCGATCGACGGCAAGACGCTCAAGGTCGTCGGCACCGTCGGCCTTCCGGGCTCTCCGGAGCTAATGGCGATCGATCCCCAGTCCGGCCGAGCCTTCGTGGCCATCAACGACCAGGATTCGGTGGCCGCCATCGACATATCAAGGCGCCCACAGGCGTGGCGTACGACCCGGCTCAAGCGCGGCTATTCGTGGCGGACCGGGGGCTGGTGAGCGTCATCGATGTGCTGGTCGACCGCTGCCTCGGATCGGTCGACATTGGAAACGGAGTCGATCAGATCACGATCAATCCGCACAATCACCACCTCTACACGGCCAACGGTGGGAGCCGAAACCTGTCCGTGATCGACATCCTCTCGCTGCAGCCGCTCGGTGAGCAGGGGACAGGCCCGAGCGGGGACGGCGTCGCGGCCGATCCAACCACGAGCATGGTCTATGTGATCGTCGGACGCGCTGGAATCATCGCCGCCTACCACGATCCCTGATCGCTACCCGCCGTCCTGCGCGTCCACCATCCCCCAGGCATCCATCAGCAGCGCCTGCAGCGTCGCATAGCCGATGTGGCCGAAGCCGTGGTCGCCCCACTGAGCACCCCAGCTGTTTGCCAACTTGAAGATGCGGTTGCGCCGGTCGAAGCCGACGATGCAGATCGCGTGGCCGCCCAGGTATTCACAGCCTGGCTCGGGCATCGGGATGACGCCACCGGGGGCGTCCATGAAGCGCTCGTGCACCATGACGCCGGCGATGAAACAGTTCGACATCAGGTAGCCCTCCATCTCCCCGACCTTGTGAAGGCGCGCGTAGCTCTTCGCGCGATAAGGCGCCGCAGCCGTTTGCTGTTCCGCGGTGGGCGGCAGGTTGATCCGCTTCAGGTCGTACGGCATGCAGGCGAGGCTGCACACCCCCTGCTCCTGAATGATCTTCATCGCCTCCCGAATCGTCATCCCTTCGTCAGCGGGCTGCTTGCGCCGCTGGCTATAGATGTAAAGCGGCGAAAACTGGTGCTGGGTGTCGGTCAACCCCCAGCGGTGCTCCACGCCTTCCTGGAAGCTCTTGTCGTAGTACGCCGTCGCACAGGCGACGCAGGTACCCGCCGGACCCTGGTCGAAGACCGGCGGCAACGCCTGCGAGTGGTCCACACGCTCGGCGAGCGGCGCCGCCTCGAGGTAGGTCGCGATGCTGTAATCCCGATGGTCGTACGGGTCCTTAATGCAGCCGAGGGCATATCTGGCCATCATTGATGTGACGCAGGGGCCGGCATTTTCCGCTGAGTACGATGGTCAGATGGCCGGGGTCGACGAAGCCATCCGTGTTCGCTATGCGCCGAGCCCAACAGGGGCGCTGCATCTCGGCGGCGCACGCACCGCGCTCTTCAATTACTTGTTCGCCCGCCAGAAACACGGCCAGTTCCTGCTGCGCATCGAGGACACGGACCGTGCTCGTTTCAAGCCCGACAGCCAGGCCTCGATCGAGGAGGGCTTGCACTGGCTCGGTATGAACTGGGACGAGCCAGCGATGATCCAGTCCCAACGTAAAGAGATTTACGCGGAGGCGGCCAGCGTGCTCCTCGAGCTCGGCGCCGCCTATCGCTGCTTCTGCACTCCACAACGCCTGGAGCAGATGCGCGCCGAGCAGCGCGCCCGTCACGAGCCCGAGCGGTATGACCGCCGCTGCCGCTCGATTCCCCGGGCGGAATCCGATCGACGCGCCGCGGGCGGCGAACGTTTCGTCGTTCGCCAGGCCATCCCCATCGACGGCACGACGACGTTTCACGACCTGGTGATGGGAACCGTGACGTTTCGCAACGACACACTGGACGACCACGTGCTGTTGAAGTCCGACGGGTTTCCGACCTATCACCTCGCCTTCGCGGTGGACGACCATGCGATGGCCATCAGCCACATCATCCGAGGCGAGGGATGGCTACCGTCGGCGCCGAAGCACCTGCTGCTGTTCCAGGCTTTCAACTGGCTGCCGCCGGCGTTTGCTCATCTGCCGCTGGTCCTTGGTCCCGACAAGAAACCGCTGGCCAAACGCCACGGCGCAAAAGACGTCCTCGAGTACCGCGATGCCGGTTATCTGCCGGAGGCGGTCGATAACTTCATCGCCTTCCTCGGATGGTCACCTGGGACCACCGAAGACATCCTGACGGTCGAGGAGTTGATCTCGAAGTTTTCCATCGAAAAGATCCAGCCCAGTCCGGCGATGGCGAACCTGGAGCGCCTCGATTGGCTCAACGGCCAGTTCATCCGCCGGCTCTCCACGGATGAGCTCGCTGCGCGGCTCGCCTCCCGCATGCCAGGCGCCAGCCCGGAGGCGCTAGCCCCGCTCGTCCCGCTGGTGCGGGAGCGCCTGCGCACTCTGAATGAGGCCCCCGAAATGCTGCGCTTCTTCTTCGACGAGCCGGACGCGTACCGGCCGGAGCAGCTGACTCCGAAGGGACGTGATGGCGCCGCCGCGGCCACGGCGCTGAACAGCGCGGCGTCCACCTTAAGCGAGCTGCCGGGATGGACGCCGCAGACGATCGAGCCCGCCCTGCGCGCACTGGCGGAGCGCATCGGCTGGTCATCGAAAGATCTTTTCATGGTGTTGCGGGTCGCCATCACGGGCCGAACCGTGACCCCGCCGCTGATCGAGTCGATGAGCCGGTTGGGAAAGGACCGGGTGTTGGCCCGACTCGAGCGCGCGGCGTCGGCGCTCGCCGATCCACTCCGCCGCTAAACACGGATGGGGGGCAGCGGCCAGTAGCGCCAACGGACCTGAGCCACGATGTGGTCGCGTGGCACCGGCCCGAACTGCCGCGAGTCGGTGCTGGCGGCGGAGTTGTCGCCCACAAGGAAGATGGCGCCGGCCGGGTCGATCGCGTGAATCCGCTTGATGATCTCGAGTTCCGGGCGATCCGGGCGGCGGGCCACGACGACGTCGCCGACCCGGAGCGGCGCGGCCAGGTTGAGAGGTCGGGCGACGATCAGGGCCCCGGACGGTAATCGGGGCGACATGCTGTCGCCCTTGATTCGCAGCGGGTAGACTGATTTCAGGATCGGTGGTTCATCGTATAGGAGGAATTGGCACCATGAATTTGATGGAGTGGATTCGCCCCAGCCGTACGGTCGAGGCCCACTGCGATCTGCCCTGTGGGATTTACGACCCGGAGCAGGCGCGAATCGAGGCGGAATCCGTCTACAACATCATCAAGAAGTACAACGACTCGAAGGACGACGTCTACCGGCAGCGGGCGATCCTGATCAAAGAGGAGCGGGCGGAGCTGGCGAAGCACCATCTCGACGTTCTCTGGAGCGACTGGTACAAGCCGGAGAAGCATGACGCGAAGTTCCCGCAGCTCAAGGACGTTCTGAAGCAAGCCGTCACGCAAGGCTCGAAGGCGAAAGCGTCCGTCGATCTGAGCGAGGCCCAGAAACTCCTCGACCTGATCGATCAGGTTGACCAGATCTGGCAAAAGGCCGGCGGTCCGCAAGAGACTCGAATCGCGCGGGCGAGCGCAGCGCCGACCCGGGCGTAACCGCGCAGCAACCCCGTCAAGGCGACCAGGCGAGCCGTGAATCGGCGTCGAGGAAGCTGCCATGCGTCACGGCTTCGGCCTTGCCCGACGCGTGGATCGTGTCATCGGTTGAGACCGGCAGGATGAAGAGATCGAAGCTGCCGTTGACCAGCTTCAAGAACGCGACGGCGCGGCCGTCCGGTGCCCAGACCGGCTGCGAGATAATGCCCGACTGGAGGAGCAGCGCCCCATCGGTTGGATACGGCCGGGACTCGCGGCTGAAGCTCGGGCCGAGCGGCATCACATAGAGGTCGTCGCTTCCAGCGCCGGCATGGATGTAGGCAACGAACCGGCCGTCTGGTGAAAAGGCGGGCTGGGAGTTTCGAGCCAGGTCCGGCGAGAGGTAGACCATCGCCATGGTTGCCGTCGACATCCAGGTCAGCCGCGCGACCGGTTGCAAGGGTGCGCCGCCGTACAGATAGGTTGTAAAGAGCAGCTGGTCAGTGACACCCGGGCGGAACACCGGATCGCTGTCACCGCCGGTATAGGGGATCGGCGCGACCAGTCGCCTCGTCTGGCCGCTTGCCAGGTCATAGCTCCAGACGCCGAGGTCGTTCGGTCGCAGGTTCTGTGGGCTGGAGCGCTGCTTCCCGCGGTCGGTCAGGTAAACGATCCGCTGGCCGTCGTCAGAGTAGTCGGGGGCGAATGCCCAGAGTGCGCCCTCGGGGCCTGATGACGGCGTGATCGTTTGGCGGGCCTTGCCGGCCCCATCGGTGACGACGATGGTCGAACTCTGCTCCTGTAACTGGACAACGGCGAGGTGAGCGCCTTCGGGGCTCACCGCAGGATCTTTCACCTTCATCCCGGCCAGGAGCGGCGTGAGGTGAGTGCCTGAAAAGCGATACAGGCTGCGCCCCTTCGTCGCGTACAGCTTCCCTGGAACCGTGACGTGCTTGCCGGGAAGCACGACTTTTCCCGGATCGTGTGGCGCGGCGCCGTTCGAGGTGCAGCCGGCGGCGAGCAGCGCCACGATGGGGATGGTTACCGCGCGGCCGGGTCGTTTCACGGCAGCAGGTCGTCGCCAAAGAGCTGACGCAGGTATCGGTTGACCGCCGGCCAGTCGGCCAGCAGGATTTGCTGACCGTCGGGCGAGGTGGCGTCGCGGACATAGGGCGTGATGAAGGCCTGGCGCACATCGCCCTTGCCCAGGCCGCGCATGAAGAGACCAAGTTGTGTCACCCGAACGAGGTCCAGGTCGGTTTTGACGTGGCCGTTCAAATCTCTTGCGAAGCTGGGCAGCGCCGTGACCAGGTCCATGCCCTCAGCCCGCTGCTGCAGCGCCAGTAACACCTGCTGCTGGCGAATGGAGCGGCCGAAATCGCTGAGCAGATCACCATGTCGGGAGCGGACGTACTGCAGTGCGTGACGGCCGTCGAGATGCTGGGGACCGGCGGCGAGATAGACGCGTTCGGTCCCGTAGCCGCTGTCGTTGAAATCGTTCGGATAGTTGTCGTCGAGCACTGGATGAAGGACGTCAACGTCGATCCCGCCAACCCGATCGACCACGCGCACCAGCCCCTTCAGCCCGACCCACGCGTAGTAATGGATGGGAATCTTGAAAGCCTTCTCCACCGTCGCGCGCGCCAGTGGAGCGCCGCCCCGCGCGTATGCCAGGTCGATTTTGGCTTGACCGTGCCCGGGGATCTCGACCCACAGATCGCGCGGCAGCGAAAGCAGGGTGACCTGATGGTGCGCCGGGTCGACCGAGACCACGATCATGGTCTGTGACAGGAGGGCGTCCTGCGGGAACTTCTGGTCGTTGTCGCTCCCCAGGAGAAGGATGTTGATCCGCTGCTTGGAGTCCAGCGGGGGCGGGGCATGGGCCGGCGCTGGCACACCGCGCCCCGGGGCAGCATCGTGATTGCCAAGCAACTCGAGCACCGGCAGGAGATACAGCAGCCCGCCAGCGACCAGGGCGAGACAGACCACGACGGCGGTGATGACCAACCATTGGGTGCGCGACGGCCCGGTCGCGCCAGGCACACCGGTAACACCCGATTGATTCATGCTTCCTAGAGGGCGCGCGCCAGCGCGGCCCGCCTCCTCCCTAATTAGGCGCGGCAGCCGTTAAGGCCGTCAAGCCGTGCGATTGAAACGCCGGCCGTAATCGTGAAGCTCGGATGAGAAAGCGTTACCGAATCGTGGCCACCAACCGCGAACAAGCCGCGGAATACTGGACGTTACGAGGATTAGAGAGATGCACGAGCCAGGAAATATCCTCTCGCTGCGCTTCGCCACTCCGGCCGTCGCCCATGCGTCTCGCACTCCTGCCCAGCTGACGTTCTGCTACCAGTGCCACTGCGCGGTCGACCTGGGCGCAACCACCACGACGCTCCGGTCGGGACACTGGGCGAGGATCGGCACCTGTGCCCACTGCGGGACGACCATTACCCGGATCCTGAAGGCGAGCTAGCAGCGGTAACATCGATCCGTGACCTCCAGGCCCTCCCGGCCAGCGGCACGTCGCGCCCGTCGGGCCGCGCCCAACCCCGATGCCGTCGAGACGCATGCCACCAACCAGCAGGGCCGGCCCGACAAGGCCGCCTACGCCATGATCCTGGCTTTCGCGGCCGCACTCCGTTCCACTTGCCTCTCACGAAGGGTGGGCTGCGTCATCGTCCGCGATGGCCAGGTCATCGCGACCGGCTACAACGGAACACCGAAGGGGACCTGGCATCCAGAAGAATTTCCGCAACCGTGCCCATGCGTTGGCGGAGTCAGCGGCGCCGACCTCTCGCTGAAATACTGCGCTCACGCCGAGGCGAACGCGCTGGCACAGAGCGCCTACCGCGGCGCGTCAACGTCGGGCGCCGATATCTTTTGCACGAACTTTCCGTGCATCGAATGCGTCAAGCTGCTGATCAGCGCCGGTATCCGCAGCATCTATTACGTGCATGGGTACCCGGACCTGAGCGGCTTGCGCGACCGGTACTTAAGCCAGGCCGGAATCGCGACGCACCCTATTGCGTGGTCGCGAATCCAGCCACATCTGTCGGCGCTGGCGAAGGGCTAGCCAGCTCGACCGCCGCCGGTTCGACGACGAAAGACACGCTCATCGCCGGCCTCGGCCGTGCCGGAAGACTGGCGGCGGACGGCAGCAAGACCGCGCACAGAAGGGCCGCGATCAGCCAGCGCCGCCAGGAATCCCCCACACAAGCGCAACGGTCCGGGTTCGTCGCACCGGCCGGGCGTCGCCGGGCTGATCCAAACGCGCCATGGCGGCGTTACAGTCGAGGGCCTGGACGACGGACGGACTGGGCGTAACGCACCGAGTCGGCGGCCGCCTTGCGTGCCGGCGCCTGGCGGGCGAGCCCGACCCAGAACGCTGCCGCGCCGGCGTACCGGTCACGGGGCGCGCCTTCGGTGCGGTCTGCCGGACATCCGTGGGTGCGGCCGCCTTCCCTGAGGACCACACTGCCGTCAGCCTCCGCCAGGTAGGCGAGGCGAGGTCCCATCGCGGCCACCAGGCGAACTGCCTCGCGGCCGCTCACCGCGCCGAAGAGCACGCGAGCGTCGGACGCCTGCAGGGCGACACTGTCGACGCCGGCCAGGGCGGGCTCCAGGACACGCCGCACCATGCGGGCATTAGTCCACCAGAGCAGGTCCGCCTCGAGCAGCAACGCCGCTCGGGCACCGCGGGCGCGG
Organism: Chloroflexota bacterium; assembly: GCA_005881715.1. Taxonomy (GTDB): domain Bacteria; phylum Chloroflexota; class Dormibacteria; order CF-121; family CF-121; genus CF-13. Next base: position 15,909 of record VBEE01000047.1, on the reverse strand, counting down.
GCGCCCGCTAAGGCGCCCAGCGCAGCAGACCGAGCTGGCTCAACCGAAAGGCTGTAGCCGGAAACAACAGTGAGGGCGGCCGGGACGGATGGTGGGGGCAGCTCGTCGAGCCGCAATGCAAGGTCAGCACCCCGCTCCACGCGACGCCGCTGGGGTTGGCCGTCGGGCTCATGCCAGACGGTGGTCCGCATCGCGGGACCGCTGCGCAGCCAGCGGAGATCGACCTTCAGTCGCTCGAGGGCATCGCGCACACGGCGCCCGCTGTCGTCCTCGCCCACCTTGGCGACCAGGGCAACGCGCGCCCTGAGCACCGCCGCATGAGCGGCAAGTCGCGCCGCGCCACCACCCAGGATGGCCGAGCTCTCGGTGCCACGTTCCTCTGCCACGTCGCCGACCGCGAGCCAGTCGAGGGCTCCGCTCATCGGCGTCATGATAGTCAGTTGGTTTCATCGTCACGCAGGCCGTCGCCCTCGGGTTGTGGAACCGTCACCACCGGCAACGGATGTTGTTCCGGATTGGCGATGGGCGGCGCGACCGGCGGAACGGCGACAACCGACGGCGGGGCGACCACCGGCGCCGGCGGCACCGATGTGGTCTTACGGGGGGCCGCGGAACCGCCGGAGGCGTGGCGAGAGGACGCGGCCGTGGAGCCCGATGCCAACACCTGCGGTATGACCAGGTTGCCGATCACGCCGGCACTCGCCGCCGGGGCAAGATCATGGGTCTCGACGGTTGGAATACTGAGCGACAGATCGAGCTGCCGGCTACCGGCAGGACCCAGCACCAGCGAGGTCATCTGGTAGAGGGCCAGCCCGCTGCCGAGGATCAACAAGGTGACAACGGAGAACGCCTGGTGCCTGGCCAGACTGATGTCCGTGGGCATAGCCTGCATGCTAGAGCGTCAGTTTCGGCTCGGTAGTCCATCTGGCCCATTGCGCCATCCGTTTGGAGGATGGCCGGTAGAGTGATGCAATGGCGAATCGCCTGGCGCAGGAGACAAGTCCGTACCTGCTGGAACATGCCAACAACCCCGTCGACTGGTACCCATGGGGAACGCAGGCGCTGGCGAAAGCACGCAGCGAGAACAAACCAATCCTGCTGAGCATCGGCTACAGCGCCTGCCATTGGTGCCACGTTATGGCACGCGAGTCTTTCGAGGACGCAGAGATCGCCGCGTTGATGAATCGGGACTTCATCTCCATCAAGGTGGACCGCGAGGAGCGGCCGGACCTCGATCAGGTCTACATGCGAGCGGTGCAGGGTCTCACCGGCTCCGGTGGGTGGCCGATGACGGTGTTCCTCCTACCCGACGGCGCACCGTTCTTCGCCGGCACATACTTTCCACCGAGCGATCGGTTCGGCATGCCGTCGTTCCGTCGGGTGCTGGGCGCCGTGGCCGAGGCGTTTGCGCAGCGGCCGGCCGAGGTGGAGGCCACGGCGGCGCAGGTCCGCGACTTCCTGGAGAGACCCGTCGTCCCGCTCGCGGCCGGCAGCCTCACGGCTGGGCTCCTTGATGAGGCGTACGACCGGCTGCGGCGGGACCATGACGCGGTCCACGGCGGCTTCGGTGGCGCACCGAAATTTCCGCAGCCGATGGCGATCGAATTCTTACTCCGCACCAGCGTCCGCAGCGGCGACCCGGCGGCCCAGGCGACGGCGAGGCAGACCCTGCGTGCGATGGCCGAAGGTGGCATGTACGACCAGCTGGCCGGCGGATTTCATCGATACAGCGTCGACGAGCACTGGTTGGTCCCGCACTTCGAAAAGATGCTGTACGACAACGCCCTGCTCGCCCGGGCGTACCTGGACGCCTGGCAGCTGACCCGCGAACCGCTATTTCGGCGGGTGGCCGAAGAAACCCTCGCGTTCGTCATGCGCGAGATGACCGCATCTGACGGTGGCTTCTTTTCCAGCCTTGATGCTGACAGCGACGGCGAGGAAGGCCGATTCTATCTCTGGACGGCAGAGGAGCTGAAGGCTGCACTGGGCGTCGACGAAGCGGCGGCGCTCGCTGCCGCTTTCGACGTAACCGATGTCGGAAACTTTGAAGGCCGGAGCATCCTGCACCCGGTGACCGCAGATGCGGCGTCCGTCATGGCGGCGGCCCGCCAACGATTGATGGCGTACCGGGACGGTCGCACCCGGCCGCAGCGCGACGAGAAAGTGATCGCCAGTTGGAACGGCTTGATGTTGCGCGCCTTCGCGGATGCCGGGAGGGTCCTCGATCGCCCCGACCTGGTATCGGTGGCGGAAGCGAACGCCGGCTTCCTGCTCTCCCGGATGCGCGATCGCGGCCGGATGCGACGGAGCTACAAGGATGGGCGCGCCACCGTCAGCGGTTACCTCGAGGACCAGGTCGCGGTGGCCGACGGCCTCTTGAGCCTCTACGCGGCAAGCTTCGACGTGCGATGGCTGGACGAGGCGCGGGGCTTGCTGGACGAAATGCTGGTCGCGTTCTGGGACGATGGTCAGGCGGCGTTTTTCGACACTGCTGTCGACCACGAGCGGCTGGTGGTTCGACCACAAGATGTCACCGATAACGCCACCCCCTCTGGCACGTCGATGGCGGTGGATGTTCTGCTGCGTGCCGGCGCCCTGCTGGGCCAGGACTCGTGGCTAGCAACGGCGCGCCAGACGCTCGAGCGCCTCGGGCCGACCGCGGCGAAGGCGCCCCTCGCGTTCGGCCGCCTGCTCGCGGCATTGGATTTCCATCTCAGCCGTCCCGTCGAGCTGGCGGTCATCGGCGCGCCGGCGGAACCAAGGACGCGGCAGTTTCTCGAGGTTGTGCGCTCGCGCTTTCTTCCGAATCTCCTGGTCGCGGTGGCGACGGCCGACGGAAACCCAAGCGGGCTGCCATTGTTGACGGACCGACCGGCGGTTGACGCGTCGGCCACCGCCTATCTGTGCGAAGGATTCGTCTGTCGACTCCCCACCACCGACCCGGCAGAGCTCGATCGTCAGCTTGACCGCGTCTTGAGCCACGTCGCGTAATCGGCCGGCGTGTTGACGTTGCGAAAAGAGCGCAGCCCGGGATCGACCGCGCGCAACTCCAGGGCCGTGAGGTACCGCACGGCGCAGCGCGCCAACAGGCTTCTGACGCTCCGTTCGCCGGCGATCAGCAAGGCCTCGATGCGCGGCGCCAACCCGCGACGGTAGAGGGCGCACACGCCTTCGGGCTCGCCGTCCAGTAAGGGAACGACCGCCTCACAGTCGTTCGCCAGGCTTCGCATCAGCGGTCCCAGAGCCGGCTCCACATCGGGCAGGTCACAGGCAACCACCCAGACCAGGCTGTGCCTGGCGGCGAGGAAGCCGGCATGCATGCCGGCGAGCGGGCCCAGTCCCGGATGACGGTCGTCGATCCGCCGCACACCAGCGAGCTCCAGGGTGGCGGAGCCGCCCGCGACGATCGTTTCGTCGACGACCGGCCCCAGCCGGTGGGCGAGGTGCTCGACCAGCGTTCCATCGCCCGCCGGCAGGCCAGCCTTGTCGCGACCCATTCGCCGGCTCTGGCCGCCAGCCAGGATCACGAGGCTGCAGCCGCTCCGCATGGCAAGAGCCTAACGTGGCTGGCTACTGGCCCATGGCGCCGCTGATGTTGCAGAAGACGTTCTGGACCTGGTTGCCCAGCACGATCAACACCGCGATCACCACGACGGCGATCAGGACCAGGATCAAGGCGTACTCCACCATGCCCTGGCCACGCTCGCTGCGGATCACACGCTCGACCTGTCGCCGAATAAGTTCTCCGAGATGCATAAGCGCCATTGTCGGCGCACAACCTTTCGCAGCCTGCTACAGAGTTGTCGCATGTCCCCACTTCGTAACCTGCGTCGCAATCATTCGCCGACGCAGTTCGATCGGAACCGCACGCGCACAAAAAAGACCGGCGTGCTGCCGGCCTTTTTTCCTGGCGCTGTCGATTATGGGGACGTCGAGGCGGACGCCGAAGCGGCGGGGAGCGACGCTGCCGCCGAGGACGACGGCGCGACCTGCGTCACGTTGACGCCAACTCCGAACCAGTGCGCGACGGCAAAACCGTAGAAGAGGATCGCCAGGATCACGATCAAGGCGATCAGGAAGATCGCGACTACTGCCGCGCTCGAGCCGTCGCCGTCGTCGTGCTCGTGAACGACTGCCATGAACTTACCTCCCTGGTACCTTGATGATTTAATTGATACCGCGACTATAATATCAGGCGCACTGGCGGGCGGTCAATTCCGGGCTGACGGCAGCCGGACCGCCACACAACACGAGGGCTATCAGTAGATGGTTCCCGGCGTCACTCAGGGAAAAATAGCCGATGTGCACATGTGGAAAGGCCTGTGCATAAGTTCCTCTGCCGGGATTACGGCTTGCGGGCGACGTCCCGCGTCGTCGCCTGGGCGATCGGCCGCACCACCAGCTCGTCGATGTTGACGTGCGGTGGTCGGGTAACCGCCCAGACGATGCAATCGGCGACGTCGGCGCCGGTCAGCGGCTGCATGCCCTGGTAGACCGCGGCCGCCCGCTCCCGGTCCCCCTTGAAGCGGACCAGGCTGAATTCCGTCTCGACCATCCCCGGGGCGATCTCGGTCACCCGAATCGGCTCCCCCACGAGCTCGAGCCGCAGCGTCTTACTGATGGCGCGCACGGCGTGCTTGCTCGCCGTGTAGCCGACACCGCCAGGATAAACCTCGAACCCCGCTACCGAGCCGAGGTTCACGATATGGGCGCGGGGTGCGCGCCGAAGCAGAGGGAGGAGGGCTTTCGTGACCCGCAGGAGGCCGATGACGTTCGTCTCCATCATCTGAACCCAGTCGTCATCGCTGCCCTCGGCCAGCGGCTGCAGGCCGGCGGCCAGCCCGGCGTTGTTGACCAGCACCTCGACCTGACCGTATTCCGACTCGATGGCGCGCGCGAAGCCCTGAATGCTGGTGAGATCCCGGACGTCGAGGGCGAGCCCCCTTCCACCCAATTCGCGTGCGACCGCCATCAGCCGATCCTCGCGGCGGGCGCCGAGCACCATCCGATAGCCGGCGCCGGCCAGGCCTCTCGCCGTGGCCTCACCGATGCCCGAGCTGGCACCAGTCACCACGGCGACCCGCTCGGCGGCGGCCATGACCCTAATCGTAGGCCGAGATCATCGGCGCGCCACTGGCTTCACCCTCTGTTCTTTTTCCGGGACGCTCGGTATTCTTTGTGCAGGAGATCTCGGCAGGAGGCAAGGGGAAGGCATGCACTTGCGCCACCGTGCGCGTGCGCTCTTCGCGGCGATACTCCTCGTCGGCGCCTGTGGGTGGCTCGGCGGAATGACCTGGAACTCCGGCGCCTGGGCTTCGAGCCAAACCGGCAGCGTGGCGGCCCGCCCTCATCCATCACCCACGCCAACCGCGACGTCACCGCCGCCTACCCCAAAACCGACTCCTCCACCAACCCCGAAACCGACGCCATCGCCGACGCCGCGACCAACGCCGCCGCCAACGCCGGCGCCTAGCCCCGAGCCAACCCCGAATCCAACACCGCCGCCGACGTCCACACCCCCACCGACGGTCCCGGGTGGCGCAGCCACGCGAGCACCGGTCGCACAGGCGGCCGGCGCGAGCGATATCGGAACGCTGCCCTTCGCCGGTGAAGCCCTCCCGGACGGCTCAGCCCAGGCGATTGCGATCGACCCGACGCCACAGCAGGCGACGGCAGCCGATCCGGGGACGGCCTCAGACACCCAGAACCTCTTTCTGTTGCTCGTCCTGGCTTTGATGGCCCTCCCGTTGCTGCTGGTCATGACCCTGCTGGCAACGGTGCTGACGCGCCGCTGAGCGGGACGCGAGCTGCTTAGCCCTTGACCGACCCGGCCAGGATGCCCCGCACGAAGTAGCGCCGCAGAGCAAAGAACACGATCAGCGGAACCACCATCGAGACGAACGCCGCTGCCGTCAGGTACTCGATGTGCTGCCCCAGGCCGCCGACCAGGTTGGTGAGCGTGACCGTCAGGGGAGCGACTTCGGGGGTGCCGCCAACGTAGATCAGCGCAACCAGCAGGTCATTCCACACCCAGAGAAACTGGAAGATGACCAGCGACGCGATCGCCGGCACCGAAAGGGGCAGGACCAGACGGAAGAAGACCGTCACCGGCCCGGCGCCGTCGATCTCCGCCGATTCGAAAAGGTCCTGGGGCAGGACCCGAAAGAAATTGGCCAGCAGGTAAATCGCGAAGGGCAAGCCGTAGCCCGTATGGGCTATCCAGACTGCGAGGAATCCGGCGTTGAGGCCGAAGAAATTGTTGCCGGAGGTGAGCCCCATGTGGACCGCCAGGGTCAGGAGTGGGATGAAGGTCACCTGCAACGGTACGGCGAGCAATCCAACCAGCGCCAAAAAGATCCAGTCACGGCCCCAGAAGCGCATCCAGGAAAACGCGTAGGCGGCGAACGCCGCCACGGCCGTCGGGATGATAGTGGCGGGGATCGTGATCATGAAGCTGTTGAAAAAGCTGGGAGCCAGATCACTCGCACCCAGGACGGCGCGGTAGCTGTCCAGCGTGAAGTTGAAGGGCGGCGCCAGGGCCGTCCACCAACCGCTGGTGTTGAACGCCCCCCCGGGCCGGAAGGAGTTGATCAGGAGCCCGAGGGTCGGCACGATCCAGGCCAGGGTCAACGCCAGCACGGCCACGTTCAGGCCGGCGCTCGAGACATTCGCCGACAGCCGCTGGGACCATCGGGTCCTCGCGGCCTTGGACCGGGCTGGAGGGGTGGCTGGCGGTGCCGCGGTGGCGACGCTCATCGCCTGGCCTCGACGGCTCTGAACTGGCGCAGGTTAAAAATCAACACGGGGACCACCGCGAGCAGCAGGATCACGGCCAGGGCACTCGCGTTGGCATAGTTTCCGGCACTGTATAGCTCCGCATACATGCGCCGGGCCAGGATGTCGGTGTTGTAGTTGCCCGCGGTCATCACGTAGACCACGTCAAAGGCCTTGAGCGCGAAAATCACCATGGTGGTGCCAACCACCACGATGGTCGGCATCATCAGCGGCAGGATGATCCGGCGAAAAATCGTCCGTTCATTGGCGCCGTCCACCCGGGCGGCTTCGAGCAGTTCCGCCGGGATGCCCTTGAGCGCGGCCGAGAGAATGACCATGGCAAATCCCGTCGCACCCCAGACCCCGATGAAGATGAGGGCGAAGTTATTGAATCGGGTGTCCTGAATCCACGTGATCGGCAGGCCATGGAAGATGTTGACGACGACGGCGTTGAGGATGCCCGTCTGGGGCTCGGACGGATCCTTGTAGTAGTAGACGAACTGCCAGATGATGGCCATCGCCACGAAGGAGATGGCCATCGGCATGAAGATCAACGATTTGACCGGCTTTTCGAATTTCACCCGGTCGGAGAGGACGGCGAGGAGGAGCCCGAAGAGGAGCACCAAGCCGGGATAGAGGAGCAGCCATAAAAGGTTGTTCCTTAAAACGATCAGGACGCCATGGTCGGTGAGGAGCCTGACGAAGTTGCCGAGTCCCACGAACGCGTCCCCACGGCGGTCGAAGAAACTTCGCACGACGGTCCCGACCATGGGATAGACGAGGATCAGCCCGACGAAGAAGATGGCCGGCGCGACCCACACCCAGGGGCGAACGGACGGCTGGCTGCGCTTCGGAAGCCGCCGGACCAGCACGTCGAGTCCCACGATGTAGCCCACCAGCGCGAGGGGTACCCCGACGATCACGAACAGCAGCGTCGGCAGGTTGACCGACACGAGCGTTTCCCAGTCCACGTCCAGCATCGGCAGCGTGACTGTCAACGGCGTCATGGCGTCCATGCGGTCGTTATGCTATCCAGCCCGCTCCGGTCACGGCGACGCGTAGGCGGTCGCTTGCGTTTTATCCAGCTCGGCCAGGATGGCGTCGAGCTTTGACTGATCAGTCACGAACTTCAGCACGGCCGCCCAGTACGCCGCTTGCATATCGCTCGGCATCAGGTCACCCGCGTCGTAGCGCGCGATCTTGGTGTCGACCACGACCTGGGCCAGGGATTTCGAGATCGCATCGGGATAGTCGCTCAGGCTGACCTGCTTGTTGATGGCGATCTTGCCGCCGCCGCGCTTGACCCAGATGTCCTGCGCCTCGGCCGTGGCCAGGTACTTCAGCAGCGCCCGGGCCTGTGGTGTGTCCTTCGTGATGACGAAGGCATCACCAGCAACCACGTGAGCGCCCGCGTTCGCCGTGTTCACGTCGGGCAACGGAAATACCGCGTAGTCCGTCCCGGCGGTGGGCTTGGGGGTGTAGGCATCAAAGAAGCTGGTGATGAACGAACCCTGATTGAACATGTAGCACTTGGGCGGGCTGGTGAAGAGTCCCTGGCCGCCGTCGCCAAATGTTGTCGAGACCATGTATTGCTTGCCGCCGTAGACGTTGCTGTCAGCCGAACCCAGGATCTGACCCCAGGTCGTCCAGGCCTGCTTGATCTCCGGCGAGGTCCACTTCTGCTTGCCCTGCCACCAGTTGTCATAGACCGTTGTTCCGGACTGGCTCAGGACAATCTCCTTGTGCCAGTCGCTTCCCGGCCAGCCGGAGGCCGCCTTGCTCTCCAGGGCCACACACCACGGCTTGCCACCGTCGGACTTGATCTTGTTCTGGAGGGCTATCAGCTCGTCCCAGGTCTTGGGCACCTGGTAGCCCTTCGCCTGGAAGGCCTTGGGGTCGTACCAGATCAATCCCTTGAGCGCCGCCCAAGCGTAGAGCGTATACAGCTTGTTGTCGATCTTCCCCAGGTTGATCCAGTCCGCCCCGTAGTTTGCGTTGAGCTGACTCACGTCGAGCTTGTCGTCGAGCGCGACGAGCTTGCCCGCCCTGGCCAGCTTGATGAGCGTGCCGACGCCGGGGGCTCCGGTGACGTCGGGCGGGTTGCCGGCAGCAATCTTGGTCTGGAGGATGGCATCGAGGTCACGAGTGGCCTCGAACGAGATCTTGACGCCGGTCTGATCCGTGAACGGCTTCATCACGGCATCGAACGAGTCTTTTTCGGTGCCGGTCCAGGTTCCCAGAATGTGAACGGTGCCGCCAATCTTTCCCGATGATGTCGACGTCCCGCAGGCGGACAATCCCAAGACGCCGGCGGAAACAAGGGCCAGAATTCTGATTAGCCTTCCCATCGTGCCTCCTCCCTTTGCCGGGAACACCCAGGCGCAGCCAAAGCATCGCATGGGGTCCCCGGCTCCGACCCCATAGCCGCGAGTCTAGGACGGCGCCCCGGCCCTGTCAATTAGTGACAGGTTTTGCCGCGATGAGATTAGGAACTATTAGCGCTGCTTCGGATTCTGCGTAATCGGCCGCAGGATTGCGGGATCGACCTTGAGTTGGCGGTCGAAGGTGAGCAAGCCGTTGCGCTCGTGTTCGACGTCGGTCAGTTGCGTATAACAGAATCCCTCGACCGGCCC
>VBEE01000047.1:0-6359 GCA_005881715.1 Chloroflexota bacterium | reverse complement strand
GCTGGCTCGAGGGCAGCCGACAGGCTGCGATAACGGCGGCGCAGCTCGTCAGCCGGACCGTAGTCGTGCAGTGTGCACAGGTCGGTCAGCGCGTGCTCCCATCCGTCGTTCGAAACCACCGGCCGTGTCCCGTCGAGCTGATGCGCGCGGCGGTAGAGCCTCACCAGCAGGCTCGCCAGGACATCCTCCCGCACTGGCCGCTGAAAACCGAACGTTTCGTTCATCGGGACCCACGCCACCACGCATGGGTGGTCCCGGTCGCGCTCGATGGCGGCCGTGAACTCGTCGAGCAACCGTTGCTCAGCTTTGGGAGTGTGCGAATGGAAGTTGGGCATTTCGGCCCAGACCAGAAATCCAAGGCGATCGGCCCAGTACAGCCAGCGGGGATCTTCGACTTTCTGGTGCTTACGGGCGCCGTTGAACCCAAGCGACTTCGCAAGCTCGATGTCCCGGCGCAGGTCGGAATCCGAGCCGGCGGTGTACCAGCCGCCGGGAAAATACCCCTGATCGAGGACGAGCCGCTGGATGTACGGCTCGCCGTTTAGAAGGAACCGCCCGTGAACCGTCGCGAGGGTTCGCAGCCCAAAATAGCTGGTGAGCTGGTCGATTTCGCGGCCGGCATCGTCGATGAGCCGGACGGTCAAGTCGTAGAGGGTCGGTGTCTCGGGGCTCCATGGCCTCGCCTCGGTGAGAACAAGGCGGTCGCGGCCGGCCGCGCCTCGCCAACGACCGACCTGTCGTTCATCGAGGCGGACGTAAAGTTCAACGAGAGCACCGGGCTGAGATGTCGCGATCTCGAACTCGAGCGCCCCCCCTTCCAACCGCGGCCAGAGCCGCAACGACGCGACATGCTGATGCGGAAGCGGCTCCAGCCAGGCCGTCTGCCAGATGCCGGTGGTTGGCGTGTAAAAAATGCGGTCGGGCTTCTCTCGCCAGAATTGCTTGCCTCGCGGAATTGTGAGGTCGGTTGCCGGGTCGTGGGCACGAACCACAAGCTCGTTGTCGCCGAGACGCAGCACCGCCGTGATGTCCGCGCTGAACGGCGTGTGACCGCCTTCGTGGCGGGCCACCTCGCGGCCGTTGACCCACACTTTCGACTCGTAGTCGACGGCGCCGAAATGAAGGATGACCCGCTCGGCGACGGGCGCGCCAAAGCGGCGCCGGTACCAGACGGTGTCATGCAGCGTCCGCTCGCCGATGCCGGAAAGCTCCGATTGGTAGGCGAACGGCACGATGATCGATCGGTCGAAGTTCGGGCGATCAAAAGCGAACTCCCACTCACCGTTGAGGTTGATCCACGCATCCCGCCGCAGGGTTGGGCGCGGATATTCTGGCCGGGGAAGACTTGGCAGGTCCCTAATGTAGAGCAGCTGATGAAAGGATTTCCTGAAGGTTTCCTCTTCGGCACCGCAACCTCGGCGCACCAGGTCGAAGGCGGCAATACCAACAGCGACTGGTGGGAATGGGAGCACAGCCCTGGAACGCCGTGCGTGGAGCCATCGGGCGACGCATGCGACTTCTACCACCGGTATCGAGAGGACGTCGCGCTGATGGCCGGGCTCGGCTTCAATGCATTCCGCTTCAGCCTCGAGTGGGCCCGGATCGAGCCGGAGGAGAACGAGTTCTCGAACGCGGCGCTCGACCATTACCGCGCTGTTCTGGCCGCCTGCCGGGAGCACCGGATCGCGCCGCTGGTGACGTTCCATCACTACACACTTCCTCGCTGGTTGCAGAAACGCGGTGGATTCCTCCTCGATCAATTTCCGCGCTTCTTCGAACGCTATTGCGATCGCGCCACGGCGGCGCTGGGCGACCTGATTGCCTATGCCTGCACCATCAACGAACCGGAGGGCTTGGGCGAAGGCGGCTACATCCTCGGCGTCAACCCACCGGGACGTAAGGGCGATGTCGCAGCAATGTGGCGGGTGGTCGACCACGCGCTGGAGGCCCATCATCTGGGAGCGGCGGCGATCCGCTCACGGGCAAACCTCCCGGTCGGGGTGACCCTAGCACTGCCCGACCTTCAATACGAGGACGGCGCCCAGCCGGGCGACAGCCAGGTTGAACTCAACTCAAGAATCAGCGACCGGTTCTTCGACCTGGCGCGGCACGACGACTTCGTTGGAGTTCAGACCTACACGCGCAACCGATTCGGACCGGAGGGCCCGCGCGGCCCGCATGTCGAATGGGGTAAGGGCCTTCCTCAAGAGACGGACAACAGTACGCAACTTGGCCAGGAAAACTACCCCGCCGCGCTGGGGAGGACGATCCGCAGGGCGTGGCAAACTACCGGCGGCACACCGATCCTCGTTACTGAAAACGGGATCGCCACGGATGACGATGCGAAGCGCGTCCGCTACATTGGCAATGCGCTGCGCGAAGTACTCGCATGCCTCGAGGATGGCATCGATGTGCGCGGCTACCTCCACTGGACCCTGCTCGACAACTTCGAGTGGTCGCTCGGGTACCGACCGCGGTTTGGCCTGGTTTCGGTGGACAGAGTGACATTCGCTCGGACGCCCAAGCCCAGCGCGTACTGGCTAGGTGCAGTCGCGCAGACACGGAGTCTCCCGACCATGCAAGAGCGCGGTTCCTTGACAAGGTCCAGCCAGAATGGATAGGGACGAGGCTGGCCAGATTGCAAAATCGATCCTTGACGTGCTTCGAGGCGGCAATCGCGGAGGCGATTGGCTGGGTCAATTGGTCAGGTTTGGCAACTTTCATAGCCAGTGTCGGCGGTGACGTTTCAGCGCCTTTAGACCGTCTGGTCTGGAGGGAGCGATCTCGTATGCAAGATCACGGAGCGCCGTCACCCTATCCGGGCACGCAACTGCGCGATCTGCTCCCGACCGATCGCGTAACCTGCGGCATCCAGCCACGCTTGCATCCTATTGAGCATTGGGAGCGCTTCCGAGCCGCGCCCGCGCTCGACGAGGAATCGAGCAAAGCTCAACTCGGCATCCTGGACCATCACCCAGTAAGGGCCTCGGGCTATTTCGGCGAACGCCTGGCGATAGGCGGTCTCCGCTTCACGGTCGCGACCCTGGGCAGCCCGTAGCTCGCCGAGGGCCCAGTTTGACTCGACGACACCACCCCGGTCGCCGGGCGTGACTGTCTGCAGCGCCTGCTGCGCATAATCTTCGGCCGTATCGAGTTTTCCTTGCGCCACAGCGGTCACAGCACTCCGTGCAAACAGTTCACTACGATTCCATAGCTCGCCACTATCCTGGCTTCGTCTCAACGCATCCTCGAGAATGGCCTCAGCCTCTGGATACCTTCGGAGCCGAATCAGCTCGATGGCCAGTAAACGTTTGAGGGAGAGCGTGCTCGAACCGTCTTCATCTGCCGCCACGACAGCTTGTCGAAGGCGGTCAACTGCCCGTTCGGGGTCCCCCATCAGGGTATCCAGCATTGCCTGCGCCAGGACGAGGCGGCGGCCGAGTCGGGCGCCGGCCTCGCTGGCTAGGGTGGAGGCCCTCTGGACGCATTCGCTGGCCTTCTGAGGTAGGCCAGCCTGCGCAGCAAAGGTCGCGGTTGTCGCGAACCGCGCGGCCGCCCGCGATTTATCGTTCAGTTCAACCGCCCGCTCCGCCAACCGAATCGCGGCATGGAGCGCGGCCTGGCCTTCCCCGCTCCCTAGCCGCCACAGAACGGTCAGCCATTCCGCTTCGATCTCACCCGCTCTATCGCCAGTCAGTCGAAACAGCTGGCCAGCCTCGGCGGCATGGTGCTGGAAGAGGACACTGCTGGGGTTTCGCTCCAGCTCGATCTTGGCGGTGGCGAGGTGGGCGGCAGCGGCTAGGTCCCGGCGCTCCAGCCCCTCCGCCTCGCGGACGACCTCGGCAGCCGTTGCGGCGGCCTCGTCGTAGCGCCCGGCAGCGCCGAACTGTTCAACCTCCAGGAGCCTCAAACGTACGCGGTCGGTATCGAACCGGTCGCCTGGGTCCGCCTCGAGTGCACTCCTTGCGTTGGAGATGAAGTCTGCCAGCAGCCGTCGATCGCCGCGTGCGAATGCCCGCTCCCCGAGGAAGAGATCCCAGCGCAGGGCCCCTCGGGCTCGCCGCGACAACACATTCCCGCTCAGCCGCATCTCGCGCGTGAGGCTGAAAGCGAGGGCCGCGTGATAGGCGATGATCTCCGCGTACTCGGCCCCCCGATCGCTCGTTGCACTCTCAAGATAGATGGCGAATCGGTCGTGCAGGTCCGCACGACTTCTCTTCGCGAGACCGCCGTAGACGACATCCCGCAGCAGCAAGTGCTTCAGCCGCAAACCGACCACGTCGCCACCAGTCGTGTCTTCGACGACGAGGCCCTTCGCCAGAAGTTCGTCTAGAGCACTGTCGACATCGATGTCGATGCATATTGCTCTGATCTGTTCCGGCAGGAAGCGTTCGCCGACAATACTGGCCGCTTCCAGCACGCGTCTCTCTGCCTCTGGGAGCGTATCGAGGCGGGCGATAAGGAGCGCCTGGATCGTCTCAGGAACACGGACCTCGACCGCACCCGTTGCCGCCTGCCAGCGGTCATCAACCCGGACGATGCGGCTCTCTTCGATTAGCATCCGGAGAAACTCTTCGCAAAAGAGCGGGTTGCCCTCAGAGCGTTCGAGGATGCTGCCGTGCAAAACGCTGGGGATGTCCTCGATATCAAGCAGTCCCGAAACTAGGGTGGATGTCTCGGGCCGAGTGAGCGGGTTGAGCGTTATCAGTGAGGCGTTAACCAAGCCGGCGCCCCAGTTCGGGTGCTGCTCCAGGAACTCCGGCCGAGCCATGCAAATCCAGAGCACCGGCGCTAACCTGGCGCGGCGCGTCACCTGTCTGATCAGTTCGACGATCGCGGGCTCTGCCCACTGAAGGTCATCGATGACGAGAACGACGGCATTCTGGCTGGCGACCGCTTCGATGTAACGGCGAAGCGACCAGGCCAATTCGGTGACTACCTCTGCTGCCGGTACTTCGGGGATAGCAGTATCGGCTGGCTCCAGACCAAGGACGACAATCAGCCGCCGAGCGAGCACACTCTGATCCTCCGATACCTGGCCGATGGAGGCCAAGCGATTGTCTAGCTTTCGGATCGCGGTCTCGCGGTCATCTTCCATCGTGATGCCGGCGTCCTCGCGAAGGATCTCAATAACGGGCCAATATGTAATCCCCTCGCCGTAGGGAAGGCAGTGACCTTGCAGAATCCGGGGGCGGAACTCTGTGGCCATCCGAGCAAGGGCTTCCTCGACGAGACGCGACTTGCCGATCCCGGCATTGCCCACCATGGTGAACAGATGCGTCTGTCTGTCCTCCGCGACCCGTCCAAAGACGTCGAGCAGCAACCGGAGTTCGCGCTCGCGCCCGACCAGCGGTGCCCGCAAGTCACCGACGCCTCGGGACTGACGCGGAATCGCGCTCCTCGGCCGGACTGCTCGGAATGCCAGGATCGGTTCCACCTTGCCCTTGACTGGAAGTCGCCCATGCGGCTGATAGACAATGGCCCTTCGAGTCAAGTGCTCAGTTAGGTATCCGACAAGCACCTCACCGGGCTCGGCTCCCTGCTGCAGGCGGGCAGCAACGTTAACGGGGTCGCCGACGATGAAGTGGCCATCGTCGCCCGACTTAACAGCGGTCTCTCCGCTATTAATGCCAACCCGCAGGGAGAAATCGGTTCGCAGCTCAAGGTTGAGTACCGCCATAGATTCCTGCATCGCCAGCCCGCACCTCACTGATCGCTCGGCGTCGTCGTCGTGCGCGCGAGGAACGCCGAAGGCGACCATCACCGCGTCGCCGATGAACTTCTCAACCGTCCCGCCATGCAACTCGGCGACGGCCTTCATCCGCTCAAAATAGCGAGCCATCTGCTCGCGCAGAACCTCCGGGTCGGTTTGGGAGCCGAGCGCGGTAAAGCCGACTAGATCGGCGAAGAGGATGCTGACGAGCCGGCGGTCTTCCGGCACGCCCGAAGTCTATCCTGCACGCCCCCAGACCAGGCAACCCTGGCTGAAGGCGATGGCTGGGGCGCTAGGATTCGAACCTAGGATTACCTGATCCAGAGTCAGGCGCCTTACCAGCTTGGCCACGCCCCAGCGGTACGGCTTTAGGCTGGCACAGTTTATCAGAGGATTCGCGGAAAATCAGTCATGCGCAAAACGAAATCCAATGAAGGCGTGCTGGCGCTGGACCTGGGGACATCGTCCGTCCGCGCCGTCGTCTATGACACCCATGGACAGATGGTGGCACCCACGCTTTGCGATCTCCCCTACAAGGTCCGGACCACCTATCCGGGAGAGGTCTCCTCGGATCCCGATGAGCTGGTGCGGCTCATCGCATCAAGCATCGACGCCGCGCTGAAGGCAGCCCGCAAAGAGAGGGTCG
>VBEE01000081.1 GCA_005881715.1 Chloroflexota bacterium | reverse complement strand
CGTCGCCTCTGCGTGATAAACCGCACTGCCACTTAGCGGATAGCCGTAGGGGCGGGTTTCTCGGGCGGCTAACTGCTTGGCCGGGACGACGCGGCCGCCCTAGAATCCCCCGACGCCAATCCAGACCACAAGGGGGATTCTGATTGTCACGTTCAGTTACGAAGACGGCCCTGATCGCGGCGATCCCGCTGCTCACGCTGGGCTTGGTCAGCGTGCTCGGGTCGCCCCGGACGCCTCACAGGGTGGCGACGACGGCCCGTCCGCTCGCGACCGCCAGGGTGGCCTTCGTGCATCCCGGGCACCCCGTTCTGGCGGGCAAGTTACAACCGACGCCCACCCCGGCGCCGGCCGTCGCGATCGCGCCTACGGCGAAGCCGCCGGTCGCGGTCCGGCCCAAGCCCGTCGCAAAGCCGGCCCCGCCGGTTGCGAGCGTCGGCGGAGCCGCCGGGGTCCAGTTCAGCCTGGTCAACCAGGACCGGGCCGCCAGTGGCGTCGCTGCGCTGGCCTGGAGCGGGTCGCTGGCGCGCGTCGCCCAGTTCCGCGCCCAGGACATGCTCAATCGGAACTACTTCTCCCACACCGACCCGGCGACCGGCCAGCTGGCCTTCGTCCAGCTGCTCCACCTCTGGGGTATCCCGTACAGCACCGCCGGCGAGAACATCGCCTGGTCGACCAATCCATCGATGGCCGCCATCAACACCATGTTCATGAACTCCCCCGAACACCGCGCCAACATCCTCAAGGCCGCCTACCATCGGGTTGGACTCGGCGTGGCAACCAACGGCGCCAAGACGATGGTGGTCGAGGTCTTTTCGAACTAGCCGTCAGCTTCGTTTTGGCTGGTCCTCAGCCCCCGGAATTTCCGGGGGCATTTCTGAGTTATTCTGAATACGAAGCGTTCAAGTAAGGGAGAGTTATGAGCAAAGCAGTCCAAGTTACAACCGCCACGTTCGAAGAGCAGGTCCTCCTTTCAGACCAGCCTGTGATCGTGGACTTCTACGCCGATTGGTGCGGCCCGTGCAAGATGCTGTCGCCGGTGCTGGAGCAGATCGCCGCGGAGCATGTCGACGTCAAGATCACCAAGGTCAATGTCGACGAGGAGCCGGCGCTGGCGGAGCGCTACCGGGTTCGGGGCATTCCGTACGTCGCGATGTTCCGGGATGGCAAGCTGGCGGAGCAAGTCGTCGGCTACCGGCCTAAGGCCGCGCTCGAGGCCGGCCTGGGCCTCAACGGCAAGCTCGTCTAGAAATTCATTGCGCGGCCCGCAGCGCCGCGCATTCCTCGCATGGGCAAATCGCCCGCAACAGGCTGAGACCGTAGATGCCGGTGTTGTGGCCGTCCTTCCAGTAGGGGCGGATACCAAACAGGCCGACGGCCTCCATCTGCGCGAGTTCGACCTGCTCGTCGTTGAGCTCGTGGGTACTCGCCAACTTCCCCGGGAGACCACCCTCGCCGGCGCACTCGGCGCAGGGACAGCTCCAGCGGAGCAGCTCGAAGTCGTATGACGATTGATGGCCGTCGGCCCACTGGATCGTCAGCAGCCGCCGCGCCCGATCGGCCAGGATGTCGAGGGGCCGCTCGCGGTCAGCCGGATCGCCGTTCTGATGACTCAGCGTGCTTGGACCGCGACGACCTAGGCGGCTTCGTCGTCCCCAGGCGCGAGCGTCAGGTCCAGGTCCTGCCAGTTCGGCACCCGGCGCAGCTCGGCCAGCTGCAGCATCACTCGGCCCTGGGCCTCGAACACCGCATCGTGCACCGCGTTGAGGTCCTCGGCCGTCGTGGCCTGGATCCGATCCGCGAGCTCCGCATCGTGGCGCCCGGCATAGGCGACCACCTGCTCCCAGATATCCTCGGGGAGCGCGCGCTCACCCGCGACCCGCAGTTCCTCCAGCCGGGCGAGCAGCGTGTCGAGCGCCGCCATCCGCCAGTAGGCGAGCCGGACCGGGGCGTGCATCAGTTCCGCCTCGGCCGCAGCCTGGGACATGTCCCGGACCGCCGACTCGTAGTGCGGCGCCGCCTTGGTCGACATCGTCATTCCTTGCAGCACGGTTACTCCCTGTGAACGCCCGAAACCCGGGCCTGTCACTTTTACCCGATCCAGATCCCCAATAAACACAACGAGGGCGGACATTTCCGCCCCTCAATTGCTGAAATCCAGACCAACCCAGTATATCGTCGCTCGCCAAGATGGTCAATCGGGTCGGCGCCCTAGCCGGACTTGGACTCTCGGGCGAAACCCGGCGTCTGTCCGCGGCGCTTCTCGCGACGCAGATAAATCCGATCGGGTCCTCCATTGGGGCCCGGCGGCAGGATGGTGAAGAGCTCGAACCCCTCCTCGCCGAGCTGGTTCGCTTCCTCGACGGTGTGAACAACCTTGTACTCGAACGGCATGTCAGCGCCTAAGCATAGCGCCGGGTCAGGCGAGTTCGCCGAGAATTCGAAGTCCGGTCGCGCTCCCCACGATGGCGGCCCGGGCGATGCGGAAGAAGAGGCCGTGCTCGAGGACGCCCGGGATCGCGTGGATGGCCACACCGAGCTGCGCGTCGACCGCACCGAAGGTGGTATCGAGAATCAGGTTGCCGTTGTCCGTCGTGAACGGCCGGCCCGACGCCATCCGCAGCTGGGGTCGTCCCCCCAACGATTCGATAGCCCGGCTGGTCGCCTCCCAGAAGAACGGTAGCACCTCGATCGGCACCGGCCCCCGGCCCAGGCGGCCAACAAGTTTGCTCTCGTCGGCGATCAGGACGAAGCGCCGGCTGGCAACCGCGACGATCTTCTCGCGAAGCAGGGCGCCGCCACGTCCTTTGAGGCAGTTGACGCTGGGGTCGATCTCATCGGCGCCGTCTACGGCCAGGTCGAGTGCTTGATCGTTTCGCTCCGTGATCGGGATCCGGCCTTTTTCGGCGAGTCGCCGGCTCTCCATCGACGTTGCGACCGCCTGCACCTTGAGGCCGGCGCGAACTCGATCCCCCAGCCCGGTGATGAAGTAGCGGGCCGTGCTTCCGCTGCCGAGTCCGACAACGGTGCCGGGCCTGACGAGTTCCAGTGCCCGATCGGCCGCCGCCTTTTTCTGCGCCTCGACTTCGGCTTGTTCGGTTGTCATTTACGTGATAGCGCTGGTGTCAGCTAGAATCGATCGATGGGCGGGCTGATGGAGAGCCTTCCGGGTCAGGTCATCCGCAAGTTCCTGGAAGACCAGGCGCCGAACTGGGCCGCGCTCATCGCCTGGAACGCCCTGTTTGCCATGTTCCCGATCGTCATCTTCGCCGCTTCGATCCTCGGCTACGCGCTGCGTCTTTTCGGCCAGGCCAATGACGCGGTTTATAAGACGATCTTCACCGCCATCCCCGGCGACCCGAAGCAGCAAGACGAACTGCTCAAGGCGGTGAGCGGCGTGAAGAGCCAATCTGGCATCCTGCTCTTCGTCGGGCTGGCTGGCCTGCTCTTGGGTGGATCGGCCCTGTTTGGGGTGATGGAGCAGGCGTTCGCCGTGATCTACCACACCAAGCCCCGTGACTTCGTCCGGCAGAAGCTGATCGCCTTTGGCATGGTGTTTCTGTTCACGCTGCTGGTCGGCGTGGCGGTGGCCACGTCGGCTATTCTGCCAGCCCTCAAACACATCCCCGACATCCCGAGCTTTCTCTACTCCGGGGCCTCGGCCTTCATCCTCCAGGTTATTGTCGGCCTGGTTGCCGGTTTCCTCCTGTTTCTGAGCATCTATTTCGTCATCCCGAACCGCACACAGGATTTTCGAAAAGTCGTGCCTGGCACGCTGGTCGCCGCCGTGCTCTTCGAAGCGATCACCCTTCTCTTCCCTCTCTATCTGGAGATCAATAAAGGCATCAACCAGTACGGCAAGACCTTTGGACTCTTCTTCCTCCTGATGACGTTCTTCTTCTTTCTCGGACTCATCACGATGGTCGGCGTCGAGGTCAACAGCGTGATTTACCCGGTGCCCATCGAAGCGCCGGGCAAGGATGCCCACGTGGTGGCGCCGCCCGAGTCGGGTCCCGATGGCGAAGGCCAGCTGGTTGGAGGCCGGAGCCGGGAGGGCCGCAACGGCAGCACCAACGACGGCCGACGTCGGATCCCGGCTCGGGCGGCCCTCGGCATGGCGGTTATCGCGTCGGTCGTCGGAATCCTGCTGGGCAGGCGCAGCGCAAGCGGCGGCTGAACCGCGAACTAAACTGAGCCTGTGGCGGTTGAAGCTCTCACTCCGCGGCCATCATCGGCCAAGGAGGCGTCCCCGGGCCGCGCCTGGTGGATCGAGCCCGCTCTCACCGTCATCTGCTACAGCGCCTTCGTCATCTATGCGACCTGGTCGGTCTTCTCCGGCACAAATGTCGTCTTCGACTCCTACGTCTCACCATTCTTCTCGACCTGGTTGGGCTTCGGCCTGATCCGGGTCCCCATCATCGGCATTCTGATCCCCATCCTCGCCGTCATCCCGCTGGGTCTTCGCGGCAGCTGCTACTACTATCGAAAGTCATACTTCCGATCGTTTTTCTGGGATCCCCCGGCGTGTGCGATCAAGGAGTTGAAGCGGGGACGGTACCGCGGCGAGACCCGCTTTCCCTGGGTGCTGAATAACTACCACCGGTATTTCCTGCTCCTGAGCCTGATCGTCGTCGTCTTCCTCTGCGTCGACGTGGTGCGCGCCTTTACCTACCAGGGCCACTTCTTTGTCGGCCTCGGGTCGGTGGTCATGCTGATCAACGTCATCCTGCTCAGCCTCTACAGCCTGACCTGTCATTCCTTCCGGTATCTGATGGGCGGCCGGATCGACCGGTTCTCGAAAGCCCGCGCCGGCCGCTTGTGGCAGCGAGCCACCATGACGCTGAACCGGATGAACCCCCTGCACGGCGCCTGGGCCTGGTACAGCATGTTCTCCGTCGCCCTGACCGACGTCTACATCCGGTTGTTGATGGCGGGCGTCATCCACGAGCCGAGGTGGATCTTTTGAGCGAGCCCTACGAGACGCTGACGACTGACGTGCTCGTCATCGGCGCCGGCGGCGCCGGGCTGCGGGCGGCGATCGAGGCCGCCGCGGCCGGCGCTCGGGTCGACATCGTCTGCAAGTCCCTGCTCGGCAAGGCGCACACCGTCATGGCCGAAGGCGGCATCGCCGCGGCACTGGGCAACGTCGATGCCGACGACAACTGGCAGGTCCATTTCCAGGACACGATGCGGGGCGGCCAGCTGATCAACAACTGGCGGATGGCGGAGCTGCATGCCCGCGAATCGCCCGACCGCGTCTATGAGCTGGAAACCTACGGCGCGATCTTCGATCGCACGCCCGACGGCCGGATCATGCAGCGCGCCTTCGGTGCTCATACCTACCGGAGGCTGTGTCATGTCGGCGATCGCACCGGGCTCGAGATGATTCGGAGCCTGCAGGACCGCGTGGTCCAGCTGGGCATCGAGGTGCACATGGAAATGACGCTGACGCGACTGCTCAAGGATGGCGACCGCGTCGTCGGCGCCTTCGGCTACAACCGGGTGGACGGATCGTTCGTCGCGTTCAGAGCCAAGGCCGTGATCCTCGCGACCGGTGGCTGGGGACGGATTTTCAAAGTCACGTCGAACTCGTGGGAAGGCACGGGGGACGGGGTCGCCATGGGTTTTGACGCTGGGGCCGAGGTACTCGACCCCGAGATGGTGCAGTTTCACCCCACCGGCATGGTCTGGCCACCGGGCGTGCGTGGCATCCTCGTTACCGAGGCCGTCCGCGGGGAAGGCGGCTATCTGAAGAACCGCGAGGGAACGCGCTTCATGCTGGAGTATGACCCCAAGAAAAAAGAACTGTCGTCCCGCGATGTCGTCGCGCGATCGATCTACAAGGAGGTCGAAGCCGGTCGCGGCACCGAGCATGGCGGCGCGTTTCTCGACGTCACCCATCTGGGCGCCGAGAAGATCAAGAAGAAACTGCCGTCCATGTACGAGCAATTCCTTCGGCTGGCGGACGTCGACATCACCCGGCAACCCATGGAGGTGGCGCCGACCATTCACTATGCGATGGGCGGGCTGCGGGTGGAGGCCGAGACCGGCGCCACGACGCTGCCGGGGCTCTACGCCGCGGGCGAGGTGGCGGCCGGACTGCACGGCGCGAACCGTCTGGGCGGAAATTCATTGTCCGACCTGCTGGTGTTTGGCCGCCGGGCCGGGACTGCGGCGGGCGCCTACCAACGCGAGGTTGGTCTCGGAGGGATCGACGAGCGCCAGGTTGCCGAAGAACAGCACACGCTATTGCTGCCGCTGACCGGGGAAGGCAAAGAGAATCCGTACCTGCTGCAGCAGGCGCTCCAGCAAGCGATGCAGGACGGCGCCGGCCTGGCCCGTGACGAAAAAGGCCTGAAAGCCTGCCTGAACAGCGTGCTCGAGCTCCGCCAGCGGGCGGCTCGCATCCATGTTCCGGGGTCGCGGCGATACAACCCGGGCTGGCATACGGCTCGCGATCTTCGATTCATGCTGACCGTCAGCGAATGCATCGTGCGCGCGGCCATTGAACGGCGCGAAAGCCGCGGCGCGCACTGGCGGCTGGACTACCTGGAGAAGGACGCGGCGCTGGGCCGGGTGAACTTCATCGCCTACAACGATGATGGCCATGTCAAGCTCAGGCAGCGGCCGGTCCCGGAGATGCCCCCCGAGCTGGCCAGGCTAATCCAGGAGCCGGCGGCAACGCCTCCGCCGACCACACAGCCGCCCGCGCCGAGGCCGCCGTCACCGAAGCGGGTCCCCGCGTGACCACCAAGGCCCCGAAGACGACGAGCTCGATCGTCTTCCAGGTATTCCGCGGCGATGACGCGGCAGGCCGCGAAGAACGGTTCGAAGTACCGGCCGTCGAGGGGATGGTCGTGCTCGATGCGATCCATTACATCCAGGCGAACTATGCGAACGACCTTGCCTGCCGCTGGAACTGCAAGGCGGCGAAGTGTGGATCCTGCAGCGCGGAGATCAACGGCCGACCCCGGCTGATGTGCAAGACCCGGGTGGACGAATTCGGGAAGGACGAGATCCACGTGTGGCCGATGCGGGCGTTCCCGCTGATCAAGGACCTGGTAACCGACGTCTCCTGGAATTACCAGGTCAACAAGGAGATCCCGGGGTTCACGCCGCCGGCCAACGAGCCCGTCCCCTACCGGATGCTGCCAGAGGACACGGAGCGGGTCTATGAGTACCGCAAATGCATCGAGTGCTTCCTGTGCCAGGACGTGTGTCACGTCTTGCGCAATCACGACGACAAGTCGATGTACTACGGGCCGCGCTACATGGTGCGCATCGCCGCCCTCGAGATGCACCCGCTCGATACCGAGCGGCGCACCGGCCTGCTGCATGGGAAGGCGGGCGTCGGCATGTGCAATATCACGAAATGCTGCCAGGAAGTGTGCCCGGAGCACATCAAAATCACGGACAATGCCATCATCCCGTTGAAGGAGCGCACCACCACCGACGCCTACGACCCGATCGCCTGGATGCTTCGCAAGGTTCGTCCGCGACGCGAGCCGGCCGGGATCACGGGTGCGCAGACCAGCGAGCTCGGCGGCGTCCGGTTGCCCCAACGATTCGCCGTCAAGGACGTCGTTCGGCTGAAGTCAGCTGGTCGCCCCTTCGCGCGCGTCGGCGGCGTACGGCCGGACGGCAAGCTCGAAGTCTGGATCCTGAAAATGCGCGGCACCCAGCAGCACTGGAAGGGTCCCAGCGTCGTCGACACCAGCGAGGTCACGAATAACTACGGGCCGCTCGACGATGTCGGCATTGGCAGCAAGCTGTTCGAGCAGACGCTGACGGACCACGCCGAGTAAGGTCAGGAATAAACCTTGCTGTGCTCCATCGGCCGCCGCGTTAGTTCAAGCGATGCGAGGATCGCGCGCGCGATTTTTTCGCCGCCGGCAGACGACGGCTCGATTGGATTGGCATAGTCAGAGGGCTCGCTACAGACGAGGCGCAGGTCGATGACCCGGAAGCTGGCCTCAAAGGCGACACGCAGGATTACGTCGTTGAATGCCGTCAGGCCGACACGCGCCACGGCTGCTTCGTCCCGACTGAGGTTGCCGTTGTAGATGGTGCAGACAGTCGTCGTCAAGCCGAGCCGGCGAACCCGGCCGATCATCGTCCGGTAGGCGCGCTCGAACCGGCCGGCCCGGTCGCCGAGTTTCAATAGGGCGTCGGCGACCGATCTCGCCGGGCTGCGCATGAGTTCCATGCTCGCCAGGACGTCGTTGCCACCGATCGTAATCACGAGATGACTCGTGTCAGACGGAAGCTTTACAAGCTGGTCTGGAAGGTCCGCGATCATGCTGCCGTCGACCGCAAGGAGCGAGGCTCGCCACGAGGGCGGCAACATCTCACGCAATTGGCTGATGACGTCGGGGCCGCCCGACGTGTAGCCGCCGTTGTCCAGGATCGAGTCGCCGAGGAGGGCGATGTGCCCGCGTTCCACCCGGGTCATTATCCCGGGGCTCCCGGCGTCACCTGGAGCGACGAAGACCCTGATAGCAACATTGACAGCTTTTGTCTGTTCACGGTATAAGAAAGACACTAACTTCGACAGGAGGTCATCGAATGGGGATTATTTCGTGGATCGTTCTGGGACTGATTGCGGGCGTGTTGGCGAAGCTGATCATGCCGGGGCGCGATCCGGGCGGGATCATCGTGACCATTCTGATCGGGATCGCCGGAGCCATTGTGGGCGGCTTCCTGTTCAGTCTTTTCGGTGGTGGTGGCGTGAGCGGCGTGAACCTCGGCTCGATCATCGTCGCGGTCATCGGGGCCCTGGTTCTGCTGTTCCTCTACCGGATGTTCGTGGGACGCCGCGGCTCCACCTCGTACTGACCGTCATTCGCTAGCTGGTCAGGGCCAGCCTGCACCCTCGTGCGGGCTGGCTTTTTTTCGCTATCTGAAACCCGCTGTCTGACGCTTTTGCCGTTACGACAGACAGCTGTCGCAGCCGTGCCTCATGCTGCGACTATGGCCGCAGCCGGCGATCGTCTGGAGAGCGCGCGGATCCGGGCGGTGGCCGCGGTTGACGACTATGCGGCCGAACTACGGCGGGTGGAGGGCGCCCGGCTGGGCGAGGGCCTGATCGAAACCCGCGCCCTGAAAGATCGGGTGGAGGCGGTCTTCGCCGAAGGCCTGCGTCGCTTCGATCAGTCGGGCGAGTATGCCGCCGACGGGGCGATCGACCTGGTGGCCTGGCTGCGGGCGAAGTGCAAGCTCTCGGGTGGGGCGGCCGCCGAGCGGGTCGGGATCGCCCGCCAGCTCCAGCATCTGCCGCAGACCAGCCAGGCCTTTGCCACGGGCGAGCTCGGCTACCAGCATGTGGCCGTGCTGGCCCGGACCGCCGAGCATCTGGGGGCCGCCATCGTCCGCAAGGCCGAGGGGAGTCTGCTGGCCCTGGCGGACACGATGGATCCCGGCCAGTTCACCGGGGTGGCCAAGAACTTCGAGCATCGGATCGATGCCCAGGCGGCCCTGACCGAAGCCAACCGGGCCCACCAGCGGCGCTACCTGACCATCAGCGAGCCGCTCGACGGCATCGTCCGGATCGACGGCCTGCTCGACGTGGAAGCCGGAGCGCTGGTCCGCAATGCCGTTAACGCCGGTCTGCCGCCGGCCAGAGACGACGACCGGACGCCGGGGCAGCGGCGCGCCGACCGGCTGGTCGAGCTCTGCCAGCCACGCGTCGTCGTCGGCTCAGCCGATGGCGCCGGGCCGCGGCCGCACCTGATCATCCGAACCACCGTCGACACGCTGATTGGTGCGGCCGGTTCGCCCGGCGCTGAACTGGACGGCGGCGTGATCATCCCGGCGGAAACGGTGCGCCGGATCGCCTGCGACGCCGCCATCAGCCGGATCATCGGCAAAGGCGAGCTCGACGCGGAGCTCACCCGGGCCAGCCGGTCGACGCCGCCCGCCACCCGGCGGGCGCTGGCGGCCCGGGACCGGGGCTGCGTGGCGGAGCACTGCAACCGGCCACCGCAGTGGACCGACACGCATCACGTCAAGCACTGGATCGACGACGGCCCGACGACGATGAGCAACCTGATCCTGTTGTGCCGGCCCCACCACCGAAAAGTGCACGAGGGCGGATGGGGCTTGCAGCGCCTGACCACCGGCCGCTGGGCCCTGATCCGGCCGCTGCCACGGTCTCGATCGGCCTGAGGCCAACCTGGACGATACGCGAATGGTGAGCGCGATCAGATCAGGCTGCGGGACTGGCCGCCGTCGACGGTCCAGCAGGCGCCGGTTACCAGGCTCGCCCGGTCTGACGCCAGAAACGTGACGACGGCGGCGACCTCTTCAGGCTTGCCGAAGCGGCCGAGTGGCAGGTCGGACTCGACGAAGGCGGCGATCGCCACCGGGTCGGCGTGCTGCCGGCGTTCCCAGCTGCTGCCGGGGAACATGAGCGAGCCCGGCGCGACGCTGTTGACGAGGATCTTGTCTTTCGCCAGCTCGCGGGACAGGGCCTTCGCGAGGCTGATCTCTGCGGCCTTCGCGACGCTGTAGCCGGCGCGTCCGCCGCTCTCGCGGCCATAGACAGACGCGATGAAAATAATTCGGCCGTGATCATGCTTGCGCATCAGGGGCACGGCGGCGCGGGCCGCGCGAAGGCCAGCGAGAACGTTCAGCTCGAGGGCCTCGTCGAACTCGATGTCGGGCGCATCCAGCCCGGCGCCGCCGCCGCCGCCGGCGTTGTGCACGAGAATATCGAGCCCGCCGAAGTGCGACGCGGTCGCCTGAACGAAGTCTTCAACGTCGCCGGGTTTGCTGACATCGGCCGGCTGGGCGAAGACGTCGTGGCCGAGGCTCTGAGCGGCGGCATCGAGCCGCGCTTTATCGCGGGCGCAGATGGCGACGCGGCAGCCCTCGGCCAGCAGCGCCTGGGCAATGGCATAGCCGACACCGCGGCTGCCTCCCGTGACAGCCGAGCTGGCGCGGGGGCTTCGGCGACGGCCGGTACGGCGGCGGCGGGCGCGCCCCGGCTGACCAGCGCTTTCTCAGTCTTCGGGT
Source organism: Chloroflexota bacterium (assembly GCA_005881715.1). Classification (GTDB taxonomy): domain Bacteria; phylum Chloroflexota; class Dormibacteria; order CF-121; family CF-121; genus CF-13. Next base: position 8,892 of record VBEE01000081.1, on the reverse strand, counting down.
CGAAGAGATGCAGGTGATGCGTGTCGACGGCGACCTGGATGCTCTGCCCCGGCTGGATATCGTGGCTCCGCGGATCCATCCGCGCGGTCAACGTCTTGCCGCCCAGGACGATATACACGAAGATCTCGCTTCCCATGCTTTCTACGACCTCGACCTTAGCCGACACTTTGGGCAGCCCTTCGCGGCCGGGGAACCGGACATCTTTGAGATCCTCGGGCCGGATGCCCATGATGACGTCCTGGCCACGCTCGGCCCCGGCCTCGGAGAGAACGCGCTCTTCGACGGGGACCTGAAAGCCCTCGCCCTGGAGCTGCGTCTGGCCGTCGCCGCCGACCTTGACGTTCAGGAAGTTCATGGCCGGACTGCCGATGAAGCCCGCGACGAACAGATTGACCGGATGCTCGTAGAGCGTCTGCGGCGAGTCAAACTGCTGCACGATGCCGTTGTCCAGGACGACGATCCGCTCGCCCATGGTCATCGCCTCGACCTGGTCGTGGGTGACGTAGATAAACGTGGTCTGGAGTCTCTGGTGCAGCTTGAGAATCTGCACTCGAGTCTGGACGCGCAGCTTGGCATCGAGGTTCGACAGCGGCTCGTCCATCAGAAAGACTTTTGGTTGCCGGACGATCGCCCGCCCCAGGGCGACGCGCTGCCGCTGGCCGCCGGAGAGCGCCTTGGGCTTGCGATCGAGGAACGGCTCGAGCCCCAGAATCTGGGCCGCTTCGCGCACCCGCTTGTCGATCTCGCCCTTGGGCGTCTTGCGGAGCTTGAGGCCAAATGACAGATTGTCATAGACGGACATGTGCGGATACAGGGCATAGGACTGGAAGACCATGGCGATATCGCGGTCCTTGGGGGCGACGTCATTGACGACGCGATCGCCGATGCGTACCATGCCGTCGCTGATCTCTTCCAGGCCGGCGAGCATCCGCAGGGCCGTCGATTTGCCGGAACCGGAGGGACCGACCAGGACGACGAACTCCTTGTCCTTGATCTGGGCGTTCATGTCAGTGATGACAGTGTTTCCGGGGTAGCGCTTGTATACGTGCTCGTAAGTGACGCTGGCCATTGTTCGAGTTTAGGCGGCAGATGAAAGACGGTCAAGGTTGAGTTTTGGGCCGAACGGGTGTTTGGACGGTTAGGGAGCGCCCCCCGGTTTCCGAGAGGAAACGGTGGACGGAACGTTATATGACTGGCATTATTGACTGGGAAGGGTCGATTCCTCGACAGCGCAGCTCCCCGGGGAGCGCGCCCAGCCTGCCCAGGGATGTTGATCACACGTGGCAACCGAACCAGAGTCTCTTCTTCCACCCCCAAATGGCCATACGCGCGGCCTGATCTTCGACTTCGATGGCACGCTGGTTGACAGCTATCCGCTGATCGAGGCGGCGTTCGCGCACGTCATGCAGACACATCGCCTCGACGAGGCGGCGCGGGCGCTGTTCCGCCAGAGCCGCGGGTTGCCGCTGCCGGAGCAGATGAAGATGGTCGCGCCCGACATGTGGGAAGAGCTGGTCGCGACTTACCGCTCGATTGATGCCTCCCTCGGTCATGCCCGGGTTTTTCGCGGCATCCCGACCCTGGTCAAAAAGCTGCACCAGGCCGGTGCCCCGCTGGGTGTGGTTTCCTGCAAGCGGCGCGCCCTGGTCGAGGGCGAGCTCGAGGCGGCTGGCCTGCGAGCTTACTTCGACGTCGTCATTGGCTACGAAGACGTGACCCCGCCGAAGCCCGCGCCCGATCCCTTGCTGGCGGCCATCGGGCAGCTCGGATTGTCGCGGACGCATTCGATCTACGTCGGCGACAGCATGGTCGATCGTCCTCGCGGCATGGGGCCTGACACCGGAGGCTCGCGCGGCGTTCCGACATCACCGGCTGTGGGCGATCCGGCCGTCGCAGATGCTGGCCATGGTGTTGATGCCCCCGAACGGCAACGGTCACCGGCGCGCGGCCTAACTCCAACTCGACTGGTAGCATTCGCGCGAACTCGATGGATGACGCCGCCTATTTTCAGGCGATCCCCAAGGCGGAGCTGCATCTGCATCTTGACGGGTCTGTGCGTCCCAGGACGGTGCTCGAGCTCGCCAAAGAGAACGGCGTTCCGCTGCCGACCGATGACCCGGCAAAGCTGCCGGACTTTCTGGAGGCCAACGACAACACGGCCTCGCTGGTCGAGTACATCACGTTCTTCGAGCTGCCGATTGCGGTGCTCCAGACCGTCCCGGCGCTCGAGCGCGCAACCTATGAGCTCTGCGAGGACCTGAACAAAGACAACGTCCGTTACGCAGAGATTCGTTACGGACCATGGCTGCACGTGCAGCAGGGTCTATCGCTGACTGACGTGATCCGCGCCGTACTGACTGGCTGGGCAAGGGGACGCAAGGACTTCCGCCTCGAGGGCGGCATCATCGTGACGGCCCTGCGCGATATGCCGCCGGCGCAGAACCTGGCGCTGGCCCAGGTCGCCGGCCGGTTCGTCAGCGAGGGCGTGATCGGCTTTGACCTCGCCGGAGACGAGGCTGGACATCCGCCCATCCTGCATGAAGACGCGTTTCGGCTGGCGCGCTCACTGGGCTTGAATATCACCATCCACGCCGGCGAGGCGGCCGGTCCCGAAAGTGTGCGGCAGGCGATCTCGATGGGAGCCCGTCGACTGGGCCACGGGATCAGGGCGCAGGAGGATTCCGAAGTCCTGGCCACCATCCGGGAAAAGGGAGTCCAGCTGGACACCGCGCCGACCAGCAACGCCCAAACCAAGGCGGTCCGGCGGCTGCAAGAGCATCCACTCAGGCGCTTCTACGAGCAGGGCATCAAGGTCACCATCAGCACGGACTCGAGGACCGTTTCCCAGATCACGTTGTCACGGGAATTTCAGAACGCCGTCGGCGTCATCGGTTGTTCGCCGGAGCAAGTCTGGTCGATGAATCTGCAGGCGCTCGAGGGAGGCTTCGCTGACGAGGTGAGCCGAGCCCGGCTGCGCCACGAGTTCGTCGACGCGGAGGCAAAGCTCCGTGAGACCCGAGTCAAGGGCTAAGTGCCGGGCGGAATGGTGTCCGGCACAATGATGGCGCCACTGCGGATCTTCGAACGAATCTCGAGCACCTGATTGATGACATCCTGGGGGACCACACTACTGGGGCTGCTGAAGCCGGTGGCGTCGTCCGGCGTGGAGAAGATCTGCTGGCCGGACTTGAACTGGCCGGTTGATAACCTCTGGACCGTGATCGCGACGGCCCGATCGACCCGCTTTAGCGCGCTGGTGATGACGGCGGGGCTGAGATAGGCCTCGTCGTTGTCCGAGCCAATGGCGTAGGCCGAGGCGTCGTACGCGGCATCGATATAGCCCGACGCGCAACGGCCGGTGACTTCAAACAGGATATCCGCGCCGGCAGAGATCTGGGTGATGCCGAGCTGCTTGCAGAATGCCGTGTCCTGGGAATCCGAGTACGTAACCTTCCAGGTCAGCCCAGGGTCGACACTCTTCGCCCCGGCGATGTAGCCCGCGATATACGCGTCGACGGCCGGGCTGTGGTTTGATCCGAGAATGCCCAGCACGTTGTGCGCCGCACTGCCGACTTTGTTTTTTTCCATAAGGCCGGCCAGCGCGCCGACCAGATAACCGGGTTCTTGCGCTTTGAACAGTAAGTCCGTGACGTTGCTAAGATCGATATTCTGGCCGCTTTCGTCCACTGGCATCGCGTCGACGAGCGCAAAGCGCTGCCCTGGATGGAGCTTCGCTGCACTGCCAACGGCGCTCGCCATGTCCGGCGAGATCGCCACCACCAGCGCGGGGTGGTTCGCGATACATCGCTGGATGTTGGCCAGATAGTCCGACGCCGTGTGTGACGCGATCACCTGGACCTGGGCGCCGGCTGTGCGAGCGCCGTCGGTCGCCAGTTGATTGAACGTGTGGGGCGCCAGGCCGTCAGCATTCGTGGCAATGCAGACGCGCATCCCCGCCGAGCCGCTCGGCTCCGTCGACGGTCCGCAGGCGGCCAGCGCCAGCGCCAGGACCAGGGCGACGACTCGCCAGGAGGCGCCTGGCCGGCTACCCGGCCTTGAGCCGTTCGCCGGCTCCACCTCCAGTCATCAGCAGGCCGAGGCGCTCTTCCGGCGTGTCGGCTTTCTCGATGCTGACGATCCGCCCCTCGTACATCACGGCGATGCGATCACTAAGTGACCGAATCTCGTCGAGTTCGGCCGAGACGAGCAGGACCGCCGCGCCCTCGTCGCGTTGCGCGACCAGACGCCGGTGAATGAACTCGATTGCGCCGATGTCGACGCCCCGGGTCGGCTGGGCCGCCAGCAGCACGCGCGGCTGGCTGGCCATCTCGCGGGCCACGATGATCTTCTGCTGGTTGCCGCCGGAGAGCGTCCGGGCGGGTGTCGTCGAGCTCGGCGTCCTGATATCGAATTCTTTGATCAAGCGCCTTGCCCAGTCGAGGATCGCCTTCAACCGCAGGATGATGCCGTCCCACGAGAAGAGCGGCGTTCGCTGGCGGCCGAGGATCAAGTTGTCGGCCACGGAATAGTTCAACACAAGGCCCGCGCCTCGACGGTCCTCCGGGATGTGGCTGACGCCCGCTGACCGGATCGCGGCGGCGCCCAGCTGTCCAACTTCGCGATCGCCGAGCAGGACGCGGCCGCCGGTCGGTCGTCGGGTGCCAGCCAGCACTTCGACCAGCTCGCTCTGGCCGTTGCCTTCCACGCCGGCGATCCCGAGGATTTCACCCTGGTGCAGCTCGAACGAAATGCCATGCAGTGCGGAGATGCCCCGGTCCGAGACGGCGGTCAGGTTTTCGACGCGCAGCGCGACCGGTCCCGGTTGTGCCGGCTTCTTATCCACGCGCAGCAGCACGTCGCGGCCGACCATCAGGCGGGCGATCTCAGCTTCGGACGTGTCACTCGTCTTCAGGTGGCCAACGACCTTGCCACGCCGCATCACCGTAATGCGATCGGAGATCTCGAGGACTTCCTTCAGCTTATGTGAGATGAAAATAATCGTTTTGCCGGTGCTCACCAGGTCGCGCAGAACTCCGAAGAGTTCCATGGCTTCCTGCGGCGTTAGCACCCCGGTCGGTTCATCCAGGATCAAGATGTTGGCGCCGCGATAGAGAACTTTCACGATCTCCACACGCTGCTGCAGGCCGACCGGCAGGTCACCGACCCGGGCATCGGGGTCGAGGGATAAGCCGTAGCGCTTGGTCAACGCCGTGATGGCCTCCCGGGCTCGCGCGTGATCATACAAATCGCCCGCGGTGCCGGGCTCCCGGCCGAGGACCACGTTCTCGCCGACGGTGAAGACCGGAATCAGCATGAAGTGCTGGTGGACCATGCCGATCCCGTGCCGAATGGCGTCGCGCGGCCCCTGCATCACGACCGGCTTTCCGTCGATCACGATCTGCCCGGTGTCGGGCTTGATGAGGCCGTACAGGATATTCATCAGCGTGCTCTTGCCGGCGCCATTCTCGCCGACAAGGGCGTGAATCTCGCCCTTGCGGACCTCCAGATCAACCTGGTCATTCGCCACCACGCCGGGAAATTTTTTCGTGATCCGCCGCATCTCGATGGCAAGGGACTGCTCGGTCATTCGGCTCCCGGTACGTAGGGGATGCCGTCGGCGGCGGGCGGGCTGCTCCGGCGCACAACGGCGGTCAGTACGACGAGCGTCAGGATGTAGGGCGTCATGCTGAGCAAGTACTGCGAGACGTGAATGCTCGAGTTGGCATCGTAGATCGCCTGGCCGAAGCCAAAGATCAGGGTGGCCACGAACGCCCCGATCGGCGTCCACTTGCCGAAAATCATGGCGGCCAGCGCGATATAGCCCCGCCCGTCCGTCATGCCCGGCACAAACGTGTTCGCGATGCCGATGGAGAGAAAAGCGCCCGCCAGCCCAGAGAGCAATCCACTGGTGACGACCGCGCCGTAGCGCAGGGTGTAGACATTGATTCCCGCCGTGTCGGCGGCTTGTGGGTGCTCGCCCACGGAACGGACGCGCAGCCCCAGCCGAGTACGGAACAAGAAGATCTGGATTGCCACTAAGAGAATCAGCGCCACGTAGACCATGATGTTCTGCTGGAAGAAGACCCGGCCAAGGAACGGAATGTCGCCAAGGATGGGAACGTGCCAATTCGGCAGTGCGTCACTCGAGGGTACCTGGCCCACGTCGGACAGCCCGTAGATCCGGTTGACCAGGAATACCGTGATGCCGGCGGCAAAGATATTGATGGCCACGCCGGAGACGATCTGGTCGGCGCGGTAGCGAATCGAGACCACTGCGTGGATCAGCGCCATCAGGCCACCCGCGAGCATGGCGCCCAGGACCGCGATCCAGACGTTGTGCGCGGCGAGGTCGACCGCCACGGCAAAGAAGGCGCCGGTGAGCATCATGCCTTCCATGGCGATGTTGACGACGCCGGATCGTTCTGAAATGACCCCACCGAGGGCGGGCAGCAGCAGGAGCGCCGCATATTGCAGCGATGCGTGCCAGAGATCGGGCGTCCCCATGAGCCGGAAGATGTCGGTGAAGAAGCTCACGCGATGTCCTTGTCGTCGCCGGCCAGCGCCGTGTCGGTTTCCTGGGCGACCGCGGCGGCGGCGGCATCGGCTTCCGGTGTGAGCGGCACGCGTCCGACGGACGGAAGCCGGAGCTTCACGGTACGCAGAAAGTTCGCCGCAATCGAAAACAGGATCAAGGCCTGAAGGACGTAGACCAGGTTTCCCGACACCCCGGCGTCGCTTTGCATGACGGAGCCGCCGGCGTGTAGGGCACCGAAAAGAATGGCCGACAGGACGATGCCGACCGCGGAGTTCAGGCCGAGCAGCGCCACGGCGATGGCATCGAAGCCCGTCGTGTCACTGAAGTACTGGTCGGTCAGGTTATGGTCCACGCCGGCGATCTGGACGGCGCCGGCCAGCCCGGCAAACGCGCCGGCGATCAGCATGGTGACGATCAGGGTTTGGCGGACGCTGATGCCCGCATAGCGGGCGGCCCGCTGGCTCTGCCCGACGGCCCGGATCTCATAACCGAGGGAGGTTCGCCAGAGCAAGAACGCGAAGACCCCGGCGGCGATCAGCGCGACGAAGATCCCGGTGTGCGCGCGATAGACGGCACCGGGAAGCCCGAAGATGATCGTGTTGTCGTGGGGCAGGAGGGTCGGCAGCTGGGCATTGCCACCAATCGGCGATGACTTCGAACTGCCGCCCGGCAGCTGAAGCGGGCCGCCGATGATCAGGAAGCGCAAGAACCATTGCGCGATGAAATTCAGCATGATGGTGGTGACCACCTCGTGCGCCCCGGTGGTCGCCTTGAGCACACCGACGATGCCTCCCCACAGGGCACCGCCGAGGGCGCCGCTGAGGAGGACCAGGGGAACCAGCAGCACCGCCGGCAGGCCGGACCAATGGATCCCGACCGTGGTGGCCAGGATGGCACCCATGATCAGCTGGCCCTCGGCACCGATGTTGAACATGCCGGCGCGGAAGGGGAGGGCTACCGCGATGCCGGCCATGATCAGGGGCGTCACGAAGACCAGGGTGTTGGACAGCTGCAAGACCGATGGCTCGCCCCCAAAGCAGAACAGCCCAAACCCGCCGCAAATCAGGGCCTGATACGCCTGGAGGGGATTGCCCCCGGTGACGGCCACGATGATGGCGCCGGCGACGAACGCGATCAGGACCGAGAGGAGGGGAACGCCCAGCGCCCGGCCGGCTCGCCGAAGGATCCTCGGCGGCCCCTTCCGGGCGCTGGGTTTAACTGCGGCGGCCATCTGGCCGCTTCAATGTACTTCTACGGCACCACGTCCGGCACGGTCACCGATCCGGACTTGATTTTGGACGTGATGTCTTGAACCGCCGTCATCACGTCGGCGGGCAGCGTCAGGTTGTCCGCCTGGTAGCCGACACCATCGTTGGCCAGTCCGAAGCTCTTGATGCCACCCTTGAACGCATTGTTCTTGACGTCCTTGATGGCGTCGTAGGTGGCGACATCGACCCGCTTCAGCGCGCTGGCGATAACCGACTTGTCAACGTCTTTTTGATCGGCGTCGACGCCGATGCTCCAGACGCCATCTTTCCCGGCCTGGGTCAACACCCCGTTACCGCAGCCGCCGGCGACCTGGAACATGATGTCCGCGCCCTGCGAGATCTGGTTGGCGGCGATTCCCGAGCACTTGGTCGGATCGGTGAAGTTGTTGGAGTAGCCGTTGAGGGTTTTGATCGACGGATTCACCTGCTTGGCCGCCCACTGGTAGCCGGCAATGTAGTGATCGACCGGCGGGATCTTGATGCCGCCGACCGAGCCGATCGTGTTCTTCTTCTTGGCACCGGCATTGTCCTTTTCCAGAACGCCGGCGATGGTGCCGACCAGTGCGCCAGCTTCCTGCTCTTTGAACAAGAGACCCTCAACATTGGCGTGCTTCAGGTCGTTCCCCTTGGAATCCGCCCCGACCCCGTCGATGATCGCAAAGTGAATGTTGGGGAAGTTGCCGGAGACCGTTCCGACCGCCTCGGCCATCAAGAAGCCGACCCCAATGACCAGGTCATAACCGCGCGTGGCGTAGTTCGTCAGGTTGGGAACGTATTCGGAGCCCACATGGGACTCGGTGACGTCACCCTGGACGCCAAGGTCATTCTTGCAGCTCAGGCTGGAGCAGATGTTGCCGGTCGAGGCAGCCTTGCTGAGACCGACTGCGGCGAGATGGTTGAAGCTCTTGTCGTTGAGACCGCCGGTGTCCGTCACCAGGCCGATTTTGAACGTCTTGGCCGCGGGACCCGGAGTCGTGCTCCCGCAGGCCGCCACGAAGGTGGCCAGCAAGAGACAGATACCAAGGCTCAACAAACGGACGGGTGGCTTCCTCATACGTCCTCCCCTTCAAGTGAGTTGCGAATACCCCT
>VBEE01000046.1:500-34381 GCA_005881715.1 Chloroflexota bacterium | reverse complement strand
CCGAGCCGCGCATCTACGGGAAGCCGGATTCGCCTACCTGATCGCGGAGTGGCCGTCCGAGGGAAAGGGACGCCTCGATGAATTCGTCGAGAAGGTGATGCCGGAGCTCGTCGGCTAGGACTTCGCGGCCTTCTGGCGCTTGACCTTGTTCGCCTGCTTGCCCAACGCGGTCCGGGTTTTCTTCGGCAGGTGGGCTATAGTGCGCTTTTTCTTCGCCGCCGCTGCCGCCTTCTTGATGTTCTTTCGCGCCGCCGCCCGCTGCTTCTCGCGTGCCACGCTGGAACCTCCGTATTGATCGGTACTTCTAATCTATCCCGTGCGAAGGCGCTGGCGGCCGCTATAGACGTTGAGGCTTCGGCCGCGAAGGAAGCCGATCAGGGTCTGGTTCGAAGCCTGGGCCAGGTCCCGAGCCAGGCTCGACGGCGCCGAAACCGCCACCAGCACCGGGATCCGGGCCTGCAACGTCTTCTGGACGATCTCGAAGGAGGTGCGGCCGCTGACCATCAGGATGTGGCGCTCGAGTGGGATCAGCCCCCGGTCGAGTGCGTGGCCGATCACCTTGTCGACCGCGTTGTGCCGGCCAATGTCTTCCCGGACCACCACCGGCTCCCCGTCCAGGGTGAAGAGGCCGGCGGCATGGAGCCCGCCGGTCCGAGCGAAGATTGCCTGCTCGGCTCGGAGCCGAGCGTCCAGCCCGTAGATCACCTCCGGGTCGAGGCGGACGTCGTCGTCCGCCAGCGGCGGCGCAGCCTGGTGGATGGCCTCGATGGTGCTGACCCCGCAGAGGCCGCAGCTCGAGGCAGAGAGAAAATTGCGCTGCCATCGCTGGTCGACGCCGGGCCTCGATGATGTTTTCCAGGTCAGGATGCTCGCCGTTGGGCAACACGCGGATTGCCTCCACGTCGCCGCCGGCTTGGATGATGCCTTCACCGAAGAGAAAGCCCAGCGCCAGATCGCGCTCGTGACCGGGCGTCCGCATCATCACGGTCAGCGGCGCCCCGCCTACTCGAATTTCGAGGGGCTCCTCCGCGGCGAGCTGGTCCTCGACCCGAGCACCAGCCTCCGCACCGTAGCGGAGGACCCGCGCCCGGTGCGTGCTGCGGTCGCCCATAGAATCGATGCTAGCGAACTTCCTCCCAGCGGTAGGCGATCGTGCCGCCGATGAAGGTGATGTGCAAGCCGGGCTTGACCAGGTACGGCTCGACGCCGCTGTAGAGCGGGATCACTCGGTTCTGGGTGACCGCGACCCCCTCCGCCTGCTGGTAGGCGGCCAGCGCGGCTTCCCAACTTGCCGCCGCCCGACCCTGGTCGAGCCCACGTTCTATCTCCGGGTCGAACAGGCGCAGGTTGTTGAACTGGGCGTTCGCCCGCAGCACGTTCTCCAGGATGTCCGAGGGATACGGGACGTCGGCGCTCCACGTATCGATGAAGAATGGCAGCTTGTCGAGCGCGGCCTGGTTGAAGAAATCACCGATCGGATGCAGCACGACGCTGCGCCCGGTCGCACTGCTGATCTGGTCCTGCAGATCGGCTGCGACTCGGCCGACGGTCGCATTCGTCGAGAAGTAGAGATCGATCGTTCGCGGGAAGGATGCCTGGTCGAGCGCTGCCCGGGCGGCCACCGGGTCGTGTCCAGGAAGCTGGCGATTGAGGTGTCCCGGCACACCCGGCGGCAGGAAATCCGTGGCCGGCGCTGCCAGCATCGAGCCAAACAGTGCCAGGTCGGTCAGTCGCGATCGATCGATCGCTTGCGCTATCGCCAATCGATCCGGTGGGCCGTAGCCGCTGCCGGCACTGGTGTTGAAGCCGAGCCAGGTCGTCCGCGCGGTGGGGACCTTGTGGAGCTCCGCCGTGTGGGCCGGGTCTCGGGCGAAGGCGAGCAGCTGGGGCCCGGTAAAGCCATGGGCGACGTCGGCGGCGCCGCTGGTAAAACGATCGAGCCGCTTGGCATTGTCGGGCTCGATCTCGATGTCCACCTTGCGAACCGAGGGCCGGGCACCCCAGTAGCCGTCGAACGCGGAGAGATGCAGCGCGCGACCGTGGTCCCATCGGTCGAGGCGGTAAGGGCCGCTGCCCGACGATGGTTGTTTCGGATCGGCGAGCCAGTAGGGCGGCAGAGCCAGCAGCGTGAGCAGCTCGCTGTTCGGCTGGGGCAAACGCAACCGCAGCGTTTTGCTATCGACGACCTGTAGTGCGCTCAGCGAATCGCCGGGGTAGCGAACGCCCAGTGGCGAGAAGAAAATTGTCAGGGGGCTGGCGGTTCCAGGCGCGAGCGCACGTGTCCAGGCGGTGAGCGCATCCTGTGCCTGAACGGTGGCGCCCGATTGGTACTGCGCGCTGCGCAGGTGGAAGGTGTACGTCCGGCCCGCGTCGCTGATCTCCCAGTGATCGGCGAGCGAGGGGACCGGCCGCTGGTTCTGGTCGAGTCGGGTCAGGCCCTGGAAGATTTCGCTGCCGATCGCGAGCGACGTCGGGTCGTCGATCAGGGCCGGATGGAGCGTCTGTGCGTCTTCGGCCTCGATCGGCTGCAGATGGCTGGCTCCGCCGCTCGGGCGGGACGATCCCGACGGCGCCGGCGTGGCAGGGGTGCAGGAGCTCGCGAGCAGCGTTAGCGCCAGCCCGGCCGCGCAGGTGGCGCGAACGACCATTTTTTGGATACTAGCAAGGTGCGCTCGCGACGCCTCGTGCTGCTGATGGGCGCACTCGTGGCCGCCTCGCTCGGATCGGTCGGACCTGTCAGTGCCGCCGGCACCGCCACGCTGGTCTCCGGCACGGTCGTCCCGCACGACCCACCGATGAACGGCATCGTGCGCCTGGAGTTGCAGGTGCGCAACGACACCACCAGCGCGTGGACGGCTGCCGACCCGGTTCACCTGGTCTGGAAGCGGGCGGATGGCAAGATCGCGGCCGAGGATACGCGGCAGCTCGGGCAGCCGGTGGCTGCCGGTGCAAGCGTTCCCTTGACGCTCGTCACGTTGGCCCCAACCGCGGTCGGCGACTTCACGCTGACGACTGAGCTCGAGACGCACGGCAGCAAGCTCGCCATCGGCGAGCGAACCGCGTTCCACTTGGCCGGCTTCTTGTTCAAGGGTCGCGGCAACGGGCATGGCCTGGGGATGAGTCAGTGGGGCGCGCGCGGCCGCGCCGCCGCCGGCCAGGACTACCGCAAGATCCTCGCGGCCTACTACGCGGGAACCCGGATCGAGAATCGCGACACCACGGGGCTGGTCCGGATCGCGTTGACGGACGAGCCCATCGACCTGGCACGACCCTGGCCGCGGCTGTTCGGCCCACTACCGTTTGTGGCAGGGCCGCTGACGGTGGACGGCCTGCCGCAGCTGCAGGTCGCCGCGGGCTCGAGCCTCGGCTTCGACGCCGGCGCGTCAGGTCAGCCCGAGGTCTTTACCCTGGCTGCCGACGGCTCGCGCGGCGCACCCGTCGTGATTGGCCACCCACTCGCCATTCGCACGGCCAGCGCCGCGGGCATCCGGACGAACATCATGCAGATCATGGGAGGCGATTTTCGCCCTGGTGCCGAGCAGCGCCGCTATGCCGGCCTGCTGCAGATCATTCCGAAGGGCGCGGGACGCGTCCTCCCGCTCAACGTTTTGCCAATGGAGGACTATCTCAAGGGCGTGGTGCCGGCCGAGATGCCGCCCTACTGGGGAGTCGAGGCATTAAAAGCGCAGGCCATCGCGGCACGCACCTTCGCGATTCGGAAGCTTGGCCAGGGTGGCGACTTCGATCTCCGGGCGAGCGAGTCCGATCAGGCGTACAGCGGATTGACCGACCAGCGGGAGGAGTCGAATGCGGCGGTTGATGGAAGCCGCGGCCAGGTGCTGACCTATCAGGGGCAACTCATCACCGCCTTCTACATGGCCTCCGACGGCGGGCATACCGAGAGCAGTGAGTTCCGATTCGTCGGATGGGACAACGGCCCGCAGCTCCGCTCTCATCTCGGCTACCTGACCGGGATCAGCGATGCCTTCGACCGCGGCCCCTCCTGGCAGGTCGGACCGTTTACGGCCAGCGGAGCGGCCACCGTCCTCCGCGATAACGGGAGGGATATCGGTGATCGCCTGCTGGGCATCGACGTGCTACAGAAGGATCCATCCGGCAGACTGGTCGGCGTTCGGGTTCGCGGGAGCAGCAAAAGCGTGGAAATCAGCGGCCCCACGCTGCGCGCCTGGTTCGGACTGCCGGACACGCTCGTGGATATCGTCGGCGGCGGCTAGCGCAACTACGCGGCGCGGGGCTGGTCCTGTGCCGTCGGTTGCTGGGCCAGCGCCTTTCGATGTTGCCGCAGCAGGTTCGCCGAGCCGAGCGAGCGCAGCAGGAAGAGCAGGATCAAGATCCGAATGATGCCGAAGTGTCCGGTTGCGAGCAACGCCGCCGTATCGAGCGCATAGAGGCCGATGGCGATTCCGAGCGCAATCAATGAGCCCCGCCGGACGAAATAGGCGAGGACGAGAAAGATCGCACCCTCGGCCACCGAGTACCAATCGAAGTAGTTCTGTAGCAGGTCGACGTTGGCCAGCTCGGCGACAGTGCCGGCGACAACCGAGAGGGCGCCAATGAACGCGATGAATTGCCAGGCGTGTCTGACCCGTTTTTGCGCCTTCTGGATTTCGGCAGGAAGGGCGGAACGCACCTGCGGTTGCTGGGCCGGGGCGACCGCGCCGGTGACCGCGCACATGTCGCAGCTCCTGCTGCCGAGGGGGATTGCGCAGCCGCAGGTCTTGCAGACCGCCATGTAGTGATATCGGGCGTGGCCGCCCGAACTTCCGTGACGGTTATGCAACAAAAAACCCGCCGGCAACGACCGGCGGGTCTTCCGTCAGACGTGCTAGCGGGGCTGGATTTGCTTAAGAGCCTCGGGCTCGATCATGGCCCAGAGCTCTGTCACCTGGCCCTCATCGTTGGTGTGGACGACCATCACCTGCTGCGCTTCCACGGTTTTCCCGCGGGACTTGACCTTCAGGTTGATGAGCGCCACGACGTGCTCGTTGTCCGCCAGGATCGCATGTGGCTCTTGCCGGAATTCCTCGAACATTGCCGGCACCTTCTTCAGCGCCGCGACCACCGCGTCTCGGCCTCTGATCTCCCCCATCAGCGAGCCACGCATGACCGCATTCCCGGAGAATCCTTCAGGATTGACCTCGCCGCGGCTCGTCCCTTCGATTGCCTTGCGGGCCATCTCGATCTTCTGTTGGGGTGTCAGTTTGGTTCCGGCGTCCGCCATACTTTCCTCCTGCCTCAGCTTTCGAGGCTCTTCTTGAGCTGTTCCGTATCACTGGCAACCCAGGTTTCGGTGGTCTTGCCCCGGTCGTTCAGATGGAACACGAAGGTCTGCTGGTCAGGGTAGGTCTTCCCATCTCGCTTGACCGAACTGTTGACCAGCGCGACTACGTGCTTGTCGTTCGCGAGTATGTCGTGGATGTCCAGGCGAATGTCCTGGAAGGTCTGCGCGAACTGGGCCATATTGCCCATAACGGCGTCCTTGCCCTTGAAGTCGCCGCCAAACTTCGTGCTCCCGCGGCCGTGCCAGACCGCATCATCGGTGAACAGCTCAGCAACTGCCTTGAGATCGCCGCGTTTGAACGCCTCGAATCCGTCGCGAATTGTCTGAATCTTCTGGTCGAGGCTGAGCTTCGTACCGGCTTCTGCCATGTTCGACCTCCTTGAGCCCATTGGGCTCGATCCGGCCCGTGGCCGGGATGACCGCTCCTCAGGCCCGACTATAGGCCGTTGGCGGTGAAAAGAAAACCGCCGGACCGATTCCGGCGGTTTTTCGTCTTTGAGTCCTAGCTTTCGCCCTTACCCTTGCCGGCGACCGGCTCCTTGGGCGGCTTCTCCGGCTTTTCGGGCTTCTCCGGCTTTTCGGCCTTTGGCTCGCGCGGCTTCTGGCTCGGCGTCAGCTTGATCTGGCCATCGACCATTTCGACCAGCACGGAGTCGCCGGCGCTGAACTTGGTGGTCAGCAGCGTCTCGGACAACGGGTCTTCGATCAGGCGCTGGATCACGCGCCGCAGCGGGCGGGCGCCGTAGATCCGGTCGTAACCCTCCTTGCCCAGGTAGTCCTTGGCCTCGGCGGTGCCCTCGAGCTTCATTTCGTGCTCCTCGAGTCGCTGCGCCACCTTGAAGACCAGCAGATCGACGATCTGCCGCATCTCCGCCGGGGAGAGCGCCTTGAAGACCACTACGGCATCGACGCGGTTGAGGAACTCGGGACGGAAGGTCTTCTTGAGCTCGTCCATGATCTTCTCGCGCATCTTGCCGTGCTCTTTCTCTTCCTGTGAGGTACTCGGCATCGACGGCTGGAAGCCCATGGAGGTGGTCGCCTGCTGAAGATTCGTCACGCCGATGTTCGAGGTCATGATCACGATCGTGTTGGCGAAGTTGACCTGCTTGCCTTTCGCATCCGCCAGCCGGCCATCCTCCAGGATCTGCAACAGCATGTTGAAGACTTCCGGGTGCGCCTTCTCGATCTCGTCGAACAGCACCACGGAATAGGGCCGCCGGCGGATCGCCTCGGTCAGCTGGCCGCCTTCGTCGTAGCCGACGTAGCCGGGCGGTGAACCGACCAGCCGCGCCGTCGTGTGGCGCTCCATGAACTCCGACATGTCGAGGCGGACGATCGCCTCCTCGTTGTCGAAGAGGAAGCGGGCCAACTGTCGGGCTAATTCCGTCTTGCCGACGCCGGTCGGCCCGAGGAAGATGAACGAGCCGATCGGCCGCTTCGTGTCCTTGAGGCCGGCGCGTGCCGACGGGCGTGGATGTCCTCCTCCATCCGCATCAGTCGGGTGGTCTCCTCCTCGACGAGGCGCGACACCGGCACGCCGGTCCAGGAGCTGACGATCTCGGCGATGTTCTCCTCGTCCACTTCGGGGACGGTGGCGCCAAGTTTGTCGCGCCACTCCATCTCTTCCTTGACGTATTTATCCTTGAGCTTCTTCTCCTTGTCCCGGAAGGAGGCCGCCGTTTCGTAGTCCTGATTGGCGATCGCCTCTTCCTTCTTGATCTGGAGCTCGCGGATCTCCTTCTGCATCGTCTTCAGTTCCGGCGGCGTCGTCGTCAACTTCATGCGGACGCGCGCCGACGCCTCGTCCATCAGATCGATGGCCTTGTCCGGCAAGGAGCGGTCAGATACGTAGCGGACCGACAGCTCGGCGGCCGCCTTGATCGCCTTGTCGGTGACCTTGACCCGGTGGTGCTTCTCGTAGAGGGCCTTGACGCCGTGCAGGATGGAGATCGTCTCGATGAGCGACGGCTCGTCGACGAAGACGGGCTGGAAGCGCCGCTCGAGGGCGGCGTCCTTCTCGATGTACTTGCGGTACTCGTTCAGGGTGGTGGCACCGATGCACTGGATCTCGCCGCGGGCGAGCGCGGGCTTGAGGATGTTGGCCGCGTCGATCGCGCCTTCGGCGGCGCCGGCGCCGACCAGGGTATGCAGCTCATCGATGAAGAGCACGACCTCCCGGCTGGACCGGATCTCGTCCAGGATCTTCTTCAAGCGCTCCTCGAACTCGCCGCGGTACTTGGTGCCGGCGACCAGTGCACCCATGTCGAGCGTCAGCACTCGCTTGCCGCGTAGCGACTCCGGGATGTTGCCGAGGACGATCTGCTGGGCGAGGCCCTCCGCGATCGCCGTCTTGCCGACGCCGGGCTCCCCGATCAGCGCCGGGTTGTTCTTCGTCCGGCGCGACAGGATCTGCACCACCCGCTCGATCTCCGTCTCGCGACCGATCACGGGGTCGAGCGTGTTCTTGGCGGCCAGGTCGGTGAGGTCGCGGCAGAACTGGTCGAGCAGCGGTGTCTTGGACGGCTTCTTGCTCTGGGTCGCTTCCTCATCGAGGCCGCTCTCGTGGAGCAACCGATCGATCTCGCCGCGGACCTTCTCCAGGTTCGCGCCCAGGTCTTCGAGCACGTGAGCGGCGATGCCCTCGCCCTCGATCAGCAGCCCGAGCAACAGGTGCTCGGTGCCGACGTAGTTGTTGCCCATCCGACGGGCTTCCTCGAAGGAGATCTCGATGACCTTCTTCACCCGGGAGGTGGGGATGATCTGCTGGATGATGATGCGTTCGTTACGCCCCAGCACCGACTCGATGGTGGCGCGGACCTTGTTGATCTCGACGCCGAGGTTGTTGAGCACCTTGGCGGCGAGGCCTTCGCCCTCGCGCAGCAATCCGAGCAGCAGGTGCTCGGTGCCGATATAGGAATGGTGCGAGCGCTCGGCCTCTTCCTGGGCCAGCGTCAGGACCTTCTTCGCTCGCTCCGTAAATCGTTCAAAGGGGTACAACCAAAATCCTCCGACTGACTTGTCTGCTAGTTATTACGATACCCGGATTCTCGCAAGACTTTCGCACTCGAACTGCGGGACGGCCCGCCTGCTGAGACGTTAGGGAGTTACCACTCCGCGGGTATGCCTAAACAATCGTTCTCGGAAGCATAGCGCAAATTCGGCGTGAATACGCGCCAGACTCTAATAATCCCTTAGCGTGGCGACTGCCGATTGCCGCTATTCTTGCGGGGCTGCGCTGACCTCGGCGTAGACGGGCGCGCGCTCACTCTCCGGCACCCGCTCGATCTCGCCCGGATAATCGGACACGTCTCCAGCCTCGGGGCGGCCACCGTCGGCGGGTTCCTCGGCCTGCTTGAGCGAGAGACTGATCCGCCGGCGGCTCCGATCCGCCTGCAACACGCGGACCCGTAGTTTCTGGCCGACCTGGACCACATCTTCGGTGTGCTCGACGTGCTCCCAGGCGAGCTCCGAGATGTGCAACAGACCCTCGATGCCGTCGCCGATCTGGAGAAAGGCCCCGTACTTCTTGATCTTGGTCACCTCGCCTTCCACGATGGCGCCGGGCGGAAACCGCTTCTCGATGTGATCCCAGGGGTCCTGACCGAGCTGCCGCAGGCTGAGGGAAATGCGCGACGTATCCGGATCCAGCTTGATGACCTTGACCCGGATGTCCTGGCCGACCTGGAGGACGTCGGCGACATTCGCCACCCGGTCCCAGGAGAGCTCGGAGATATGGATCAGGCCGTCGGCGGCGCCCAGATTGACGAAGGCGCCGTAAGTGGTCAGGCCCGACACCTTGCCCTCGATCTCATCGCCGACCTTGAGTTTTTCGAACAGCTCACCACGCTGGCGGGCGCGGTCCTCGTCGAAGGCGGCTTTCTGGCTGACGATCAGCCGGTTGCGCTTGCGGTTGACCTCGAGGATCTTGACGCCGATCCGCTGCCCGACCAGCTCCTGCAGGTTCGCGCTGTAGGTGCGGGAGACCTGAGAGGTGGGCAGGAAGCCGCGCAGGCCCAGGATGTTCACGATCAGCCCGCCCTTATTCTGCTCGCGCACCTCGGCATCCATCATCTCGCCGGACACCTGCTGCTCCTGCGCCTTGACCCAGACCGACTCCGCGCGCGCCCGACGCAACGAGAGGACGACGTTGCCGTCCTCATTCTCAGGCTGGAGGACGAAGACCTTGATCCGGTCACCGGAATGCAGGTCGGGGGTCCCGGCCTCGCGGGTGCCCAGCTCCCGGCTGGAGATTACCCCTTCGGATTTCGAGCCGACATCGACCAGGACCTCATCGGGATCGACCCGGACGACGACGCCGTCGATGATGTCGCCGTGGGCTAGGCGCTTGTTAGAAGCTTCCTCCTGATTGAGGAACTCCTCCATCGTCGCTGCGCTTCCGTTCTGCGAGTCGGACGAGTCCTGAGAAAGCTCGAATTCAGACAATCCAGTAGGCCACCACCTTGTGTTATTGGAACTCGTTGGTCGTCAGGTTGTAGGCAGGAGCGCGAGTCACACCGAAGTATAGCAAGCAGCATGATGCGCTCTCCGCGCGCGCGTGAAGGTCGAATGTGAAGTCAGGAATAGACGTAGCGTCCAATGCTTGCATAAACTAAAACTGGGCATGCTGCACTTGCGGCGGGACAGGACCGCGTTTGCGATTTCGGGGGGTGGGGCGCGCGGGGCCGTCCAGGTCGGCATGCTGCGGGCCCTGATCGAGCGGGACATCACGCCGGACTTCGTGGTGGGGGTGTCGATCGGCGCTTGGAACGGTGCCTGGCTTGCCCACCGCCCCGACCTGGAGTGGGTAAAGAAGCTGGAGGAAGTCTGGCGCCAGGTGACGCGCCGCACGCTCGACATCGTCTGGTGGCGGGCCGCCCGGAACATGGTGCGGCGCAAACCGTCGCTCTATGAAGGCGGCGGGCTGTCCCGGTTCGTTGCCCGGCACCTGCAAGTGCACAACTTCGAAGACCTGGCGGTGCCGCTCCACACTGTCGCCATCGACCTGACGCTGGGAACGAAGGCGGTGTTCTCGCACGGTCCGCTCGGACCGGCGGTGCTGGCGTCGTCGGCAATCCCCGGCGTCTTCCCGCCGGTGATCATCGAGGGGAGGCAACACGTGGACGGCGGGCTGGTCGATCCGACCGGGCTCGACACCGCCATCGAGCTGGGAGCCCGGCGGATTTACGTATTGGACTCCGGCTATGCAGGGCGGCTGCCCGCACCGCTGGGATCGATGAACGCCATCGTCGACCATACGTTCCAGATCGCCGCCCAGCACCGGACTCGCTGGACGATCAAGCAGATGGGGCGGTCGGTCGAGATCATCCACCTGCGGCCCGACGCCGGCTTCTTACGCCACTCCATGGATTTCAGCGCCACCGACTTCTACCTGCACGAGGGATATCGATTCGCCTGTGAAATCCTGGACACCCGGCGCAAACGCCGCCCGCTGCCCGAACTAGCGCCGGTCGCGGCCCCCGTCTACCACTAACCGGCTTCGCAGCTCGCTCGTCAGGCTCTCGGCCAGGTCCGGGCGGCCGTGGAACTGCGCCGGCGTGTTCTGGTAAAGGACGATCTGCCACCGGCCATCAGATTGCTCGGCGACGAGCGCTTGCACGGAATTGAGTTTGGGATCAAGGTCTGCGTGCCCCGCCGGAATGACCCCCGCCACCGCCCGCACGACCGCGGTTTGAGGACCGAGCATCCGCACGCCCTGGACTTTGCCGACGTAGGTACCGGTCGCATGGTCGTTGAAGATGCGCTCCATCTCCGCGGCAATCCGGGCGCGACCCGAGATCTGGCTGCCGTCGAATCCGACCACGTCGCCATCCTCGGCGAATGGCGCCGCAAAGGCCGCGCCGTCGCGGCGGTTCCAGCCGTCCAGCAGACGGCGGTACAACTCACGAATCTCAGGTTCGCTCATCGCGTGACGCGGAAACTGAAGTCGAACGCCTTCACGGATTGCGTCAGCTGGCTGACCGAGATGTAGTCGACGCCGGCGAGGGCATAGGCTCGCGCGTTGTCAAGACCGACCTTGCCGGTGATCTCCACCTTGGCACGCCCCTGCACCAGCGCGATCGCCTGCCGAACCTGGCCCGGAGGGAAGTTCTCCAGCAAGAGCACATTGACCTTCGACATCAACGCCTGGTCGAGCTCCTGCATGTTCGTCACGGTGAGCTCGATCCGCTTGCCCGGGTGTGCCTTGCGCAGCTGCCTGACGATGTTCGGGACACCCTCGCTGAGCGCCAGGTGCGATTCGGTCACGACCAGCCGATCGGCCAGCCCCTTCTGCACGCTGACGCCGCCGCCGACCTCGACCGCGTACTTTTCCAGGAACCGCAGGCCCGGGGTTGTGCGACGGGTGTCGAGGATGCGCGTCTTGGTCCCCTTGACGGCGTTGGCAAACTTCGCGGTCTGGGAGGCGATCCCGGACAGCAGTTGCAGGAAGTTCAGCGCGGTGCGCTCGGCTCGCAGGACGCTGACCGCGGGCCCCGAGATCCGGGCGACCAGCTGGCCACCGGCCAACGCCATGCCGTCGGTGGCACGCGGCTCGAACGTGATGTTCTTGTCGACCAGCTCGAAAACCCGCTTGAAGATTGGCAGCCCAGCGAGGACGCCTTCTTCGTTGGCAATCAGCTTGCCGCGCGCCTTCACCTTTCCAGGAAAGAGTGATTCGCTCGTCAGGTCGCCGTCACCGACGTCCTCGGCCAGCGCCTCCTTGATCAGCTTGTCGACCGCACTCATCGGGAATTTCATGGTGACGACCGGGACGGCGGCCGGCCGCGGTTGGGCCGCCGGCGGGTGGGGCGGCGGGCTGGGACGCGGGGGCATCCCGGGCGGGCGCCCGGCGGTCCGCCAGGGCGACCCCAGGCCAAGGATGGTCGGCCGGGGGAAGGGCATGATGGGCACGCCCGGCGCCAGGGGCGGCTGGACCGGCGCTGGCTGGGCAACCACCGGCGGAGGCGGCAGGGGGGTTGGCGGGGGGGCGGGCTGGCTGCGCTGGGCGGCCGGCTTCGAGGCCGATCGGGTGGCGACCGCCGTTTTCCGGGCGACCGAGGACCCCTTGCGGGCGGGCTCCGCCGACTTCGGGCGTGCCGATTTCACGGACGGCTTCGCCTTGACCTTTGAAGTTGTTGCGCGCCCCTTCGCTTTCGAGCGCCGGACTGAACTCAGAGGCGCTCTGCTCCTAAAACGACGTTGTCGATCAATCTGATTGGTCCAAGTTTAACAGCGACCGCCAAAACATTGCCCGCAATGGTCCGGACCGGGCGACGGAGCGTGGTATCGTCGACCACCGCCACATAGTCGATCGCCACGCCAGGCGTACCGTCGAGGAGGTGCCGCACGATCGCCTCCAATTCGGCGGGGTCGGTCACACCGGCGCCGAACGCATTGGACGCTCCGTCCAGCGCATTGTGGATCGAAGGCGCCACGGCCCGCTGCGGCGGCCCAAGGTAGGCGTTGCGCGAGCTGATCGCCAGGCCGTCCGGCTCACGAACGGTGGGCACCGCCACGATCCGGACCGGGAGCGCGAAGTCGCGAACCAGCTGGCGCACCAGGACCACCTGCTGGAAGTCCTTCTGGCCGAAATAGGCGCGCTTCGGCTGGGTCAGCTGGAAGAGCTTGAGCACGACCGTGAGCACGCCGGCGAAGTGGCCCGGCCGGCTTTTTCCCTCCAGCAGCTCGGCGAGCGGCCCGGGATCGACCCGGGTCTTGAAGCTGGACGGATAGATCTGGTCGACTGACGGATTGAAGATTGCGTCCACGCCGAGCGCCTCCAGCCGAGCACGATCCGCCTCGAAGGAACGGGGATAGCTGGCGAAGTCTTCATTGGGCCCGAACTGGGTTGGGTTGACGAAGATGCTGACGATCACGCGCTGGTTCTCCCGCCGGGCACGCGTCACCAGCCGCTCGTGCCCCGCGTGGAGCGCGCCCATCGTGGGGACGAAGCCAATATCCTCGCCGGCCTGACGCCAGGCGATCGCCTGCTCCTGCATGGCCATCGCCGACTCGATGAGGAGCGGTTTAGCGGGCGGAGTACTCGTGCTCAGGGGTGGGGAAGGCGCCGGTCCGCACGTCCTGGTCGAACTCGCGAGCGGCGGCCTCGATCGCCTCGCCAAGTTTGGCGTACTGGCGAACAAATTTCGCGACGTGGTCGGGCGTCAGTCCGAGGACGTCCTGAATGACGAGCACCTGGGCGTCGCAGCGCGGCCCGGCGCCGATGCCGATCGTGGGAATCGCCAGCGCCTTCGTCACCCGCTCGCCCAGGGCGCTTGGGATGCCCTCCAGTACGACGGCGAACGCCCCCGCCTCTTCGAGGGCCTTCGCATCGTTGAGGATCTGCTCCGCGGCCTCATCGCTGCGGCCCTGGACCCGATACCCGCCAAACTGGTTGACAAAGGTGGGCGTCAGGCCGAGGTGCGCCATCACGGGGATACCCATGGCAGCGAGCTGCCGCGTGTACTCGACGACCCGCCCGCCGCCTTCCATCTTGACCGCCTGGACGCGCGCCTCCTGCAGAAAGCGGCCCGCGTTGCGGATGGCGTCTTCCGCCGACGCGTGATACGCCATGAATGGCAGATCGCCGATCACCAGCGCGTTCGGCGCTCCACGGACGACGGCGCTGGCGTGGCGGATCATGTCGTCCATGGTGACGCTGAGCGTGTCGGGGTACCCGAGCATGGTCATGCCGAGGCTGTCACCCACCAGCAGCACCGGGATGCCGGCGCGATCGAGCCAGCGTGCGGTCGTGTAGTCGTAGGCGGTAAGCATCGTGAACGTCTTACCTTCGGTCTTCCATTTACGCAAGTCGCGGATGCTGGTCGTCATGCGGCCGCCTCCTTGTCGGGGTTGAGCTGTTTCGTGCGCTCGGCGAGGAGTTGGTAAAGCCGTTGCAGCTCCGGATCCTTCTTCAGCGCATCGAGATGTCGCTGGATCGTGCCCTGGTCGCCGCGCGACGCCGGGCCGGTGATCGCCTCGGCGGGCGTGAGCTCGCCCAGATTTTTGACGGCGCCCGCGAGCAAGGTCGTCATTCCCTGTCGCGCCGTCTCCGCCTCGAGCCCCGCCTGCGAGGCGAGCGCGATCGCTTCCGCGAGCAGTGTGGTCGGATAGTTCGCTGCGAAGACGGCCGCGGCATGATAGAGCGCGCGGTCGATGCCGCTGAGGTCGAAGGGATGGCCGCCGATACCCAGCGCGAGCTGCGTCAGCTGATCGCGGAACTGCGGCTCGGCGTCGATCCCGAAGTAGGTACCGGCCACATTCTCTGCCGCCTGCGGGCCGCGGCGGAAGGTTTGCAAGGGATGGAAGACCCCCGTTCGCAGGCCGGCCTGCTCCGCCAGAGGGCGCAGGGCGGCGCGGTCCTGGGCTCCGCTCAGGTGAACAACCGACCTGCCCGCCGCGGAGCAGAGGGAGTCGACCATGTCGGTCGCCAGCGACAGGATGACGTCATCGGGGACGGCGAGGATGGTCAGATCGGCAAGATCGATCGTCGTGGCCGGGCTCTGGCAGGCGCGGGCGCCGAGCTCCTGAGCCAGGTTGCGGACGTTATCCGGGTTGCGGCCGCCGATGGCGGCGATGGGATAGCCGGCCGAGCGGAGTGCCCGCCCCAGCGCGGAACCGGCACGGCCGGGTCCGATGATCGCGATGGTCGGCTTCTGCATGATTCCGTCTCGGTCCACATGATCCAAGCGGTCGCTTCCAATATAACGCGCCGGCAACCGATCGTCCTACGCGAGCGGCGAACGCCGGTTTAGGCGGGCGTCGGCTCCAGGCGGCCGGGCGGGATCTCGGGTCCGCGGTCGTCGGCCTTGGGCTGCGTCGGCGCCGGTCGGGGCGTTTCGGCCTTGGGCCGCTCCGGCACCGGCGGCACTTTGCCGTCCGGCGAGTTGATGACAGCGTCCATCTGCCAGCCCTCAATCGTTTCTTCGGTCTTGAGGTATTCCGCCAGCTGCACGAGCTTGTCGCGGCGCTCGGTCAGGATTTTCTTGGCGCGCTGGTAGCCGGCATCGACGAGGCGGTGGACTTCCTGGTCGATCTCGCCGGCGACCTCTTCGCTGTAATTCCGCTGCTCGCCGAGGTCGCGGCCCAGGAAGACGAGCTCCTCCTTGTGCCCGAACGTGAGCGGGCCCAGCTTGTCGGACATGCCCCACTCGGTCACCATGCGGCGGGCGAGCTTGGTGGCCTTACCGATGTCGTCCGAGGCACCCGAGGTGATGTCGCCGAAGATCAGCTCCTCCGCAACCCGACCGCCAAGGATGACCGCCATGTCGTCGTTGAGCTCGCTGCGCGAGACCAGATAGCGGTCCTCCGTCGGGAGCTGCATCGTCCAGCCGAGCGCCATGCCGCGCGAGATGATCGAGACCTTGTGCACCGGGTCGGCATTCGGCAGCGACTTCGCGACCAGCGCGTGGCCGATCTCGTGGTACGCGATGACGTTCTTCTCGCGCTCAGTGATCATGCGCGACTTCCGCTCGGGGCCGGCGATCACGCGCGCGATCGCTTCCTCGAGCTCGAGCTGGCCGATTGCCTTCTTGTTGTTGCGCGCGGCAAGGATCGCCGCCTCATTAATAAGGTTGCTCAGGTCGGCGCCGCTGAATCCCGGCGTCTGGCGGGCGAGAACTTCGAGGTCGACCTGCCCATCGAACGGCTTGTTGCGCGCCGCCAGGATCGCGGCCTCATTAATAAGGTTGCTCAAGTCGGCGCCGCTGAACCCGGGGGTCTGGCGAGCGAGCACTTCGAGGTCGACCTGGCCGTCGAAGGGCTTGTTGCGGGCATGGACCTCGAGGATGGCGCGGCGTCCGCGGATGTCCGGACGATCAAGCGTGACATGACGGTCGAACCGACCCGGCCGCAGCAGCGCCGGGTCGAGGACATCGGGCCGGTTGGTGGCCGCGATCACGATCACGTGGGTGTTGGTCTCGAAGCCGTCCATCTCGACCAGCAGCTGGTTGAGGGTCTGCTCGCGCTCGTCGTGGCCGCCGCCGAGGCCGGCGCCGCGCTGGCGGCCGACGGCGTCGATCTCATCGACGAAGACGATGCAGGGCGAGTTCTTCTTGGCCTGGTCGAACAGGTCGCGCACCCGGGAGGCGCCGACCCCGACGAACATCTCGACGAACTCCGAGCCGGAGATGCTGAAGAATGGCACGCCGGCCTCGCCGGCAACGGCCTTGGAAAGCAGGGTCTTGCCGGTACCGGGCGGCCCCACCATGAGGACGCCTTTCGGGATGCGCGCCCCCAGGGCCGTGAATTTCTCGGGAAACTTGAGGAACTCGACAATCTCGGTGAGCTCCTGCTTCGCCTCCTCCACCCCCGCGACGTCGTTGAAGGTGACCGCCGGCTTGTCGCCGCTCAGGAGACGCGCCCGGCTGCGACCGAAGGAAATCGCCTGGTTGTTGCCGCTCTGCGTCTGGCGAAGCATGTACCACATGAAGCCACCGATCACCAGGAAGAGAATGACGTTGGGCAGGACGACCGAGAGCAGGAGGTTGGATGAGCTCGGTTGCTCGGTGTTGAAGTTGACTTTGTCCTCGCGCAGGATGGTCTCGATCTGGAAGGAGTCGCGGAAGGTCGTCTTGTAGTGGTTGCCCTGGTAATCCCACGCAACCTCGGAACCATTGGACTTGATGGTGGCATGGTCGATCTGGTGGTTGTCCGCCGCCTGGATCAGATCGAAGGTCGACTTCTCCTGGGGTCCGGCGACGGTGTTGAAGCTCTTGTAACTGGCCCAGATGATCGCCAGCAAACCTGCGAGCAGGATGAAATAAAAGATGTTGCGGTTTCGGCCTCTCATGGCCACGCTATCTTAACACCGGATTTTTAAGGAACCTGTTAGTCGGCACGAAGCAGAACGAGTTCAGGAAGGCACGATTTCGAGATGGAGTTGGCGGCGTGTCGCCGACGTTACGCGCTTGCTTTCGGTCACGGTGACGCCTGGAATCCAGACGATTTCCTCGCTGTCCGAGACCACCGGCAGGCTGTCACGGACCTGTCTCGGAACATGGGCGTCAACCAGGATGTCCTGCAGCCGCTTGGGCTCCTTGAGGCCGAGCGCACGCATCCGGTCTCCCGGTTTACGGGTGGCGACCGTAAGGGGCAGCCGCACGAGGTCTGCGTCGAGGTGAGCGACCTGGTCGCGGGCCTTGAACGTTGCTGGATCGCAGCGGCAGGTGACGGCCGTCACAATGCCCCCACCCCGACCCTCCCCCGCAAAGCGGGGGAGGGAATCACTGCGCGCCGCGCGGGCGGCCTCGATCTCCCGGAACCCGGCATCGGGAATGAGGCGGCGGATGGCGCGACGTTGGAGAGCCGGCGGTAGTTTGGCGAAGGCGTCGCGGTCCCTGGCAATGTCCTCGGGAAGGCCCGCCACCTGGGCGTCGAGGAAGCGATCCTCCTCGCTGAGGATGTCGGCGGTGCGGGCCAGCAGCTCGCGCGCCGCCGGATCGAAGGCGTCGATCGCCGGGAGGAGCGCCTGACGCAGCCGGTTGCGGGTGAAACGCGGGTCCGCGTTGGTCGCGTCGCGGCGGGGTGTGAGATGGAGCCGGCTCAAGTAGGCCTCGATGTCGTGCCGCGCGATGTCGAGCAGCGGCCGGGCAAGGTCGCCGTCGCGCCGGCGCATCGCGCCGAGCCCGCGCGAACCGCTGCCGCGAAGCAGGTGGAGGAGGAGGGTCTCCACCTGGTCATCCCGCGTGTGGCCGAGCGCGATGGCGGTGCTGTTCGTCTCGGTTGCCGTCTGCCGGAGGAAGGCATACCGCGCGGTCCGGGCGGCGTTTTCCGTGTGCGGGGTGCCGGTCGGCGCGCGCGCGGTATGGAAGTCAAAGCCCCACGTCGCCGCCATCGAGGCGACGAAGTCGCGATCATCCTGGCTGTCGGCCCGCCAGCCGTGGTCGAAATGCGCGACGGTGAGATGAAGCGGCCGTGCCGGAAGAATCTCGCGCAAGATGGAAAGCAGCGCCAGCGAGTCGGGTCCGCCCGACACCGCGACCACCACACGCTCGCCAGGCTCGAGGATGCGATGCAGACTGATGGCGACGGCGATGCGGCTGGGAAGCATCATCGGAATGGCGGAGGCAAGGATCGAACTTGCGACATACCGGGTATGGGCCGGTTGCTCTACCACTGAGCTACTCCGCCCAGAGCATCGGTTAGTTTAGCAAGGATGTCGCCATCATTTGCCAGAATTGCACCCACTTACGACGCGCTGCGCCCGCTGTCCGCTGACGATCGCGCGCGACTCGACGCGATGCTGCGGGAGGCGGCAGTCGGCGCCGGCGATCTTGTGGTCGAGGTTGGTTGTGGCACGGGCCGCCTGACGCTGCCAATGGCGGGATTGACACCGGCGCGCGTGATGGGGGTGGATACCGAGGCTCGCATGCTCGACGTGGCGCGGGCCAAGGATGTCGCCGGGCGCGTGCAGTGGGTGCGGGGCAGCGCCTATCGACTCCCGGTCGCGGACGGGACCGCCGGACTGGTGGTAATGGTGATGGTGATCCATCTGCTGCGCCAGCGGACGCGCGCCTTCGGTGAAGCACGGCGGGTGCTGCGTCCCGGCGAGCGTGCCGGGCAGCTGTGCATCTGGACCTTCACGCCGCGGCACGTCGAGGAGTTCTATCTGAACGCCTTCTTTCCGAGCATCGCCATCATCGACCGGCCGCGATTTCCCGCCGTCGACGTGTTGAGCGACGAACTGCGCCGGGCCGGTTTGGCCCGGATCCGGGTCGAGGTCCGCGAGGAGGTGCGCCGGATGGAGATTGCCGAGGTGGTCGACCGCGTGCGCGGCCGCTATATCTCGACGCTCGCCATGCTGCCGCCCCTCGAGTACCGCCTCGGTCTGCAGCGCCTGGAAGAGATGCTGGCGCAGGACCGGACGATCGCGCTGTCGCAGCGATCGGAGTGGGCGATCATCAGCGCCCGGAAATAAGAAGAGGAGCCATCGGGCTCCTCTTCTCTTCGTTGCTTGGTTGCGGCGGCGAGATTCGAACTCGCGACCTTCGGGTTATGAGCCCGACGAGCTTCCACTGCTCCACGCCGCGCGCAGCCTCTCATTGAGGCGAGACGGTAATTCTAGGCGCGCCGCAACGGCCCCGTCAAGCGAGCGCGGCTCGCGCTATTTGAAGCGGCCGCCCCGTTTGGCTTCGAGGTTCCGCTTGATGTCGAGCAGGCGCTCTTCGCTGGTCTTCAGAAACTTGGAGAGCTTTTCCTCGAACACCGGGTCGGCGCCCTCCGGTAGCTCGCGCTTGCCGCGACCGCCGCGACGGTAGGAGCGCGGCAGCACCGGCGCCGACATCCCAGCCGGCCCATCCGGCACCGCGGCCTGCTTCAGCGAGAGGTCCATCTTTCCGTTGGTCGAGTCCACATTCAGGACTTTGACCTTGACCTTGTCGTTCATCTTGACGTGGTTGTTGACATCGCGCACATACTCGTTCGCGATCTCAGATATATGAACCAGCCCCGTCCCCGCTCCCTCGATCTGGACAAACGCCCCGAAGTTCGTAATCCCGACGACCGTCCCTTCCACCACCGTCCCAGGCGTCACTGCCACCTAACCCGCAGACCCTCCTAATGCCATAGATTCCTCCAAAAATCCTCGATTGCTCCGATCACGCCGCCGTCGCGCTTGCCGGCTCCAGGCCGCCCTGCGGCAGCTGGCCCACTCCCCGGTGGGGTCGATCCCCCAGCCGCCACCGCTGATGCCGAACCACTTGGTTTAACGATGACATAAACCTGTTCGCCAGGCCGAGCGAAGCCAGCCTTGCGGGCGGCCTCCTCCATGGCCGACGGTGAACCTCCCACCGCCAGCTCCTTCTGGGTCTGATCGTTCGAGGCGGCCAGCTGCGCATTCCCCTGGCGCAGTGATTGCACCTCGTGATTCAGTCGAAGGTTCAGCATCAGCTCCGATCCGAACGCCCACACTCCCCAAAGAACGATCCCGCCGACGACGAGCCAGATCAGGCGATCGGGCGCGGCGAGGTGAACCTTCGCGCGGGAGGCTTTTGGCTCGGAAGTGCTCAAGACGTGATCTGGGTTCGTTGTTTAATCAAGCCGGCCCGAAACGGACAGATTATAGGCAGGGTCACCGGGGTTGGCAAGGCCGCCAGCGGGTAATGGCGTCACTGATTGCGCTTGGCGGCTTCCCAGTACTGGTCCAGGTCCTCGATCGGCAGATCCCGCAGGGCTCGCCCGTCCGCGCGGGCCTGCTGCTCCATCATGCGAAACCGCGCCTCAAACCGCCCCGTCGTGCCGCGCAGGGCGTCCTCCGGATTGATGCCAAGCTTCCGGGCGACATTGACCATCGTGAACAGGAGGTCGCCAAATTCGGCCTCGCGCGCCTCGGGCGTGGGCGCCTGTCGCAGTTCGTCGAGCTCCTCACGCACCTTGTCGAGCGCGCCCTCGACGTCACGCCAATCGAATCCGACATTGGCCGCTCGCCGCTGCAGGGACCAGGCCCACTGCAATGCCGGCATCGACCGCTGTACGCCGTCGAGAGCCGACTCCCTGCCGTACTCGACGGCCTTGAGAGCCTCCCAGTTGCGAACCACCTCGTCGGACCCACTGACCACCGTCGATCCAAAGACATGCGGGTGGCGCCGGACCAGTTTCTCACGAACCGCATCCGCGACATCGCCCAGGGTGAACTCACCGGCCTCGTCGGCAATGAGGGCCTGCATCAGCACCTGCAGCAGGACATCGCCCAGCTCCTCTCGCAGCTTGACGATCGACTTCTCATCGATCGCTTCGAGCACTTCATAGGCCTCCTCGAGCAAGGTCGCCCGCAGCGAGGCGTGCGTCTGCTCGCGGTCCCATGGGCACCCCTGGGGCGAGCGGAGTTGCCGGACCACATCAACCAGGGTTGCCAGCCGCTCGATGTCGTCAGCCACGCCCGGCCACCGCCAGCACGGGTCGCACGCGCACATCGCGCCCAGCGGCCCGCAGCCAGGGCACTCCGAGGAGGATAAACGCCAGCCCGGCGACCGACGACACGACGAAGGGCACCCAGACCCCGAGGCCGAAGAGTCCACCGCCCAACAGCGCACCCGCCGCCTTGGCGGCCGTCTCCGCCGTCCCCACCGTGCCGGCGGCTCGCCCGCGTTGATCCGCGGCTACCGCGCTCATCAGGTACGCATTGATGGCCGGCTCCGCAAAGGCGGCCGTTGATGCCTCGACCACGCCAACGCCGATCACCGCGGGGACGCTGTGCAACAGGGGATAGATGGGCGCGATCAGCGCCGTCGATGCGGTCGAGCCCGCGCTCAGCCACCGGCGATCGACGCGGTCTGCCGCCCAGCCGGCGACCGGCGCGGTGAGCACAAGCGGCAGCGCGAAGAGTGAAAACGACAGGCCCACCTCCCAATCCGTCGCGCCGATCGTCTTCATGAAGAGACTCCACACCACGTTGTAGATGCCGTAGAGGAACCCGATCCCGATCGACAGCATGACCAATCCGCGCACGGCCGCCGCGCCGACTCGCCGCGTGTCGCCCACAGTGGCAGCGCGTGCGATCGGAGGTGCGGTGCTTGACGGACGCCGGACATCGAGGGCAAAGGCCACCACCACGGCGGCGAGCAGCATGGCGAGCCCGGTCACTTCGAAGACGACCGCGCGGCCGAATACCGCCAGGACGCCGCCCAGCGCCGGGCCAAAGATCAGGCCAGCCGTGTCCGCTCCTGACAGCCAGCCATACGCGATCCCCCGTTCGCCTTCGGGCACCAGGTCGGCCACCAGGGCGCGCGCGCCCGGTCGAAACGCCGCGGCCCCCAAACCCTGGATGAAGCGCAGCCCGATCAGCCAGCCGATCGACAGTGGCAGCGCGAAGGCCGCGATCGCCGCCCCGGCCACCACCAGACCGCCGATCATCAGCGGCGCCCGGCCCACCCGGTCGGAGAGGCGGCCCGCCGGATACTGCGCGATGAACTGCGCCACGAGGTTCGCGCCCACCACGACGCCGACCATGGCGTAGGAGCCGCCCCGCTCACGAAGGAACAGGGGCAAGATGGGCAGCACGGAGCCGACGCCGGTTCCGACGAGAAAGACCGCCGCAATGATGCCCCAGAGCGCGGTGCGCCGCGCCCGCCTAGTCGAGCCGGTAGGCACTGGCCTCGATCTCAACCAACCATTTGGGATCGATCAGGCCGCGGACTCCCACCAGCGAGGTCACCGGCTTGATGGCGCCGAAGACTTCGCCGTGCGCCTTGCCGATCTCCCGCCAGCGTCGCGGCACGGTGGTGAAGATTCGCGTCCGGGTCACGTCGTCAAAGCCGGCACCGACGCCGGCAAGCGCCTCGCCGATGACGCGAAGGCACTGGCGGGTCTGTTGGTAGACGTCGGCGCCACCCACCGTCGACCCGTCCGTAGCCGTCGGCGCACAACCGCAGATTTCGATGGTCGGCCCAACCCGCACAGCGCGCGCGTATCCCACGATGGCCTCCCACTTGCGACCGGTGGTCACGACCTGGCGCGGCACGCGCCTCATGCTACTTCTCCTCGGCTGCAGGTCAGACGGCAATGGCGACGCGTCCCAGGCGTTCGATCTCGCCCAGGACGTCGATCAACCGCTCCTTCCATTGCGCCCCGGCCTGCGTGAGGGAAATTCGCACCTTGCCAAACCGGACATAGAGGATCGATCGGAACTGCGCTTCCAACCGGCGCTCGTCGCCATTCCAGCCAGCCGGGAGGCGCATCACCAGCCAGTCGCCGTCGGTGTCGATGGCGGCCACGCCTGCCGCACGGGCCATCAGCTTGACGCGCAACGCGTAAAGAAGGTTGCGAACCGGCGCGGGCGGCTTGCCGAATCGGTCAGCCAGATTGCGGTCCGCCGCCTCCAGGCCCTGCTCGTCCTCCACCGCCGCCAGGTCGTGATAGACCTGCAGCCGCAGTTTCTCATCAGGCACGTACTCGCGTGGCAGGAAGTGCTCGACGGGAAGATCCAGCGTCAGCCCGGCCGGCATCTCGACCGGCGTCCCGGTTTTTTGCGATTCGACCGCCTCGCGCAACATCGTGTTGTAGAGCTCGAGCCCGACGGCGGCAATCGCGCCGTGCTGCTCGGTGCCAAGCAGATTGCCGGCGCCCCGGATCTCGAGATCCTTCAGCGCCAGCTTGAAGCCCGACCCCAGGTCATGCAGCTCGGAGATGACATCGAGCCGCTTGTCGGCGTTCTCGGTGTGCGACCTCAACGGGTTGTACAGGAAGTAGGCGTAGGCCCGCTGCCCGGCGCGGCCGACCCGGCCCCTCAGCTGGTAGAGCTGCGCCAGGCCCATCCGGTGGGCATCGACCACCATGATGGTGTTCGCATTGGGGATATCGAGACCCGACTCGATGATCGTGGAGCAGACCAGCACGTCCGCCTCGCCCTTGACGAACTTGACCATGACATCGGCGAGCGTCGACTCCGGCATCTGGCCATGGCCGACCACGACGCGGGCCTGCGGCACCAATCGCTTGACGCGCTCCTCGGCCTTCTTGATCGTCTGGACCCGGTTGTAGACGTAAAACACCTGGCCGCCGCGCTGCAATTCGCGCTGGATGACCTCTTTGATCAGGTCGTCATCGTCGGCGGTGACGAAGGTCTTGATCGGTAGCCGCTCCTCCGGCGGAGTCTGGATCACGGAGAGATCGCGAATGCCCGCCAGCGACATGTGCAGCGTGCGCGGGATCGGCGTGGCGGACAGCGACAATACATCTACCGACGCCCGCAGTTGCTTGAGCTTCTCCTTCTGCATGACGCCGAAGCGCTGCTCCTCGTCGAGGATGACGAGCCCGAGATCCTTGAACCGAACGTCCTTTTGCAGCAGGCGGTGGGTCCCGATCACCACATCGATCTCGCCCACCTGCAATCGCCGCAAGATGTCGGCCGCCTCCGCGTCCGAACGAAAGCGCGACAGCATGTCCACCTTCACCGGGAACGGCTGAAAGCGCTCGCCAAAGGTCAGGAAGTGCTGTTGCGCGAGGACGGTGGTGGGCACGAGGATCGCCACCTGCTTGCCGTCCATCACCGCCTTGAACGCGCCGCGCACCGCCAGCTCCGTTTTGCCAAAGCCCACGTCCCCGCAGACCAGCCGGTCCATCGGGCGCGAGTCCTCCATGTCGGCTTTGATCTCTTGCATGACGTGGATCTGGTCGGGCGTCTCGTCATAGGGGAACGATTGCTCGAGCTCCTGCTGCCAGGGGCCATCCTCGGAGAAGGCGTGGCCCTCGACGAGCTGGCGCCGCGAATAGAGATCCAGAAGATCGCGCGCGACTTCCTCGACCGATTCGCGGACTTTGCGCTTGGCCCGATCCCACTCCCCCGAGCCCAGCCGCTGCAGCTTGGGCGCCGCGTCGCCGCCACCGACGTACTTCTGCACGCGGTCGAGGTGCTCGACCGGCACGTACAGCTTGTCGCCCTCGGCGTACTCGAGCTGCATGTATTCGCGCCCCTGACCGTCCTCCCCCATCAGGCGCATGCCGACGAACCGTCCGATGCCGTGATCGACATGGACGATCAGGTCGCCGGGCTCGAACTCCAGCTGAAAGCTCGCGGTACGTGCCCGCACCACGCCGCGGCGAACCCGCTGGCGTAGCCCGCCGAAGAGGTCGGTGTCGCCATAGACCTCGAGCTGCTGCGAGGTCACCCGAAATCCCTGGGCGACCGGCTGGTTGCCGAGCACGACCAGCCCCGGCATCAGCGGCGTCTGCGACCAGACGAACACACCACCGGCCGGGTAGACGTCACGGTCCTCGAGCAGCTCCCGCAGGCGCGGCTCTTGCTGGGTCACGATCAACACGCGCGACTTTTCCCGCGCGTCGCTGCGCACCCGATCGGAGAAGGCGTCGATCCGGCCGGCGTAGGCGTCCACCGCCTCGAAGCCGAGGTCGATCGACCCCAGCTCACCGCCACCCCGCGCC
Source organism: Chloroflexota bacterium (assembly GCA_005881715.1). Classification (GTDB taxonomy): domain Bacteria; phylum Chloroflexota; class Dormibacteria; order CF-121; family CF-121; genus CF-13. Next base: position 9,204 of record VBEE01000046.1, on the reverse strand, counting down.
ACATCGATGGTGCGCCAGGCCTGGGCGGCTCGACCCAGAGTGGCGAGGGAGACCAATCCCGTCCGCAACCCTTTGGGCAGCTCGCCGCGATCGACTTCGACCGCCACGAGCTCGGCCAGCTCCTTTTCGCGCTGCTCGGCCTGGGCCAGCGATCGTCGCGCGTCGATGGCCAGGATCAACGTGCCGGCCGGCAGATGGTCCAGGAGGGTCGGCTGCGAGGGATCGAGGTAGGCCTGGAAGCCCTCGATGCCGTCGAAGTACGCGCCCGATCGAACCCGCTCGATATCGGACAGCCACTGATCACGGACTTCGGGGAGGGCCGTACCGAAGTCGAGCTCCCGAAGCGGGATGTCGGCGGAATGCACCGCCTCAGGAGTCAGGATCAGCTCGGCTGCCGGCAGAATCCGGGCGGCGGCGACGCTGCCGACCGAGCCCTGGCCTTCGACGTCGAACTCGCGGAGGGACTCGAGCTCGTCACCAAAGAACTCCGCCCGAAGCGGGCGCCGCCGCCCCGGCGGGAAGCAGTCCAGGATGCCGCCGCGAAGACTGAACTCACCGCGGGCCTGCACCAGGGGCTCGCGCCGGTAGCCGAGCGTGGTCAGACGGCGCAGCAGGTCATCGAGTGTGTAGGTCTGGCCCGGTGTGAACGTGAAGCCCCACTGCTGGAGGGCCTTTACGCCCAGCGTCGGCCGGGTGATCGCGGTCCAGGAGGAGAAGGCGACCAGCGGGTCGCCGGACGCCACCGCATCGAGGGCCTCCAGCCGTCGCCGCACGGTTTCCTCGTCCGGTGCGAGCCGATCAAACGGGAGCGTCTCAACGGCGGGAAAAACGACAGTCCGGACATCCTCCCTGAACCAGGCGCCGGCTTCCTGGAAGGATCCCTCCGGATCCGGCACCAGGGCCAGGACCGGCCGCCGGGCGCGGATGGCCAGCCACGCCGCGAACACCGGCAGGGCGCTGGCAGGCAGGCCGTGCGCGTCAAGACGCGCTGCGGGCGCGCTCCACCAGGCCTCCAGCCGGCCACGGGCCGGGAGGCGGTCGATCAATTCGAGCAGGGTGTCGGTCACGAGACGGCGGCCATGCAAAAATGCGCCCGCGGCGCAAAACCGGGGCGTGCCTGAGCTAGGTTACCATCGCGCGCCCGTGATCAAACGCGAGGAGCTCGTCCGCCCATCCGTCGAACCACGTACAGGAGGAACCCCCCGATGACGAGAAACAGAATGACATTTGGCAGCACCACGGCCAGCCACACACTCGACGCGGGTGATTGCGTCACGTCGATCGCGACCTGGCTTTCGTGAAACTTGTCGACCAGGGTTGTCGAATATCCGGCGGGAAGAAGGGTCCGGTACCGTCCCCCGTGGTTGTCGACCCAGTCGACGCGTTCGCCATCGGTCGTGAACACGCCACTCGCCACCTGTCCGGCGTCCAGCGCGGTCAGCAAGTCGCCCAACGGTTTCCCGGCCGGCGCTGTTGCCTGGTTGACGCTCTGATAGCTGGCCCAGATGATCGCCAGCAACCCGGCCAGCAAGATGAAATAGATCGTGCTACGCCGGCGGAGACGCAAAGCCATAGTCGAGTAACGTACCAACCTCATCAAAGACCCGCGGAGAGCCCATCACGACTGCCAAGAGATGCCGGCCGTCGCGGGTGGCGGTGGCGATCAGGCAGCCGCCGGCTCGTCCGGTCCAGCCCGTCTTGAGCCCGGTCGCGCCCCGATACGTTCGGATCAGCTCGTTGAGGTTGTAGAGCTTGAGCGCGTGGTGCATGGCGCTGGCCGGCAGCGTGATCGCGGGCACGGCGGCCATCGCCGCAACCTCGGGGAAGCGGGAACGCAGCGCGATGGCCGCTTTCGCCAGGTCGGCGGCGGACGTGTACAGGCCGGCGTCATCGAGGCCGATGGGGTTCACGAAGTGCGAGTCAGTCATCCCGAGCGCCGCAGCCTTGGCGTTCATCCGGGCGATAAAGGCCGTCCGCGGCATGGCCGCCTCTGACAGCGTGATGGCGGCGTCGTTCCCGGAGTTGAGGAAAACCCCGTACATCAGCTCGCGCACCGTCAGCCGCTCGCCGGCCCGCAGTCCCATGCGGGTCGAATCCCAGGGCAACTGATTGATGGAGGCGGGGACCGTGACGACCTGGTCCAGCCCGAGCACGTCGAGAGCGGTGAGCACCGTCACCACCTTCGTCAAACTCGCCGGCGGGAACCGCCCCTGCGCGTCGCGCGCATAAAGGGTGGTCCCGCTGTCGAGGTCGAGCAGGATCGCCGCCCGGGCCCTGATGGCGGGCACCGCCGGCGCCGGGGTGAGCTCATACAGCTCGACCTGACCGGGCGGGGTTCCGGTCAGCGGCAGGTGCGCCGCGGTGCCGGCCGGCGCGAGCAGGGCGAGGAGCAGCAGCCAGATCCGCATGTCCGGACCAAAGAACCATGCGGGCCGGCTTCACACAAGGGCCTTGAGACCCAACGCCACCGCCTCGACCCAGCGCGGGTCTCGCCTCGGCGTTAGGCGGCCGCGATGTCCACCGAGGAAGCGCCGTCCAGGTCCTCGTCCGCCGCCGCATCACCGGCCGCGGCCTGGTGAACGGGGCGCAACATCAAGGTCGCGACGAACCACGCCATGCCGACGGCGATCAGGATGTCGCCGGCGCTGGCGATGCCGGGAAACGGGGCAGGCAGTTGGAACCGGTCGTCCAGCCAGGCGAAGTTTGTGTGCGGCCCGCTGAGGACATAGGTGTCAGTCCGGTTCCCGAGGGTCGACAGCATGCCATGGCCTTCAACCGGCATCCGCCCACCATTCGCCGCCCGCACCAGCTCGTTGCAGTAGGCGCCCAGGGCGCCACAGACGACCGGGTAGACGTGCCGCCAGGCCGCCCAGATCCCGGCCGCGATCGCCAGGGCGAGCGGCAGCAACCACGAAAGCGGAGACGGCGTCAGTTGACTCAGGAGCAGAACGGCGCCCGCGCCCAACAGCGGGCGCACCGGCAGGGAAGGGCTGGCCTTGAAAACGCGGCTGGATCGTCCGCCCAGCACAAAGCCGAGAACGATTCCGGCGACCGTCACGAGCGCGCCGTCGGCAACCTTCAAGGCGGCCGGCTCCATGAACGGGGTGCGCCACGCCAGCGCGAGCAGCACGCCGGCAAATTCCAGCGAGATGGCCAGCCGGCGATGACGGGCGAACGCGCGGCGAAGCGGGGTTCCGCCAAGGCCGGCTTCCAGCGTCGCGCTGAGGACCGGGCCCAGGGCGTAATAGACCACCATGACGGCCGCCGTCGCGGCAACAAAGTGGGCGGTGTCGCCGAAGCCGACGAGCCGGAAGGTCCCCGCACCGAAGACCGCGGCGAGCACCCATTGGCTGGTGGTCGTCACCTGGGTGGGCCAAGTCTGGCCCTTCAGCAGGCTCGCCAGCGGCGCAGCGGTGACCGCCACCAGCACGGTAATTTCGGGGTGACGCCGGAATACGATGACCGCGGCCAGGAGCGCGACTTTCGGGAGCTCGCCCCAGCGCGCATCGTCCTTGGAGCCCAGCAGGAAGTCGTCGACGATGCACATGCCGATGAAGCTGATCCAGGCCCAGGGCGCCTGGTACGGCTCGGCCGGCCCGACCCAGCCGACGATGGCCACGAGCAACGCGATAAGGCCCGCCACCCAGAGGATGGCGCGCATCGATCGAGGGCTCAACGGCCGATGCAGGAAGCCCACGGCTGGCGAAAGTGCAACGGAATAGAGGGAGTCCGCCTTTTGGTGATTTACGCTACGGGCGATGTTTCGGCGAAAACCGGCTCAGCCGGCGCCAGTCGACCGCTGGCTGGTGATCGGCCTGGGCAACCCGGGCGGTGAATACGAGCGGTCCCGCCACAACGTGGGCTTTCTGGTGGTCGACGAACTCGCCCGCCGGCACGGCGGCCGGGTGACGGACCGCGCCGCGAAATCGCTGACCGGCCGCGTCCGGAGCGGTGCGCACGAACTCGTGGTCGCCAAGCCGCAGACCTGGATGAACCTCTCGGGCCAGGCGGCGAAGGCCCTCCGCACCAAATATGACGTGCCACTGGAGCGCGTCCTTGTTGTCCATGATGAGCTCGACCTTCCCTTTGGCCGGCTGCGGATTCGCACCGGCGGCAGCTCCGCGGGCAACCACGGGTTGGACTCGGTGATTACGTCGTTCGGAACCAAGACATTCCCCCGGATCCGGGTGGGTGTCGGCCGGCCGGTCGGGGACGCGGTCGATTACGTGCTGAGCCCGTTCACCAACGACGAGCGGGCTCGGCTGCCCGAGCTGGTGGGGCGGGTCGCGGACGCGGTCGAATACACCGTGGAGCATGGCCTCGAGCGCGCGATGACCGAATTCAACCGCGGCTAGGCCGGCGGCTCAGGAAATAGCCCAGGACGGTCAGGCCGGCGACGCCCGTCAGCGCTCCACCCATCCATACCGCCGCCGAGGGCCCGAACAGATGCGCGACGAGACCGGCCCAGATATTGCCGATCGGCGTCACGCCGATGAACAGCATGGAGTACAGGCTGACCATGCGGCCCTGCATCCGGTCGGGCGAGCGGACCTGCACGAAGGTGTTCGTGCTGATCGAATAGACGGCAAACGACCATCCGATAACGAGCAGGAGCACAATCGCCTGGCCGAAGCCTGGCATCACCAGGAACACCAGCTCCATGCCGGCGAAGAGCAGGCTGCCCATCACGATCCGGCGGGGCTCGAGCAGAAACCCGCCGGCGATGGTCATGGTCAGGGCGCCGACCAGCGACCCCAGTCCTTGCGCCGCGAAGAGATAGCCGAGCGTGTCGGCGTTGGCGTGCAGCACCACCCGCGTGAACAGCGGCAACACCAGGTTGAAGTTGGCACCAAATGTTCCGGCGACAAACAGCAACAAGAAGAGGCCGGCGAGGGATGGCGTTCGCGCCACGTACCGCAACGCCTCGCCGATCAGTTGCACTGCGGTTTGCGGCGGGCCCTCCGTCCGCGGACGGCGCCGCACCGTCAACAATGCGACGATCACCCCGAGGTAGCTCACCGCGTTCAGCCAGAAGCAGGCCGCCACACCGAAGGTGGCGATGATGAGACCGCCGACGGCCGGACCGAGAATGCGGGCCAGGTTGAAGGCGGTGGAGTTGAGCGCGACGGCACTGGCCAGCTCACCGCGACCGACCATCTCGAGAACGGTGGCCTGCCGGGCCGGAAAGTACAGGGCCTGGTTCACGCCGAGGGCGGCCGCGAGCAGCATGACGAGGGGGAGCGTGATGGCATGCGTGCTGGTGAGGACGGCATACAGCGCTGCGCCCGCCAGCGACACGGCCTGGGTGACGAGCAGAACGTCGCGATGCGAGAAACGGTCCACAACGGTCCCCGCATACAGCCCGAAGATCAGCACCGGGCCGTAGCTGAAGGCGCCGAAAACTGCCAACGCGAACGCCGAGTCGTGGGAAAGCTGAAGCACGAGCCAGGCGGCGGCCACCGATTGCATCCAGGTCCCGACCACGGATACCGCCTGGCCAACGAAATAGCGGCGGAATTCTGGGTATTGGAGGGCGGAAACCTGCACCACGGCGCGACGGCGTGGTTCGACGGTAGACGGAGTGGCGCGGATAGCGTTCAGTTTACCGGGGTTACGCCGGCGAACCGCTCAGATGGTGGCAACGGCCTGCACGAGGTCTTTGAACTGCGCCGCTGCGGGCGCCTGCGGTTGCTGGATGACGATCGCCCTGGTCTTTCGTTCAGATCTGAAGGCCCACGTACTCCAGGTCTCGCCAGATCATTCCGTCCTTCAGGTCGACCACACTGACCGACGGCTGGCGCACTCTCCCCTGGGGACCGGTATAGGTCCACTCTCCGATCACGACCACCGTTTCGCCCTGGCTCACCAGGCGTTCCACCTCGAACGTGACGTCGGGCGTCCGTGCCACGGCCTGCTGGCTCAGGAGGAGGAACGCGTCGCGACCCAGGATCGGTTCCGGGACCCCCGGGGTTCGATGGACCACGTCGGGGTGCAAGCGCCGAGCGAACGCTGCCCAATCGCGCGCCCTGAGCGCGTCGAGCGCGCTCGTCACGACGTCCGCCGCGCTCACGACAGGTGGAGGAGGATGTGCCGGGCGAAGAGCAGAATGCCGACGATCGCCGCACCGGCCGCCGCCACCAGCACAGCGGCAGCCGCGACATCCTTGGCCCGCCCGATCATCGGGTGGTGCTCGGGCCAGGCGTAATCGATCAGCACTTCCAGCGTGGTGTTAAAGAGCTCGGCCGCGACCACCACCGTGAAACAGATGACAAGGCCGACGAACTCGATGACGGAAAATCGCAGCACCAGCGCCGCGATCAGGACGACCGCGGCGGCCACGAAGTGAACACGCAGATTCGCTTGCGACGAGAGCGCCCACCGAAATCCCCGACCGGCGTGGCGGAAACTGTAGAGCGTTCGGCGCAGGTCGACGCGGTGGGCGCGGCTGGGGCTGCCGATCCGCTCGGCTTCGAACTCTGCGTCGGAACGAGGCGTCATGGCGAGGATCCGAGGATACGGGTGGTGAGCGCCGTCATGGCGAGCTCCTCGGCCGGTTCGGCGTGGTCGTAGCCAAGCAGATGGAGGAAGCCGTGCACGGCGAGCAGGCGCACCTCGTCGTTCACCGGATGACCCGCCTCGCGTGCCTGCCGCCTGGCCCGCGGCAGCGAAATCACGATGTCGCCTAACCAGTCCTCCGTCCCGGGCGGTGCCTGGAATCGCTGGTCCGACGGCTTCTCCCGGGCCGCGAAGGCGAGCACGTCGGTGGGCTCGTCGAGTCCCCGGTAGCGTCGGTTGTACTCGCGCAGGTGCTCATCCCCGGTCAGGGTCACGACCGTCACGGTCTCGTCGGGTAGCTGAACCATCCGTGCGCCAGCCTGCAGCAGGGTCTTGAGCCCGTCCAGATCCACGCCCGAGGCCAGTGACGCGGGACCCCAACGGCTCATCTGGATGAGCACGGGGTTATCCTAACCGGGCTGGCGTCAGGCGGAGGGCTTGCCGGACGTGCGGTCGACGCGACCACCCAGGTAACGGATCCCGATCAGGCCCGCCGCCAGCACGACCCAGACCAACAGGATCCAATCCTGCGGGACTGTGGAGCGCCGGCCCAGATCGGCGGCCAGCGCGTCGGCCAGGATGAAGGCTCCGATGAGGAGCAGGCCGGTTCCTTCCATTCGCGTCCGCGCCTTGGTCGCCGCCATGCCCCGGCGGAGGAAGCGCGGAACCTTACCAAAACCGATCATCGAGATGGCAGGGATGATCACGGCGGCCGCCGCTACGTAGGCAAGCACGATGACCGAGCCCGAAAGTGGCACTAGCTACATATCGAAAATCCGGGGTTCAACATTGCACCCCAGCCGTGGCGACCCTGATTTGAATACGTCTACGACGTACTGGGTCGTGCCTGGGCGGACGGTCGCGGCAGGGGAATGGTCTTATCGTCCGCGTCGAGGGTTCCGTCATGGCCGCCGCCGGTCGTGTCGACCCCGGCCCCGGCCTTCGAGGTTTCGGCGATGGCCGCCGGGTACTCGATCCGCGCGTGATAGATGCTGACCACCATATTGGCCATGGCCTCTTCCACCAGACGGAGGTCGCGGAACGAGAGGTCGCATTCGTCGAGCTGGCCGTCCCGAGTAAACCCCTGGACCATGCGGTGGACGTGGTCCCTGATACCTTCCGTACTGCGATCCTTTAGGGTCCGAGCCGACGCCTCGACGGTGTCGGCGATCATCACGATCGCCGCTTCCTTCGTCCGAGGCCGCGGCCCGGGGTAACGGAAGTCTTCCTCCCTGACCTCGAGGCCCTGTTCCAGGGCCTGCCGGTAGAAGAAACGCTTGACCGTCGTCCCCTGGTGCTGCTGGACGATCTCCCGGATCGTGGTCGGGAAGTGGTACTGCTTGAGGAGCTCAACGCCCTCTGTCACGTGTGCGTTCAGGATGTCGGAACTGGTCGTCGGCGAGAGGTTCTCGTGGATATTGCCGATGTCCGCCTGGTTCTCGACGAAGAAGTGCGGCCGGCGAATCTTTCCAATGTCGTGGAAGTAGCAGCCCACTCTCGTCAGGACGGGGTTGGCGCCCACCGCCTCGGCAGCAGCCTCGGCCAGGTTAGCGGCGACGATCGAGTGGTTGTACGTGCCGGGGGCACTCACCATCAATCGCTTCAGGAGTGGGTTGTTGGGGGTCATCAATTCCAACAGCTTCATGGGCGTGATGACGCGGGTGATCTCGCCGAGGAAGGTGAGCGAGCCGGCCGCGATCAATGCCGAGACGAGGCCGCTGATCAGGGTGAGTGAGCCGATGGCCAGGATCTCATCGAGCGATTGATGCCGCTCGATCAGCGAGAGCGAAACCAGGGTGACGAACTGCGCGCCCGCAACCAGGATGCCGGCCGTGACCCACTGGCCGAGGCGCTCGAGGCGGTGAACGTAGATTGACCCGATCGCCCCGCCCAGGAATCCCACCAGAGTCAGTGGGAGCACGTTGTCGGCGATGATGCCGGTCAGCAATCCGACCGCCAGCGCCACGATGATCCCCAGCCCGGTGTCCATCAGGGCGGCAACAAGCAGCGGCACTGCGGCCATCGGCACCAGGTACTGCGCGTTGGGATTGATCGGCACGAACACCTTGGCGACGACCAACAGCCCGAGCATCAGGCCTCCGAGGGTGGCGAGTTGTCGCGGGTCTCTAAGGATGGCGGGCCGAAACTG
>VBEE01000046.1:0-437 GCA_005881715.1 Chloroflexota bacterium | reverse complement strand
AATCCGTCGTCGGCGCCAGCAGACCGACGGCCTGCGCCTCTTCGAGCTGGAACGGCGTCACCAGGTCCCCGTATCGAATGATGGTCTGGCCCTGGGCGACCGTCACGAAGACCGGCGGGACCGCGTTGCTGGCCTGCTGTCGCTTCAGATCCGTCTCGGCTTGGAGGTAGTTGACCTTCAAGTACGCGCGCACCAGCGTGGCGACGACCGACCCTCCGGTCGAATCGAGATGCAGAGCGGCAGCGCGCGTCTGCGCCGTATCCTGGGCGCTTTTCAGGGTGTCAGCCTTGATCCCGTTGGCTTCGAGCGCCTGAAGGATGTCGCCCGCGCTCTTGAATACCGTGGCCACGGTTCCCTCGTCCGCCTGCAGCAGGTACTGGCGCTGGGCGTCGCTCAGCTGTGGCTCGAGCAGGCTCAGTTGGGCGGAGCGATCCGGT
>VBEE01000001.1 GCA_005881715.1 Chloroflexota bacterium | reverse complement strand
GGCAAAGTGCGAGCCTTGCTCGATGATCGCGGCCGCAAGATGAAGGAGGCCGGACCCGCCACACCCGCCGTCGTGACCGGCTTGCCCGATGTTCCGACGGCAGGAGATATCTTCCAGGTCGTCTCCAGCGAGAAGGTCGCTCGCACCATCGCCGGCCAGCGGGCCGAGCAGTATCGGGTCGCCACCCTGGCGCAGACTCGCCGGGTCACCCTGGCCGACCTCTCAGCCCAGGTGGGCAAGGGCGCCGTCAAGGACCTGAACCTCGTGCTCAAGGCGGACAGCAACGGCTCGGTCGAAGCGCTCAAGGGGTCCTTGTTGAAGATTCAGGACCCCCAGGTGCAGATCAAGGTCGTCTTCGAGGGCGTCGGTCCCGTGACCGAGTCCGACATCTTGCTGGCAGCCGTGTCGAACGCGCTCGTGATCGCGTTCAATGTGAAGTCCGATGCCCTGGCCCAGAAGGCGGCGGAGCGCGAGAAGGTTGACATCCGCAGCTACGACGTCGTCTACAACGTCACGAACGACATCGAGCGGGCAATCAAGGGGCTCTACGAGCCGACCTTCGTCCAGGTCTGGGAAGGCCGCGCCGACGTCCTGACGCCGATCAAGATCCCGAAGCTCGGCATCATCGCCGGCTCTCGCGTGCAGGACGGCAAGATCACGAGCGGGTCGACGGCGAAAGTGCTGCGCGACAACAAACTGATCCACGAAGGCCAGATCGCCGGCCTGAAGCGGTTCAAGGACGACGTCAAGGAAGTCGTGGCCGGTCTGGAGTGCGGCATCCGGGTTGACGGATACCAGGACTTCCAGGAAGGCGACGTCATCGAGTCCTACCAGGTCAAGCAGGCCTAGTCCAACGCGCCCGCTCAAGGTCGGCTTTCAGCTTCCCGAAGTGGAGCGAGATGTTCGCTGGCCGGAAATTTCGGCAATGGTTCGACTTGGCGAGCAACTGGGCTTCGATTCCGTCTGGGTTGGCGATCATCTGCTGTACCGGGATGACACGTACGGTGCGCGCGGCCCGTGGGAAGCCTGGACGCAGCTGGCCGGGATTGCCGCGGTTACGAGCCGCATCGCGATCGGGCCGCTGGTGGCCTGCACCAGCTTCCACAATCCCGCCATGCTCGCCAAGCTCGCCTCGACCGTGGATGAGGTCAGCGGTGGACGCCTCATCCTTGGCCTCGGCGCCGGATGGAACGAGACCGAGTATCGGGCGTTTGGCTTTCCATTCGATCGGCGCATATCCCGATTCGCGGAAGCCTTCACCATCATTCGGTCGCTGCTGCGCGACGGCCACGTTGACTTTGCCGGCGAGTTCTACACCGCTCGCGACTGTGAGCTCCTCCCACGGTCGCGTCCCGGCGGACCGCCGTTATTGATCGGGTCGACCGGCCAACGCATGCTCGAGATCACCGTGCCGTACGTGAATGCGTGGAACGCCTGGTATCGACAGACGGGAAACCGGCCCGACGGCATCGCTCCACTGCGTGAGACCGTCGACAATGCTTGCATCGCTGCCGGCCGCACGCCGGGCGAGATCGAGCGGACGGTCGCCGTTCTTGTCGAGGTGCCGGGTGGCTCGGGCCGGCGCGACGTGTATGAAGCTTCGGCGGAGGCATCACCGCTTCGGGGAAGTCCTGAGGTCATCGCCAACGAGTTGCGCGCATATGCGCGAGAAGGGATCGGGCACGTTCAGCTCATCGTCGAGCCCATGACGGAGGCTTCGCTGGAAGCGCTCGCACCAGTGCTCGAACATCTCGAGCGACATCCTCCGGACGCAACCTAAGAGGTAGGGATCTCCTCAGGCCGGAGGCCTTGCAGCCGCGGTAGACTCCGTCGATCCCGGTGCGGTGCCTGCTCCGCCCGTCGGGGCCGTCGAGGCAGCTGAGCCGGCGCCCGTTCCCCCTCCACCAGTCATCGCTGCAGTCGACTCGGCCGAACCCGGCGCGGTACCGGCCCCTCCGGTTGCCGCCGTCGACTGAATCGATCCCGCAGCGGTGCCCGCACCGCCGCTCGGGGCGAGCGTGGACTGCGAACTGGCCGGCGCGGTGCCGGCGGCTCCGGTTGCTGCTGTCGAATCGGCGGATCCCGGCGCAGTCCCCGCGCCAGCAGTCGGCGCCGCCGCGCTCGATTGGGTTGAGGCGGGGGCCGTGCCAGCCGCGCCGGACGGTGCCGCCGTCGAGTCAATGGAACCTTTGGCCGTCCCCGCCGCCCCAGTCGGGGCCGCGGCGGTCGACTGCATCGAGGCCGGAGCGGTGCCCGCCGCGCCGGATGGTGCTGCGGTCGAGTCAATGGAGCCTGCGGCCGTGCCCCCGCCTCCGGTCGGCGCAGCCGCAGTGGATTGGGTTGATGCGGGAGCGGTGCCGGCCGCACCGGTCGCTGCTGCCGTCGAGTCGATGGATCCCTGCGCAGTACCTGCCGCGCCGGTTGGCGCTGCGGTCGAGTCAATCGAGCCCGGAGCCGTACCCGCAGCACCGCTTGGTGCAGCCGCCGTCGACTGGGTCGAGGCGGGGGCGGTCCCGGCCGCGCCCGTTGGCGCTGCTGTCGAGCCGATGGAGCCGGGGGCCGTGCCCGCGGCACCGGTTGGGGCCGCGGCAGTTGATTGGTTCGACCCAGCAGCGGTGCCTGCCGCGGCGGAGGGTGCGGCCGTCGAATCAACGGAGCCGGGAGCGGTCCCCGCCGCACCGGTTGGCGCTGCGGTTGAGTCGATGGATCCTTGAGCTGTGCCCGCGGCCCCAGTTGGTGCCGCTGCCGTCGATTGGGTTGAGGCGGGAGCAGTCCCGGCCGCACCAGTGGGGGCTGCCGTCGAGTCGATGGCGCCTGGCGCCGTGCCCGCTGCACCGCTCGGCGCCGCCCCCGTCGAGTCGACGGAGCCTGGACCGGTGCCTGCCGCGCCGGATGCAGCCGTAGGTTGAACCGAGTCAGCAGCGGTCTCGACTGCCCCCGCAGTCTCGTCTGCCGCTGCGGTTGGCGCTGCCGTGGAGTCAATCGAGCCCGGAGCTGTGCCCGCGGCACCGGT